>JAOPWJ010000195.1 GCA_025965715.1 Blastococcus sp. | reverse complement strand
GTGTTCGAGCAGGCGTTCCACGCCCGCGACCTCGCCGGCCGGGTCGTGCTGGTCGGCGTCCCCACCCCCGACATGACGATCGAACTCCCCCTCATCGAGGTGTTCGGCCGCGGCGGTTCCATCAAGTCCTCCTGGTACGGCGACTGCCTGCCCAGCCGCGACTTCCCGATGCTGATCGACCTCTACCTGCAGGGTCGTTTCGACCTCGACGCCTTCGTCTCGGAGACGATCGGCCTGGGCGACGTGGAGGAGGCCTTCGACAAGATGCACAAGGGCGAGGTGCTGCGGAGCGTGGTGGTCTTCCCGTGACCCGCATCGACAGGGTCGTCGTCCCAGGCGTCTTCAGCCTCGACGGGCAGGACTTCGACGTCGAGAACAACGTGTGGCTGGTCGGCGACGACGAGGAGGTGCTCGTCGTCGACGCGCCGCACGACGCCGCGCCGATCCTGAGCGCGATCGGCGGGCGGCGGGTCGGCGGCATCGTGCTCACCCACGGGCACAACGACCACATCACCGCGGCGGTGGCCCTGCGCGATGCCACCGGCGCGCCGATCTGGTTCAACTCCGAGGACCGGATGCTGTGGGACCAGGTCTACGGGGCGTCGCGCCCCGACGCCACCCCGGACGAGGAGCTCGGTGACGGCACGCGGCTGTCGGTCGCCGGGACGACACTGATCGCGTTGCACACGCCCGGCCACTCGCCGGGCAGCACGTGCCTGCACGCCCCGGACCTCGGCACGGTGTTCACCGGCGACACGCTGTTCTGTGGCGGTCCCGGGGCGACCGGACGCTCCTACAGCGACCACCCGACGATCCTCCGCTCGATCCGTGAGCGGCTCTTCGCGCTGCCCGCCGACACCGTGGTGAAGACCGGGCACGGCGACGACACGTCGATCGCCGCCGAAATGCCGAACGTGGTGTGAGCGTCGACGGGGACTGAGCGTCACTTCCCCGGCGCGTCGTGCCCGTCCGGGCGTCGGTCCTGGGTCTGCGAGCCGGTGCGCTCGAGGCGCTGGCGGATCGCGGCGACATCGAGCGCCAGGTCTTCGAGCGCCTCGACGGCGCGCGTCGCCAGCGAGAACGTCAGGTTCTCCCGCCGTTCCTCGGCGCTCAGCCGGTCACCCGCCTCGGACCCGCGCCGCGGGCCCGTCGCTTCCGACCACCGCTGGTCGCCCTCGCGTGGGTTGCCGAACAGCTCACGCAGCATCCGCTGGGCCTGCTCGAGGAAGTCGCCCGGGTCGGGCCGGTCGGTCGGCATCCGCTGTCTCCTGTCGCCGGCTGGCGGGGACCTGCGTGGGACAACGCACCACGCGGCACCGCAGTTCCGCGTGGACGCGGGCGACAGTGGCCGCGCTCACTCCATCCGTCCCCGTCGATGTCGGCCGGCCCGCTACCATCAGGGGGTGCCTCGCGGTGATGGACGGCTGACGCACGACCTCGATCCCCAATCTCCCGGACCTCAGGACGCCTGTGGCGTCTTCGGTGTCTGGGCGCCGGGGGAGGAGGTCGCGAAGCTGACCTATTTCGGTCTGTACGCCCTCCAGCACCGCGGTCAGGAGGCGGCGGGGATCGCGGTGTCCGACGGCGCCTCCGTGGTCGTCTACAAGGATCTCGGGCTGGTCAGCCAGGTCTTCGACGAGGCCACGCTGGGTTCGCTGCGCGGGCATCTGGCCGTCGGCCACACCCGCTACTCCACGACCGGCGCGTCCACCTGGGAGAACGCTCAGCCCACGTTCCGGACGACGGACGCCGGCACCGGCCTGGCGCTGTGCCACAACGGCAACCTGGTGAACACCGCCGAGCTCGCGAGCAAGGCCGCGGACGCCGGTGTGCCGGGAGCGTTCACGGCCACGAACGACTCCGACCTGATCACCGCCCTGATCGCGGCCAACCAGGACCTCTCGGTCGAGGCCGCGGCCATGGAGGTGCTGCCCCAACTGCGGGGCGCGTTCAGCATCACCTTCATGGACGAGGACACGCTGTACGCGGCGCGCGACCCGCAGGGCGTCCGCCCGCTGGTGCTCGGCCGGCTGGAGCGCGGCTGGGTCGTGGCGAGCGAGACCGCGGCGCTCGACATCGTCGGCGCGTCCGTCGTCCGTGAGGTCGAGCCCGGCGAGCTCATCGCGATCGACGAGAACGGCCTGCGCAGCCAGCACTTCGCTCCTCCGCAGCCCAAGGGCTGCGTCTTCGAGTACGTGTACCTGGCGCGGCCCGACACCACGATCTCCGGCCGGGGTGTGCACGCCGCGCGCGTCGAGATCGGCCGCCGGCTGGCCAAGGAGCACCCCGCCGACGCCGATCTGGTCATCCCGGTCCCGGAGTCCGGCACCCCGGCGGCTGTCGGGTACGCCGAGGCCAGCGGCATCCCCTACGGGTTGGGGCTGGTCAAGAACTCCTACGTGGGGCGCACCTTCATCCAGCCCAGCCAGACCATCCGCCAGCTCGGCATCCGGCTCAAGCTGAACCCGCTCCGCGATGTCATCCGGGGCAAGCGGCTGGTCGTCGTCGACGACTCGATCGTGCGCGGGAACACCCAGCGGGCGCTGATCCGCATGCTTCGTGAGGCCGGCGCCGTCGCGGTGCACGTCCGGATCGCCTCGCCGCCGGTGAAGTGGCCCTGCTTCTACGGGATCGACTTCGCCAGCCGAGCCGAACTCGTGGCCAATGGCCTGGACACCGACGGCGTGCGGGCCTCGATCAACGCCGACTCGCTCGGCTACGTGTCGGAGGCCGGGCTGATCGCGGCCACCGAGCAGCCGAAGAGCCGGCTGTGCACGGCCTGCTTCACCGGGCAGTACCCCATCCCGCTCGGTGAGCCCGAGGTGCTCGGCAAGCACGTGCTCGAGGGCATCGAGCACCGTGCCGTCAGCGGCTGGACCGGCAGGCAGGCGGGCAGCGCGAACGTCCCCGGCGGCGCCGAGGACGCGCTCAGCCGGCCATGACCGGACCGGCGGGACACACCGCGTCCACCCCGGTGGGCGGGAACCACGAATTCACCTACGCCGCGTCGGGAGTCGACATCGACGCCGGCGAGCGCGCGGTGACGCTCATGCGTGCGGCGGTCGAGAAGACCAACCGGCCCGAGGTCGTGGGCGGCCTCGGCGGCTTCGCGGGACTGTTCGCGCTGGACACCGCCAAGTACCGGCGTCCGCTGCTGGCCTCCTCCACCGACGGCGTGGGCACGAAGATCGCGCTGGCCCGCCAGCTCGACCGGCACGACACCGTGGGTATCGATCTCGTCGCGATGGTCGTCGACGACCTGGTCGCCTGCGGTGCCGAACCGCTGTTCCTCCAGGACTACGTGGCCTGCGGCAAGGTGGTGCCCGAACGGATCGCCGCCATCGTCACCGGCATCGCGACGGGCTGCACGCAGGCCGGCGCGGCCCTCGTCGGCGGCGAGACCGCGGAGCACGGCGACCTCATGGACGCCGACGAGTACGACCTGGCCGCGACCGCCGTGGGCGTAGTGGAGGCCGACGCCGTCCTCGGGCCCGAGCGCGTCGTCGAGGGGGACGCCGTGATCGCCATGGCGTCATCGGGCTTCCACTCCAACGGCTACTCGCTGGTGCGCCGGGTCGTCAATGCGGCCGGTCTCGATCTGCACGCGACCCCGGCCGGCCTGGACCGGCCGCTGGGGGAGGTGCTGCTCGAGCCCACCCGCATCTACGCCCGCGACTGCCTGGACCTCGTGGCCCGCTTCGGCGTCGAGGGTGTGCACGCCTTCGCGCACATCACCGGCGGCGGGCTGGCCGGCAACGCCGCGCGCGTCGTTCCGCAGGGCCTGGAGGCGGTGCTCGACCGCGGGACCTGGGCGCTGCCGGCCGCGGTGCGACTGCTGGAGGAGCACGGCGTTCCGCGCGTGGAGTCGGAGCGGGCGTTCAACTGCGGCGTCGGCATGGTGGCCGTGGTCGCCGCCGAGGTCGCCGAGGCGGCCGCTAGGCAGCTGACCGCCGCTGGAGTGCCGGCCTGGGTGGCCGGCAGCATCGGGGCGCGCGAGGACGCGGCCGGAGCTGCGGCCCGGCTCGTCGGTTCCTACCGGTAGCTGCGAACTGGCACGCCTGACGCGGGACCTCCGTTCGGAGGTCCCGCGTCAGTGCGCTGCGTTCAGGAGGGTCGGCTCAGCGAGACGTCGCCGCCCAGCCGTCATCCGTGTCGCCATCCGCCCAGCGGTCGGCGTACTCGTCGTCGTCGTCGTCGGTCGCCCGCGCAGGCGCGGTGTACGTCGACGGCGCACCGGTGAGTTCTTTCTGCAGTGCAGAAAGATCGGTGTTGGGTGAGCTGTACTTGAGCTCACGGGCCACGCGTGTCTGCTTGGCCTTCGCTCGGCCGCGCCCCATCGGCTCGACCCCCTCGCTACGGAGTGCGGGAGACCAGCCCCGGGCTGGAAACGGCCCGCGTGGCGACCCCGACTGGGTGACAATGTCTGGCACGAGCTTACGACACGGATCGGGAGCGGGCACACGTCCCCCTCCCGAGGCCGGACTCGAGGCGCCAGCCACTCCCTGGGATCGTGCTGCCGGTCGGCCACCGGGACGCTCCAGGCACCGGCACGGACGACGCAGACGTCGCTCGGCCCGCTCCTCGCCCGGCGCTGGCCACAGGTGGAAGTGCCCGGCCCGGTGCGACGGGCGACAGGTGGCCCGGGGGCGGACGAGCGGCCGGAGCTGGCATCGACCGCCGGTGCGTCATCGCCGGCCGCGGGCGCGGTGCCGTCCGCCGTCGTCGTCGGCAGGCCGATCGTCTGGACGCCGCTCGGGTGCATGGCGCGCCTCGCGGTCGTCGTCGACGGGCCCGTCGTCGACGGGCCCGATGTGCCTACCGGGCGGACCGGTTCAGCGCGGAAGGCGGATGGTGGCCAGCCGGCCGACCGACCGCATGCGCTCCTCGGCCAGCGAGTCGGCCGCGGTGGCGGGGGAGACGCCCTGCTCGTCGGCGGCCCGGAACACCCGCAACGCCACGTCGAAGATGCCGCTCGCCTTCGACTGCGCCCGGGGGAAGGAGAAACCGTGCCGCTCGTCCTCGACCTGGATGACGCCGCCGGCGTTCACCAGGTAGTCCGGCGCGTAGAGGATGCCCCGGTCCCGCAGCTGGCCGGCGGCGGCGGGCGTGGCCAGCTGGTTGTTGGCCCCGCCGCAGACGATCCGCGACGGCAGCGCCGCCACCGTCTCCTCGTCCAGGGCGCCGCCCAGTGCGCAGGGGGCGTAGACGTCGTGCGGCGTGCGGACCAGCGCGGCCGTGTCGGCGACCGACCGTACGGCGGGGAACCGGGCCTGGAGCCGTTCGACGGCGGCCGGATCGACGTCGGTGACGACGACGTCCGCGCCGTCCTCGACCAGGAGCGCGGTCAGGTGTGAGCCGACCTTTCCCACGCCGGCGACCGCCACCGTGCGCCGGGACAGTGATGGCGCGCCCCAGCAGTGCTGCGCGGCGGCGCGCATGCCCTGGAAGACGCCGTAGGCGGTGAGGACGGAGGAGTCGCCGCAGCCGCCGTAGGCCTCGGAGCGACCGTGGGCGAAGCGGGTCTCGCGGGCCACGATGTCGAGGTCGGCGTTGTAGGTGCCGACGTCGCAGGCGGTCAGGTACCGCCCGCCGAGGGCCTCGACGAAGCGCCCGTAGGCCCGCAGCAGCGCCTCGGTCTTGTCGGTGCGCGGATCGCCGATGATGACGGCCTTGCCGCCACCGAGGTCGAGCCCGGCCAGGCTGTTCTTGTAGGACATCGCCGTCGACAGCCGCAGTGCGTCGGCGACCGCCGCCTCTTCGGTCGCGTACGGGTAGAACCGCGTGCCACCGAGGGCGGGACCCAGCGCCGTCGAGTGGATGGCAATGATCGCGCGCAGTCCCGACTCGGCGTCGGAGCAGAACACAACCTGTTCGTGACCGGAACTCAGGACGTCCACGGGGGGAGCCTAGGACCGCGCCAGGCATCATCCTTGGGTGGACACCCAGCGGAGGCGGTGCGGCCTCCGCGATCACAGGAGGACTCCATGCCCCGACCGAAGCGACTGCTGGCCCTCGCGGTGGCCGCACCCCTGCTCCTCGCGGCCTGCTCGGCCGACGACGGGGGTACCGGCGGGACCGGTGGCGGGAGCGGCGGCGACCTGCATGTCGCGGTCGTGACCCACGGCTCCGCCGGTGACGCGTTCTGGGACGTCGTGCAGAACGGCGCCAAGGCCGCCGGGAAGGATCTCGGCATCACGGTGGACTACCAGAGCGACGGTGACCCGCAGCGCCAGGCCCAGCTGATCGACGCGGCGGTCAATCAGGAGGTCGACGGCATCGTCGTGTCGATGGCCAACCCCGACGCCCTCCAGGACTCCGTCGAGGCGGCGGTCGCGGCGGGCATCCCGGTCGTCACGATCAACTCCGGAGGCGAGCGGTCCGCGGAGTTCGGCGCCATCGGCCATGTCGGGCAGGACGAGACCATCGCGGGGCAGGGCGCGGGCCGACAGCTGGCCCGGGCCGGCGCGGAGAACGTCCTGTGCGTGGTCCACGAGGCGGGCAACATCGGGCTGGAACAGCGCTGCTCCGGGGCCTCGAAGGGCCTCGGCAGCGAGGTGAACACCCTGCAGGTGGACGTCAACGACCTGCAGGCCGCCCAGTCGACGATCACCTCGCAGCTGCAGAGCGACCCGGGCATCGACGCCGTCCTCACGCTGAACTCCGCGGTCGCGGCCGTTGCCGTGGCCGCCGCCGAGGACGCAGGGTCCCAGGCCCAGATCGCCACCTTCGACCTCAACGAGGCGGTCATCACCGGCATCCAGGACGGCACGATCACCTTCGCCGTCGACCAGCAGCAGTACGAGCAGGGCTATCTGCCCATCGTGATGCTCGAGCTGTACGCCGAGAACCTCAACACCGTCGGCGGTGGGCAGCCGGTGCTCACCGGCCCCGGCATCGTCGACGCCGACAACGTCGACGAGATCGCCGACCTGGCCTCGGCCGGCACCCGCTGAGCACCCGGGAGGTCGCCACCGCCGGAACGGGCGCGGACGAGCGGATCTCCGCCGTCGGCCCGCTCCGGCGGCTGCTGGTCAAGCCGGAGCTCGGCGCGCTGGTCGGCGCGGTCGTCATCTTCGCGTTCTTCGCGGCCCAGTCGGGGGTGTTCCGCTCCCCGCGCGGCATCGCCAACTGGCTGGACCCCGCCTCGACGCTCGGGATCATGGCCGTGGCCGTCGCGCTGCTCATGATCGGCGGTCACTTCGACCTGTCCGCCGGAGTGATGACCGGGACGACGGCGCTGACTGTCGGCATCGTGGCCGGCGAGTTCGAGCAGTCCATCTGGCTGGGCATCGCGATCGCGCTGGCCGTCGCGCTGGCCGTCGGATTCCTCAACGGCTGGCTGGTCACCCGCACCGGCCTGCCGAGCTTCATCATCACGCTGGGCACGTTCCTGATGCTGCAGGGCATCAACCTCGGGCTGACCAAGTTCTTCACCGGGACGGTCACCGCCGGCGGGATCGCCCGCGCGCCCGGTTACGACCTCGCGGAGGCGGTCTTCGCCTCCCGGATCACCCTCGGCGCGGCCCAGATCCGCATCGCCGTCCTGTGGTGGGTGCTGGCCACGGTCCTGGCCTCCTACGTGCTCCTGCGCACGCGGTTCGGCAACTGGATCTTCGCCACCGGTGGGGACGACGTCGCGGCCCGCAACGTCGGCGTCCCGGCGCAGCGGACCACCATCGTGCTGTTCCTGACCACGGCCACCGCCGCCTGGTTCGTCGGCACGACCCTGGCCGTCCGGCTGACCAATGTGCAGGCCAACACCGGGATCGGCCAGGAGCTGATCTACATCGTGGCGGCTGTGATCGGCGGATGCCTGCTCACCGGGGGCTTCGGCTCCGCGGTGGGCGCCTCGCTCGGTGCGCTGATCTTCGGCATGACGCAGCTCGGCATCGTGTACCTGAACTGGAACGCCGACTGGTTCTACTTCTTCCTGGGAGCCATGCTGCTGCTCGCGGTGCTGGCCAACCGGCTCGTCCGGCGCTACGCCGAGGCGGCCAGGCGATGACCGACCCAGGCATGAGGGGCGCAGTCACGAGGGGCGGAGGAGCCGTTCCGCTCCTCGAGCTGCGCGGCGTCGGCAAGAGCTTCGGGCCGGTGATCGCGCTCGACGACATCAGCACGTCGGTGCGCGCCGGCGAGGTCACCTGCGTGCTGGGCGACAACGGTGCGGGCAAGTCGACCCTGATCAAGGTCTTGTCCGGGGTGCACCGGCCGGACCGCGGCGAGCTCCTCCTCGACGGGCAGCCGGTGACCTTCGGCGCGCCCCGGGACGCCCTCGACGCGGGCATCGCCACGGTCTACCAGGACCTCGCGATGATCCCGCTGATGGCGATCTGGCGGAACTTCTTCCTGGGCTCGGAGCCCACCACGGGCTGGGGCCCGTTCCGCCGGTTCGACCGGGCCGCGGCCAAGGAGACCACCCGGCGCGAGCTCGCCGCGATGGGCATCGACATCCGCGACCCCGACCAGCCCGTCGGCACGCTGTCGGGCGGCGAGCGGCAGTCGGTCGCGATCGCCCGCGCGGTGCACCTGGGTGCTCGCGTCCTCATCCTCGACGAGCCGACGTCGGCCTTGGGTGTGCGGCAGGCCGGCGTGGTGCTGCGGTACATCGCCCGTGCGCGCGACCGGGGACTGGGCGTCGTCTTCATCACCCACAACCCGCACCACGCCCATCCCGTGGGCGACCGTTTCCTGCTGCTCAACCGGGGCCGCAGCCTCGGGCACTACGCCAAGGACGACGTGACCCGCGAGGGGCTGACCCGTCTGATGGCCGGCGGCGCGGAGCTGGACCAGCTGGCGCACGAGCTGGAGCGGCCCGAGCCGGGCTAGCGGGGCAGTGCCGACGGGGGAGGACACGACTCGGTAACGAGCGTGGCGGGTGTGCCGCGTGTTGCGCGTGTGACTCAGGGTGATCCTGCGACTCTTCTGAGGCACACCCCGCCGCACCCTCTTCCCCTCGGAGCACTCATGTTCCAGCGCCGTCCCTCCGGACCGGCGTCCTCGCGACCCGGCTGCCGCCGCGCGTCGACGGGACGCGGGTCCCACACGCTGCGTACGGCCCTGGTCGGCGTGGCCGCCGGGGCGGCACTGGTCGGGAGCATGACGACCGCCTTCGCCGCCCCCGCCCCGCCGCCCAACCCCAGTGACGCCGAGATCGGCGCGGCCCAGAGCGAGCGCGAGGCCGCCGCGGCCGAGGTCGGACGCATCGCCGGGCTGGTCGCCGGGGCCGAGGCCGCGCTGGAGCGGGTCAGTGTCGAGGCGGAGGCGGCAGGAGCCGCCTACCTCGAGGCGGAGGAGGCCCTCGAGGAGGCGCAGGCGGCGGCCGACGCGACCGCGGCCGAGCTGGAGAGGGCCGCCGCCGGCGTCACGGCCGCGCGGTCGCGGATCGCCGCGTTCTCGCACGACAGCTACATGAACGGCACCTCGCTGAGCACCTCGGCCGCCCTGCTCAGCGCCGAGGGCCCGGGCGAGCTCATCCAGCGCGCGGCGCTCCTGGACTACGTCGCCGACAACCAGGTCGACGTGCTGGGGCAGCTCGAGGTGGCCCGGGTGAAGCAGGCGAACGCCGACTCGGCCGCCCGCGCCGCCCGCGACCAGATGGCGGACGCCCAGGAGGTGGCGGCGGCCGCCAAGGCGACGGCCGACAGCCGGCTCGCCGTCGAGCAGAGCGAGTACGAGAAGGTGGCCGCGCAGAAGGCGACCTACGACCAGCAGCTGCAGGCGGCCCAGATCCGTCTGCTCGAGCTCCAGGGCGCCCGCAACGCCTACCAGCAGTGGGTGAGGCAGAAGGCCGCCGAGGAGGCGGCCGCGAGGAAGGCGGCCGAGAAGGCAGCCCGGGCCGCGGCAGCCGCGGCCGCCGCGGCCCGTGCGGTGGCCGCCAGCCTCGCGGGGTCGGCGGGTGACAACGGCTCGGTGTCCGGCGGTGGTGGTGGCAACTACGTCTTCCCGACGTCGGGCCACATCAGCAGCTGCTACGGGTACCGCTGGGGCCGGCTGCACGCCGGCGTGGACGTCGGCGCCCCCATCGGGACGGCCATCTACGCCGCCGGCTCGGGGGTCGTGGCCCGCACCGGCCCGGCGACCGGCTTCGGTCAGGCCGTGTACATCCGTGGCTACGACGGTGCGGTCACCGTCTACGGCCACGTCAACCAGGACTTCGTGCGCACCGGCCAGCACGTGGTCACCGGCCAATTGATCGCCGAGGTCGGCAACCGGGGCCACTCGACCGGGCCGCACCTGCACTTCGAGGTGCACCCGAGCGGCCGCATGTACAGCGGTTCGGTCAACCCCATGCCGTGGCTGCGTGCCCGGGGCATCGACGTCAGCGGCTGCTGACCCTCGCCGGCCGGCTCGGCCGGCCCTCGATCGAGCTGCGGTCCGTCACCTCGGGGATGGGTGACGGGCCGCAGCTGTACGACCGGCTGGGATCAGCTCGGATCAACTGGTGGGCGCGGATGTCTCCGTCGGAGTGTCGGTGAACCCGCACTCGTCGCTCAGGTAGGTCTCCACGTTGGTGAACGCCGTTCCGTACTGCTGCTGCAGCGCGCCGGCCTGCTGCTGGAACGTGGCCACGGCGGCCTGGTCGGTGAAATCGATCTGCGCGGCCGCGGCGATCTGCTCGATGCCGTCGGCGAACGAGGTCCAGTCCGAGGCGATCTCCTCGGGCGGTTGGATCGCGCGGATCTCGGTGGCGGCTTCCTGCAGGACCGCGGGCAGGGTCGTGGGGTCGGAACTGCCGGAGAAGGTGGCGCCCACCCGCTCCTGGACAGCGGCGGCCTGGCCGCAGAACTCCGAGCTGGCGGCGGCGGTCGTCTCGGATGCGCTGGAGGGGGTCGTGGACTCGGCGGAGGCCGAGGAGTCGGTGTCGTCGCCACCGCTGCACGCGGTCAGGAGCACGAATGCGGCGGCCGCGGACAGTCCGGTGCGGCACGCGGGCAGGGTTGGACGCATGAACCGCAGGCTAGCCGCCCCCTGCGCGATTGGGCAGCCGCGCGGCTAGCGTGCGCGACGTGGATGCCCCGGCCGATCCCCGTACCGCGTGGGGCCAACCCGCGCCGGGCGCGCTGCCCCGGACGGCGGACCTGGAGCCGCTGGTCACCCGGGTGCTGGCGCCCAATCCCTCCCCGATGACCCTGGACGGCACCAACACCTACCTGGTGGGCGCTCCAGGGAGCGGTCAGGCGGTGCTCGTCGACCCGGGACCGGACGACGCGGCGCACCTCGCGGCGGTGGAGGCGGCGCTGGCGGCCCGCGATGCCCGTTGTGTCGCCGTCCTGGTCACCCACCACCACGGCGACCACGCGGAGGCCGCACTGCCCTGGGGCGCCCGGTTCGGCGCGCAGGTCGCGGCCGCCGGGGCTTCCGTCGCCGGGCCGGGCGGACGGGTGCTGGAACCGGGCGAGCGGCTGCGCCTCGCGGGCACGACCGTCGACGTGGTGGCGACGCCCGGTCACACCGCGGACCACCTCGCCTTCCGGCTGGAGTCCGGCGCGGTGCTGGTCGGCGACCACGTGCTCGGCCGAGGCACGTCGGTGGTGACCCATCCCGAGGGGGACGTGGTGGCGTATCTGGAGTCGCTGCGCCGCGTCCAGGACCTCGGGCCGAGCGCGCTCTACTGCGGCCACGGACCCGAGCTGACCGAGGACCCCGGCGCCGTGCTGGCGTTCTACCTGGCCCACCGGGCCTACCGGGAGAGCCAGCTGCTGGCTGCGCTCGCCGGTGGCCCGAGATCGGTCGACGAGCTGGTCACGGTCGTCTATGCCGAGGTTCCGCGGGAGGTGTGGCCCGCCGCCGCGCAGTCGACCCGGGCCACGCTCGTCAAGCTGCGCACGGAGGGCCGCGTCGTCCCGGATGCCGGCGATCGGGTGCGCCTGGCGTGACCGGCGTCCCGGTGGTGACGAGCGTGGACAGCGAACGCGACCAGCGGCGGGCCGCGGCGGCGCTGGCCGCGGAGGGTCTGCGCGCGGGTGACCGGCTGCTGGTGTCGGCCGCGGCCTCGCCGGCGCTGCTGGCCGTCGTCCTGGGGGCGCTGCGCACCGGAATCGTGCCCGTGGTGCTCGACCCGGGCCTGCCCGCGGCCGAGCGCGCCACCCTCGCCGAGGACGCCGACGCTGCCCTCGACGTCGCCGATGACCCGGCGGGGCTGCTGGGTGAGGAGCAGGCCGACCTCGCCGACGTGCCGCTCGCGCGCCCCATGCACTACACGTCAGGGACGACCGGTCGCCGCAAGGGCGTCTGGTCCGGCGTCCTCCTTGAGGACGACGCCCGAGCCCTCGCCGCCGAGGAGATCGAGCTGTGGGGCTTCCAGGAGGGGGACCGGCACCTCGTCCTGTCCCCGCTGCACCACAGCGCCCCCCTGCGCTTCGCCGTGCACACCCTGCTGGCCGGTGGTTCGGTGCTGCTGCCGGGTGCCTTCGGCGCCGCCCAGGCGGCGGCGGCGATCACCGAGCTGCGACCGACCACCACCTTCTGCGTGCCGACCCACCTGCAGCGGCTGCTCGGGCACGGGGGCGTCGACTGGTCCTCGTTCCGCATGCTCGCGCACGCCGGCGCCCCGTGCCCCGCGCCGCTGAAGCGGGCCGTGATCGAGGCGCTGCCGGCGGACAGCGTCTGGGAGTTCTACGGGTCGACCGAGGCGCAGTTCACCGTCTGCTCGACCGCGGACTGGTTGGCCCACCCCGGCAGCGTCGGCCGCGCTCGTCCGGGACGCCGGCTGCAGACCGATGACCGCGGCCAGCTGTGGTGCGCCGTTCCGCCGTGGGCGCGCTTCGAGTACTGGCGGGCTCCGGACAAGACGGCGGCAGCCTGGCGGGGCGACCTGGTCACCGTGGGCGACCTCGGCCGGGTGGACGACGACGGCGTCGTATGGCTGGACGGCCGACGGGAGGACCTGGTCATCTCCGGCGGCGTCAACGTCTACCCGGCCGAGGTGGAGGCGGTCCTCGACGCCCATCCCGAGGTCGTGGAGAGCGCGGTGTTCGGCGTTCCGGACGACGAGTGGGGCCAGCGCGTGGTGGCCGCCTACGTCGGGTCGGCCGACCCGGCCGAGCTCGCGAGCTGGGCGCGGGATCGGCTGGGTGCGGCCAAGCGGCCGAAGGCGCTGCACCGGCTCGGCGAGCTGCCGCGGACGTCGACGGGGAAGGTCCGGCGGCTGGATCTGCCGGAGGTGCTGCAGAAGGGCGCCCGCTTCCCCCCACCGCTCGCGGGCTCGCGGCGGGACCCTGCAGGGGAGCCGACCACGTGATGGAGTGGGACGTCGTAGTCGTCGGCGCCGGGACGTCGGGCTGCCCGCTGGCCGCCCGGCTGGCCGACGCGGGGCGCCGCGTGCTGCTGCTCGAGGCGGGCGCCGACCACGCCCTGCCGGCGGACTTCCCCCCGGAGCTCCGCGATCCTGCCCGCATGGCCGCCGCGGTGCCCGGTTCCCCGGCGAACTGGAACCTGACCGGCACGCTCACGCCCGGGCGAACCGTCGGCGTGCCGCGCGGGCGGGTGGTCGGCGGTTCCAGTGCGCTCAACGCCGGCTACTTCATCCGCGGCACGCCCGCGGACTTCGACGGTTGGGCGGCGGCAGGCAACGACCTGTGGTCCTACGAGCGGGTGCTTCCGTCGTTCCGCCGTCTCGAGGCGGACGCGGACTACGGGGATCGGCCGGAGCACGGCTCCGACGGGCCGGTGCCGGTCGCCCGAACGGCGGATCCCGGGCCCCTGGCGGAGGCGTTCGCGGGCGCGGCCGCGGAGCTCGGCTTTCCGGAGGAGCCGGACAAGAACGCCGGTGCCGGCCCGGGATACGGCCCGGTGCCGCTGACCACGGCCGGCGGAATGCGGGTCAACACCGCCATGGCCTACCTGTCGCCCCGCCGCGGGCGCCCCGGGCTGACCGTGCGCGGCGGCGCGCACGTGCGGCGGGTGCTGATCTCGCACACCAGGACGACCGGGGTGGAGACCTCCGACGGCGTGATCCGGGCCGCCGAGGTGGTGCTCAGCGCCGGCGCGGTGGGATCGGCGCATCTGTTGCTGCTCTCGGGCATCGGCCCGGCCGACCAGCTCCGCACGGCGGGGGTGGACGTGGTCGCGGACGTGTCCGGCGTGGGCGCGGACTTCACCGACCACCCGAACGTCTACGTCGGCTACCGGCCCGCCCGCCCGCTGCCGCCCGGCCGGCTGCCCCTGCACGGGGTGCTGCACGCCGACTCCGGTGGCGGGCGGAGGTCCGGCGACCTCGAGGTCCTGCCCTGGCTGACGCCTTTCAGTCGGATCACCGGCGGGCCCGCCGGACCCTCTGCGGACGAACTGGTCCTGGGCGTCGGCCTCCAGCGGGAGGACAGTCGGGGCCGGCTGAGCCTGGCGGGCGCCGATCCCCTGCGGCAGCCGCGGCTGGACTACCGCTACCTGACGGCGGAATCCGACCGGCGGCGCCTCCGGGAGGGGGTGCGCCTGGCCGCAGAGCTGCTGCGGACGAGGGCGCTCCGCCCGCTGGTCGCCGGGCGCACCGGCCTGCCCGACGACGTCCTGGCCGACGACGCCGCGCTGGATGCCTGGGTCCGGCAGCGCCTCACCACCGCGATCCACCTCTGCGGCACCGCCCGCATGGGGCCGGCTGCCGACCCGGGCGCAGTCGTCGACCAGAACCTGCGAGTGCGGGGGGTGAGCGGGCTCCGGGTCGCCGACACCTCGGTGCTGCCCCGGGCGCCCTCGCGGGGCCCCGCGGCGACGGCGGTGATGCTGGGGGAACGTGCCGCCGAGCTCATGACGGCCTGACCGCACGGGAGTGGCCCGACCGGCGAGGCGTGACCGGGGGCCGGGGGCCGGGGGAGCACACCTCGCGCCGGCGCCGCAGCTCCCGAGGACGGAGCCTTGCCGCAGGTCCGCTGCCCCGGCGGCGGGCCCGCAGCCGGGACGCCGGAGTTCGGGAGATCAGCGGATGGCGGGCATCTCGCTGGTGTTGCCGGTCGAGAGGGGCGACCAGGCGTCGGGGTGCGGGCGGCCGGCGTCGGCCACCCACGAGGGGGTGCGCACGGCGGAGCGGCCCGCCGGGGCTGGCGCCGGCCGGGCGCTGAGGCTCACGATCACCGCGAGCAGCACGAGCAGCCCCACGAGCACACCACCGATGACCAGAAGCGTCGAGAGCATGTACAGAACGTAATCGGGCGAACCGGTCCGTGTCACCGGGTACGGCTGGGCAGATCTCGCCGAAGATCGGCGCCTGGTTGCCCATACTTCGCCGGTCGACCGATTCACCAGCACATTCCGGTCGAGGAGACCCGCGGTGCCCACGCGTGCGGCCGGCCGGTAGGCGGGGCGCGGGACTGGCGCCGGTCGTGCGCCGATTCCGGCTGCCCGGCGCGAGCCCCGCTTCCGGGGGAGCATGTACTGGCCGGTGGCGATGGGAGGAAGCGGAGCCGTCATGGGGGGCGTGAGCGGCGTGCTGGATCCGGCGCGGCTGGCCGGCCGGCTGGCGGCTGTGCCATTGGGCGCGCTCGCGCGGTGGCGCCGCGGCAAGCCGATGCATCCCCGGGGAGCGCTGTTCGAAGCGGTGCTGGAGCGGCACGGGAGCCCGTCGCCCTGGGGCGTGCCGTGGCTGGACGAGAGCGCCGTCGAGCCCGCCACCGCCCGGCTGTCCCGGGGAGCCGGGCTGCCGGCTGCACTGCCGGACCTGCTGGGCCTGGCCGTCTGCGTCCCCGGTCGGTCCGGGTCGGTCCACTTGCTCCTGAGCAGCAGCGGCAGGGGGCGGCTGAGCCGGCTGCTGCCAGTGCCCCGGCGTGACAGCGGCTGCGTCTACTCCTCGATCATGGCCTACCGGTCGGACGCCGGAAGCCTGCGCATCGCCGCCTTTCCGGAGGCGTCCGGCGTGCCGTCGGACCCGGAGTCGCTCGCCCGCGACGTGGCGCGGCGGACCCTCCGGTTCACGCTCGTGGCGGCGTGCGGAACGCGACCGTGGCAGCCGTTCGGACGGTTGTCCCTGACCGAGCCCGAGCAGCCGCTCGACGCCGACGTCCGCTTCGACGCCGTTCTCAACCCGCCGCCCGGGCTGGTGCCCGACGGGCCTATGGCGCGCTTCCGGGCGCCGGCCTACGCGACCGCCCGGGCGGCCCGGAAAGGCCCGGCGGGCCTGAGCCCTCCGTGATGAGGGGACACTGCGAGTCACCTGATGGAGTTGTCACGGGTTGACTGCCTGTGACGTGGGGTAGGCAGACACCTGACCGGCTCGAAAAGCGTGGCCGGGCGCTGACCCAGGCGAGCAGCACTCCCGTGCTGACCCAGTGCTCGATCGCACGAGGAGTCCTTCCCCCGCGTGACTTCCATCGACCCCCCGGTACCCCGGCTGCCCGTTCGCGAGGGCAGCCGACTCCGGGTGGCAACCATTCCGCACAGTGACCCCTACGTCGACGCCGTCCTTCCGCGGGACGTCGTCCGGGTGGGGCCGGAGACGGCGCCGAGCCCCTGGCTGGACCGGGCGTACCTGATCGGGCACTACCGGGACATCGACGTGCTGCACGTGCACACCGGATACGGCCACCTGGCCGAGGTCGCGGTGGAGTGCTGGACCGAGACCGTGCGCCGACTGGGCATCCCCCTGGTGGTCACCGTGCACCAGCTGCGCGATCCGGATCAGGACGCCCGCGCCCGGCACGACGCGCACCTCGCCGCGCTGCTGTCCACCGCCGAGGTGGTGCTCACCCTGACCCCCGGGGCCGCCGACGAGATCGCCGAACGGTTCGGCCGGACGGCGATCGTCGTCGCGCACCCGTCCCTCGCCGTGCCGAATCCGGAACTCGGGGCGGAGCGCGGGCTGGTCGGCATGCGGGTGGGTCCGTCCTCGTCGGCCGTCCCCGACCCGGCCGCCCTCGTGCGGGCCGCGCTGTCGGGTGCGGTCTCCGGTGGCGGCCGGCTGCGCGTGCTGGTCGCCTCGGACAACCAGTCGGGCCTCCACCCGGACATCTGGCAGCTGGCCGGGCGCGGCGCCATCGAGCTCGTCGTCCACCCGCGCGCCGAGTGGCCGGCACAGCTGCAGCAGCTGCACGTCGCCGTCCTGCCCGAGCGGTGCGGCACCCACTCCCGCGACCTGGAGATCTGCCGCGACGTCGGCACCCGGGTGGTGGCGCCGAGCTGCGGCTGGTTCGCCGACCAGTGGTCGGAGGTGGTGTCCTACGGCAATGACGAGGAGTACGGGCTCGACGTCGTGTCGCTGACCGGCGCGGTCGCCGTGGCCCTGACCCGCCCCATGCCGCGGCCGGCCGACCGTGCGTGGCGCGCGGAGCAGCGGACCGCCGTCGTCCGGGTGCACGAGGAGGTCTACGCGCAGGTCGCCGCCGACCGGAGCTGGGTCTGACGCGACGCCCCTCCGGATGGCGCGCACTGGCGGGGGGCGGTTGACCGGCGATGTAATCTCTATCAAAACGATCGACTTGGTCGTGGGAGACGGGATCCGAGGAGCGCGCCCTATGGCCGGGGAGTGCAGGTCAGTGCAGCAGCACCGTGCGCAGGTCGTGCCCACCGTCGGGCCGCGTCGCCTCGTAGAACCATCGCGCACCCCCACCCGGCACCGCCACCACGTCGGCGTAGCGCAGGCCGAACGGTGGATGAGGGCTCTGCAGCAACGGCGCGTCGCCCACAGCGAGGAATCGGCCGCCGCTCGTCTGCACCGCCAGCCCGGTGCGCTCCTCCCAGTTCTCCGCCGCCGTGGCCCGGCCGTCGTACAGGGCCCAGCTGCGTGCTCCGTCCAGGACCACGGTGGCGAAGCGGACACCTCGGGCGTCCCAGCTGCCGGGCGTACCGGCCAGGGCGGTGCCGCGCCAGGTCCAGTCCACGCCGTCCGGGCTGGTCGCGTGCTCGGTGGTCATCCGGTCGGTGGCCTGCGGATCGTCGAGCGGGTGGACCGAGGCCCACAGGTGCCACGTCGCTCCGTCGTGACGGATCACCGGGTCCTTGACCGCGTGCCGCTCGTCGCCGGGCAGGACGGTGCGGGGCACGGCCGTGGCCAGTTCCTCGACGGTGTCGGCCTCCAGCAGATCCACCCGCCAGTGCTTGGTGCCCGGGGTGGCGCAGCTGACGTAGAGCCGCCAGCGCCCCTCGGGGGTGTGCACGAGTGCCGGGCGCTCCAGCGACTCGGCGCCGAAACCGTCCTTGCTGATCCCGGCCACCGGGGTGAACCGGACGCCGTCGTCGGAGCGGGCCACGACGTTGGCGATCCCGCGGCCCTCGCCGACCGGCCGCCGCAGCCGGTAGGCCAGCCACCACGTGCCGTCCACCAGCTGGGCCGACGGCCCTCCCGCCCAGGAGCCCGGCCGCGGGTCCTCGGGCTCGAGGACGACCTCGGCGTCGGCCCAGAACCGGTCGGCCTCCGGGGGCCGAGGGGCGACCGACGGGCGGGCAGGGGAGGACACAGGGCAGCTCCGGGTTCGGGAGGACGACGGCGTCCCTGTGTGTACACCGCCGCCATGTCCGCGCCGCGATCCGGGACGACCCGCTGATGTCCGACCTGCACCGCCGGCCCCCGTTCGTGATCGCCGGCGCACCCAAGGCGAGCACCACCGCGCTGCGCGCCCCTGGACCGGCTGCTGTCGGACATCGAGCTGCTCGAGGAGCTGACCGGCGAGTCGTTCGCCGACTGGACGGGCGACACCGGCCGCGCCCACTTCAGCTGCCGCCAGCAGAGCACGTCCGCCTGACCCCACCCGCACAGCACGAGGAGACCCGATGTCCGTGACCGACGAACTCATCGCCAACAACGAGCGCTACGCCGAGGGTTTCACTGGCCCCCTTCCGCTGCCGCCGGCCAAGCACGTCGCCGTCCTCGCGTGCATGGACGCCCGTATCGACGTCTACCGCGTCCTCGGCCTGAACGAGGGGGAGGCGCACGTGATCCGCAACGCAGGGGGCGTCGTCACCGATGACGAGATCCGGTCGCTGGCCATCAGCCAGCGTCTGCTCGGCACCAAGGAGATCGTGCTGATCCACCACACCGATTGCGGAATGCTCACCTTCACCGACGCGGACTTCCGCTCCACGATCCAGCAGGAGGTCGGCGTGCTGCCACCGTGGCAGTCCGAGGCGTTCAGCAACCTGGACGTCGACGTGAAGGCGTCGGTGCAGCGGATCCTGGACAGCCCGTTCATCCCCGAGAAGGGCAGCGTGCGGGGCTTCGTCTTCGACGTCGCCACGGGGCGGCTGCGCGAGGTGTCCTGAGCCGGTCCGCGGCGGTCGGGGGGCGGCCGCCCCGACCGCCGGTACGGCGCCGACAGATGTTCCCGGTGGGCAGGGGCGGGGTCGAACCGCCGACCTCTCGCTTTTCAGGCGAGCGCTCGTACCGACTGAGCTACCTGCCCCTCACCGGTGCTCGCACCGGAGAGCGACCCTGACGGGACTCGAACCCGCGACCTCCGCCGTGACAGGGCGGCGCGCTAACCAACTGCGCTACAGGGCCTAGCTGATCGTGCGTGCTGAACATGTGTGCCGAAATGCGTGCTCATCGTGCGTGCCCCCAACGGGGTTCGAACCCGTGCTACCGCCTTGAAAGGGCGGCGTCCTGGACCACTAGACGATGGGGGCTCGTAGTTCGCCGGGGGCGGAAGAAAGAATACATGGCGGCGTGGGGCCACCGGGCGCAGGGGGCGGGCTGGCAGGCTCCTGCCATGCGCTGGTGCGGTCGGACCGCCGCCCCCGGAGGGTTTCTGGTCGCCGTCGTGGCCGGCTCCGTCCTCGCCGGCTGTGGCGGCACGGCCCCGGGCGGGACCCCGTCGGCGAGCGGCTCGTCGACGACGCCTCGGGCCATAACCTCGACCCAGGCGTCCCCGTCGGGCGACGACGCGACCGAGGCGGCGCCGTTCCCCGCCGACACCTCGCCCGACACCCAGGACGCCTCCACGGACGCCGCGGTCACCGTGACCGATGTCCGGCTCGGCCACCACGAGGGCTTCGACCGGGTGGTACTCGAGATCGACGGCGCGGGAACGCCCGGCTGGGACGTGCGCTACGTCGACGTCGCGGTCTCCCAGGGACGTGGCGAGCCGGTGGAGGTGGCCGGGGACGCGACCCTGCAGGTGACGATCACCGGCGCCCGGTACCCCTTCGACACCGGCGTGGACGAGTTCGCCAACCGGGAGCCGATCACCGCCGCCGGTACCGAAGAGGTCACCGAGGTGCTCTTCGACGCCACCTACGAGGGGACGACGGTGGCCTTCGTCGGGACGACGACGGAGGCGCCGTTCCGGGTCTACGCGATGCAGAACCCGGAGCGGGTGGTCGTGGAGGTACGCGATCCGGCGTGACGCGCGGGGCGGCCGGCTCAGCTGAGCGAGGCGCTCAGCTTCACCGAGTCGTCGGTGACGCTCGAGCACTCCAGCGAGAGCGGTCCGGCGGTGACGGTCTCGCCCTCGCCGCACGAGACGCTGGCGCCGGCGACGCTCAGGGATGCCTTGCCGTTCTCGACGCCCCCGAGGGTCAGCGTGGTGCCGAGGATCTCCGCCTCGGCGCCGTTCCCGGACAAGGTCACCGTGCACGTGCTGCCGGAACACGACACGTTCTCCGAGCTGAACGAGCATCCCGTCAGCGGCGCCAGCAGAAGGCTCCCGGCCAGCAGGACGGGGGTGATCCGGACGGAACGGTGCGTCGACGTCGTCGGCATGCCCTCAGAGTACGGCGCGACGGTCAGTCCGACGGGGACGCGGGAGCGATGGAACCCTCCCCGGCGGTGCCGTCGGTGGGCGTCTCGGGAGTGGTGTCGGCGGGCGGGACGACGGTGCGCTGGATGGTCACCTCGGTCTCCCCCAGGCCGCCGAGAGTGATTTCGTCGTAGGCCCGCAGGTAGCCGGTGTCCGGGTCCAGGTAGAGCACCGTGCACATGAGCGGTTCGGGGTAGTCGCCTTGCAGCCCGCGCAACCCGGCGCCGCCGGTCGAGCCCTCCACCATCAGCCGCGTCCCGCCCTCCAGCATCGAGACGTCGCGCTCGTGGGTGTGCCCGGCCAGGACCAAGGGGACGACGCCGTCCAGGGGCGCCGCCTGCCCGGGCTCGTGCACCATGGCGATCGAGGGAGGCCGGTCGAGCGTCCCCGCGTAGTCGGCGAGGCCCTGGCCCGACGCGGTCAGGGCGTCCTGATCCACGTCGTCGTCCCCGGTGCTCTTGTCAGGGGTGAAGCGCGGGTCCGGCGCCCCGATGATCTGGATGCCGGCGACGGTGACGGACGAGTCGTCGAGGACGGTGGCGTCGGGCTGCTCCGCGACGAGGGCGGCGGTCGTCGCGGAGTCGTGATTGCCGCGGATGTAGACGTAGGGAACATCGAAGGTGCCGACGGAGGTGATCAGCCGGTTCTCCGGCTGACTGCCCCAGTCGGTGATGTCCCCGGTGTCGAGCACGCCGTCGACCTGGAACTGGTCCACCACCTGCCGCACGAGATCGAACCCGGCGGGGTTCAGGTGCAGGTCGGAGACGTGCAACAGGGCCACCGTGTCGGTGGTGCCGCCCGGTGCCGGCAGCGCCGACAGCGTCGCGTACAGCGTGCCGACGTTGGCCACGAGGTCCTCCAGCGAGGCCCGGTAGGCGTCGAAGCGGGCGGCGATGTCCTCGGCGCTGCCGATCAGGCTGTTGGCGTTGACCAGCAGGCCGGTGTACGTCGGTTGGGAGAGCGCCGCCGGCCGCCAGGTGGCCGCGCCGATCCCGGCCGTCGCGACGAGGAAAGCCGTGGTGATGCCCGCGGCGAGCAGGGGCTCGTGCCACCGTCTGCGGAAGACGACCACGGAGGTGAGGGCGGCGCCACCGAGGGCCAGTCCGGCCGTCGTCCACGCCAGCCGGACCACGGCGCCGTGCAGGTCGTCGGTGACCTCGTTGACGACGCCGGCCAGCCGGACCGGGTCGCCGGCCAGGGCCCGAGCCCGCTCCTGGTCGACGCGCTGCAGTTGGATCTCCAGGCGGAGCGGCCCGTCGTAGACGTCGACGGAGAGCGACCCGAGCGGCGGGACGGCGACCTGCGCGCCGCCGCCGACAGGCCGGAATGCCAGGTTGGCGTCGAACGGCCCGATCGGTGCGGAGATGTGGCCGAAGACGGCGACAGCGAGCAGCGCGCCGACGAGGGCGACGACCACCCGGAGCGCCCCGCGGCCAACGAACCGGGATCGCCGCGCCCAGAGCGACGGTCGGGGATCGGTCGGCTCGGTCACCCCGGTCAGGTTACGAGGCGACGGGCCTGCCGGCGTCACGAAATGGGGGGAGGAGGTTGCTCAGACCTGCACGGGGGCGTGCGGGCGGAAGATCCAGCGGAGAGCGACGAAACGAAGCGCGCCGATCACCGCCGTGACGGCGGCGACCACCGCGACCTGGACGACGGGGTGCACCGTGCCAGTGGCCGAGTCCAGCCAGCGAAGGGCGCTGCTCGTGGCGACCAGGCCGACCACGGTGACGCCGCCGGCCTCCCACTGTGCCGACAGCCAGCTGACCCGCTCCTCGGCCCGGAAGGTGAGTCGCCGGTGCATCTCGTTGGCCAGCGCGGTCGTGAACGCCGTCGCCGTCAGGTGGGCCGGCAGGTAGTTGAGGCTCCACAGGTCGCCCAGCGCGATGAACATCAGGGCGTACACCACGGTGGTGATGCCGCCGACGAGCACGAACCTGGCGAACTGGGCCACCACGTCGTCGCGCCGGAGACGAGCGGTCACCCGCACGGCGCCGTCCCGCACGTGCTGCACCGGACCACGCGACACGTCGCCGAGGAACTCGGCGGCCGCCGGCGAGAGGCGAAGCAGGGACGCGCAGGTCACGGGCTCCTCCTCTCGGCAGCGTGGGCGAGCATGGTCAAGGCTCCTCTTCGGCCCAACCCTTGTCACGGGAAAAACATGCCTGGTCACCCGGATGAATCCGTGGCCTTGATCACGGAGGGTGGGGCCGCGGGTCGCGGACGTCGCCGTGCTTCCGGCGGGCGACGTCCGGGTAGGGGGGCGGCATGAGTCTCATGGGGATCCTCGACCGCGTCGCTGACCTGGATGCGTTCGACAAGGTGATCGAGCCGGCCCGGCGCGCCGTCCAGGGGGCTCTCAAGCCGCAGGCGTTGAAGGACTTCCTGCACGGCAGCTGGCTCGGCCATCCGCTGCACCCGGTGCTGGTGCAGGTGCCGGTGGGCAGCTGGGTCTCCGCCGGCCTCCTCGACGCCATTCCGTCGATGCGGCCGGCGGCCACGGTGCTCATCGGCACCGGCGTCGCCGCGGCCGTACCCGCGTCGCTGGCGGGCGCGGCCGACTGGTCGGAGCAGGGAACGGGTGTGCGCCGGCTCGGGGCGATCCACGCCACGCTGAACATCGCGGCGCTGGGGCTGTACGTGGGATCCCTGGCTGCCCGCGGCAAGGGACGTGACACGCTCGGGCGGGTGCTCTCCTACTCGGGTCTGGGCATCGCCGGCGGGTCGGCGGCGATCGGCGGGCACATGTCCTACGCCCAGTCCTCGGGTGCGTCGCACGCCGCGACGGCGGCCCGGGCGCTGACCACCGAGTGGATCGATCTCGGGCCGCTCGACGACCTGCCCGAGGGGCGGCCGGCGCTGCGCACCGGACAGGGCGGCAGTGTCGCCGTCCCGCTGGTGGCAGTCCGTCGGGGAACACGGGTCGATGTGTTCGTCGGCGCCTGTTCGCACCTGTCGGGGCCGCTCTACGAGGGCATGATCGAGAAGGTGGCGGGGGAGGACTGCCTGGTCTGCCCGTGGCACGGCTCGGCGTTCGACCTGGAGAAGGGGCAGCCGCGGCGCGGCCCGGCCGCGAATCCGCAGGAGAAGCTCGAGGTGCGCATGGACGCCGGCCGGGTGATGGCCCGGGTGCCCGGGCGACACCGGTAGGACGTGACACCGGTAGGACGCGGCGCCGGTAGGACCAAGAAGCCGGCCCGGCCGCCCCGGGGGGAACGGTTCGGCCGGGCCGGGGTCGTGCCGCCCGCGCAGGGCGCGAGCGGAGTCTGTCGCGGGGAGGGTGGCAGGCGCTATGGCCCCGCCACCCGACCGGAGCGTGCTGACCGTACGTAGTCATTGGGGGACGCCGGCATCCCCTGATCGGGTGCTTCCCTGCACGTTCCGGTGATACAGGGCACAGTGAGTAATGTTCAGGCGCCGCCCCCGGGGGCATCGCTGGGCGATGTTCTTCTTGTTCTCCAACCGGCTCGGCTGCCTCGGGTCGCTGATGGTCTCCGCGATCCTGACCGTGATCCTGCTGCTGATCTTCGGCGTCCTGTGACCCGGCGGAGGCGTCTGGGACACTCGGTCGCGTACGGGGCCTCTAGCTCAATCGGCAGAGCAGCGGACTTTTAATCCGCGGGTTGTGGGTTCGATTCCCACGGGGCCCACCCAAGGCAAGTGCTTATGAGGCTCTCGCGCCCAGGGGGTCGAGCGTGGGGGAGCGGCGTCCGCTCTCGGTGTCGGCCGTGGCCGCCGAGGGGTATCCCAGTCGTCGTCGGCTCCGCAGCGGCTGCGTCATGGCAGACGCTGCATGGCTGGTCGACCCCCTGTCCGGCCGGTGGGCTGGAGGGATTCGCAGGCCGGCGCATCGGCCGGCTGGGTGGCCGCATCGGATGCCGGCGCGGTGCTGGACGCGGTTGCTGGAGCTGCGGCGGGCGCATCGGCGTGGCGGCCCCGGCGGATCGTGGTCGACCGCCCGCCGCCAGGTGTCGCCGCGAGTGCAGGAACCACGCGTCGGACGTGGAGCATGCGAGGGGAGGAGCGGACGTCCGGCACCACGCAGCGCTTTCGTCTGGGACCACGCAGCGCTTCGGTGAAGGTCGTACGACCAAGGTCTACTGCCGCCCGACCACCCAGGGTGCGACTCTGCGGATGCGGGGCTCCTTCCTGAAGGGCAGGAGCCATATGGCCGGCATGGGTCACGAAAGGGCGCACCTCGATGAGAAGTATCCGGGTTCTCGTGGCGGTCCTGGCGGTGGTGGGGATGCTCAGCGCTCCATCGGCAGCGCTCGCCTCCGGTGGCAAGTCCCAAGCCACCCCGACGTCCACGCCGGCCCTGTCCTCGGTGAAGCTCAACGCCACCGACGTCGTGGGCGGAACCCCCGTGGTCGGAACTGTCACCTTGACGGCCCCAGCGGCAGCGGGGGGTCTGTCGATCGCGTTGTCCAGCGATGACATCGTGGCGGCGACAGTCCCATCCAGCGTCACTGTCCCGGCGGGTGCCACCGGCGCGACCTTCCCGGTCACCACCGTGCCCGTGACAAATATCCAGTCAGCCCTGATCATCGGCAGCGCGGGGGCCGTGACGACGTACGCGATTCTCACCGTCCACACCCAGTCCGGATTCTCCAGCGGAAGCGTCGGGATCATCCGGGGTGGTAGCGGTAGCGGCACGATCACCTCGCAGCCGGCCGGCATCAACTGCACGGTCGGTGTCAACGCGGGTGGCACCTGCTCGGCCAGCTTTGCGGTGGGAACGGTGGTGCGGCTCACGGCCACTGCAGGGCCGGGCTCAAAATTCCAGGGGTGGCGCGGTCTGCCGGGATGCGGTGACCCTTCCAAGATCATCGTGGCCCGCGACACGACGATCTACTGCCAGCCCGGCTTCACGCTCAAGTGAGCCGACCGTCCCGGTCGGCGGCAAGGACGGCGGCAAGGACGGCGGCGCGCCGATCCGGCAGCTCGTGACACATCCCCGATCCCCCAGTCGTCCGTGAACGCGAACACCTCATCCGGTCGCAGTGGCAGCCAGAGGTGTGGGGGAGAGGTGCAGCTGCCCACCGTCGTCAGTGGGCCGGACCCGGCTCCGTGAGCACCGCGTCGGCGACCGTGCGTGCGGCCCAGTGCTCCCATCGCTCCGGCGTCCATCCGCGCTCGACCGTGAGCAGGACATAGACCTCCAAGCTGATCAGCGCGAACAGGATGTCGGCGGCCTCGTCCACCGTCAGCCCGGGACGCAGCGCGCCCTTGGCGTCGAGGATCTCAGCCAGCGCTCGGTGCGCGGTGTGGCGCTGCTTCTGGTTGACATCCCACTGCGCGGCCATCTCAGGGTCGCTGCCCGCGGCGTCCCGCACGATGCGCAGGATGGGTGCGACCCGGCCGAAGATCTTGCTGCTGGCCCCTAGCCACAGGCCCACCGTCTCGGACCCGCCGGACGCCGTGCGCAACTCATCGACCCAGGGGCGGTCGAGCAGCGCGACGGGTTGATCGTCACCCACGGCGACGACGTCGACCAGCTCCTTGAGCACGCTCCGCTTGTTGCCGAAGTGGAAGTAGACCGTCTGGACGGCAACACCGGCCTCGTCGGCGATCTGCTGCAGGGTCGTCGCCGCGTAACCGTCCCGGAGGAAGAACCGCCCGGCCGCCTCGACGATCCTGCGCCGTGTCGCTACCGCCTGATCGGCCCGGGAAGCCCGCGTCGCCGGCCCCTTGACAACCTCGTCCACTCACTGGACTCTACGCTAGAGGTAGCTCTAGCAAATGGTCGTCGTGAGGTCGCCATGCCCGCGTTGAGCGGTTTCCACCACGTCAAACTGCCGGTGAGCGACGTCGTCCGCAGCCGCGACTGGTACCAGGCCGTGCTCGGTCTCGCGGTGGACGTCGAGTTCATGGAGGACGGCGTGCTCATGGGCGTCGCCCTCCGCGATCCCACCGGCACCGTGAGCCTGGCGGCCCGGCTCGACCCTCAGCGGGCAGCAGCGCTCGCGGGCTTCGACCCGATCGCCGTGGGCGTCCCCACCCGCGCCGACCTCGAGGCATGGGCGTCCCGGCTCGACGCCCTCGGCCAGCCGCACGGGGGAATTCTGAGCGGCCACCAGGGCTGGGTCCTGGCCGGCCTGCACGACCCGGACGGCATCGAGGTCCGGCTCTACACCATCGAACGGCACGACGACGGGACGGCGACATGAGCTCCGACGGATCTGGCTACGTCCTGGGGGCGGGAGTCGGAAACACCCGGTGGTTCCTCGACACGCGCATGACCGTCAAGGCGGGAGGGGCCGAGACCGGGGGGGCGCTCACCGTGATCGAGTGGTCGGCGCCGGAGGGGTTCGGTCCTCCCCGGCACGTGCACCACGCCGAGGACGAGATGTTCTACGTGCTGGACGGCGAGATGGTCGTCGAGTGCGGCGACCAACGTTGGACGACGGGCCCTGGTGACTTCGCCTTCCTGCCACGCGGCGTCCCGCATGTGTTCGTCGTCTCCCGAGGCCCGGTGCACGGCCTGCAGCTCACCACCCCCGGCGGTTTCGAGGCCTTCGTGGAGGAGGTCGGCCGGCTTCCGGAAGGCCCGGGGCTGCCCGAGCCGTCGATGCCGGACGTGCCCGGGCTGACAGCGGCCGGCCGGCGCCACGGGAACGACATCGTCGGGCCCCCGCTGTCGCTGAACCAGATCGAGGGGCGCGGCTGAGACGCCAGAGGCGCAGCGGAGCAGGGCGCCCGGCCCACGTACAGACGCGGAGGCTCCACGGGCCTCGGCAACAGCGGTGCCGAGGAGGAGGGGGGCGCGCGCCGCAACCAATCCAGTTGACGCGTGATAGGGCAACTGCTCGAGTGGAGCTGTGGTGGTCACCGTCGACGACGAACGCCTCGACGCCGTGTTCGGGGTGCTCGAGCGGTACGGCTCGGTGGGTCGCGGCCGGCACCGGCAGACCCGGCCGTGCCGGCTCGAACCCCAGGCGCTGGAGGCCGCAGTCGGGTGCAGCGAGGAGAGCCGGCGCGTTCGGGCGGAGCGGACGGACCGGCTGGCGAGGCAGCTCGCCCGACTGACGCAAGGAGACCCACCGTGACCGACCCGCAGTCCTGGGTGGGGCCGACGTACGACGGCCTCGCCGACCTGCTCGCCACCGCCCCCGCCGAGACCTGGAACGCCCCGTCCCTCTGCGAGAAGTGGCAGGTCCGGCACCTCGTCGCGCACGTGACGATGCCGGTACGGCTCACGCCCGAGCAGTTCGGCGCGGAGATGGCGGCGGCAGGCGGCGACTTCACCGTGTTGTCCGACGCCGTGGCCGCCCGCGACGCCTCCCTGCCGGTCGCCGACCACCTGGCGCACCTGCGGTCCCCGCGGCTGCACGAGTGGCAGCCGCCGGGTGGCGGCCCGGACGGTGCCCTCAGCCACGCCGTGATCCACTCCCTCGACGCCACGGTCGCGCTCGACCGGCCGGCGGTCGCGCCGAGAGAGGCCGTGATCGCCGTCCT
Organism: Blastococcus sp.; assembly: GCA_025965715.1. Taxonomy (GTDB): domain Bacteria; phylum Actinomycetota; class Actinomycetes; order Mycobacteriales; family Geodermatophilaceae; genus Blastococcus_B. Next base: position 9,844 of record JAOPWJ010000195.1, on the reverse strand, counting down.
GAACCAGCTCACCGCCGCGGACGGCGCGATCTTCGGCCTCGACCTGACCGGTGTCCGCCTCGAGGCGACCGACACCGACTGGCGCTGGGGCAGCGGGGAGCCCGTGCTGGCCACCAGCGGCGAGCTGGCGGCGCTGCTCGGCGGCCGAACCCTGCCCGACGGCCGCGTCCTGCGCCGCGGCTGACTCACACGGCGCACGAGCATCGCGGCTGCGATCGGCCTCGCTCCGGAGGGCCGGTTCAGCCGCCGACGTAGGTCGCCAGGTGCTCGCCGGTGAGCGTGGATCGGGCGGCCACCAGGTCGGCGGGTGTGCCCTCGAAGACGATGCGGCCGCCGTCGTGGCCGGCGCCCGGGCCCAGGTCGATGATCCAGTCGGCGTGCGCCATCACGGCCTGGTGGTGCTCGATGACGATGACCGACTTGCCGGAGTCGACGAGCCGGTCGAGCAGGCCGAGCAGGTTCTCGATGTCGGCCAGGTGGAGGCCGGTGGTCGGCTCGTCGAGGATGTAGACAGTCGTCGTTCCACCGGGGCCCTTGTCGGCCATCTGGGTGGCCAGCTTGAGCCGCTGCCGCTCGCCGCCGGAGAGGGTGGTGAGGGGCTGACCGAGGGTCAGGTAGCCGAGGCCGACGTCGGCGAGGCGGTCGAGGACGGCGTGGGCCGCCGGCGTGCGCGCCTCGCCGTCGCCGAAGAACTCCGCTGCCCCGCCAACCGACATCTCGAGCACCTCGGCGATGTTCCGGCCGCCGAGCGTGTACTCCAGCACCGACGCCTGGAACCGCTTTCCTTCGCACTCCTCGCAGGGCGACTCGACGGTCGCCATGACGCCCAGCTCGGTGAAGATGACCCCGGCGCCGTTGCACGTGGGACAGGCGCCCTCGGAGTTGGAGCTGAAGAGGGCCGGCTTCACTCCGTTGGCCTTCCCGAACGCCTTGCGGATCGGTTCCAGCAGGCCGGTGTAGGTCGCCGGGTTGTTCCGTCGCGAACCGCGGATCGCGCTCTGGTCGACCACCACCACGCCGTCCCGGCCGGCGACCGAGCCGGTGATCAGGGAGCTCTTCCCGGAGCCGGCCACCCCCGTGAGCACGCACAGCACCCCGAGCGGGATGTCGACGTCCACGTGCTGCAGGTTGTGCGTCGACGCGCCGCGCACCTCCAGCGCACCGGAGGCGGAGCGCACCGACTCCTTGAGCCGCGCCCGGTCGTCGAGGTGGCGACCGGTCGTGGTGCCGCTCTTCCTCAGCCCCTCCACGGTGCCCTCGAAGCAGACCGTGCCGCCGCCCGTGCCGGCGCCCGGGCCGAGGTCGACGACGTGGTCGGCGATCGCGATGGTCTCGGGCTTGTGCTCCACGACGAGCACGGTGTTGCCCTTGTCCCGCAGCTGCAGCAGCAGTCCGTTCATCCGCTCGATGTCGTGCGGGTGCAGGCCGATCGTGGGCTCGTCGAAGACATACGTGACGTCGGTGAGGGACGAGCCCAAGTGGCGGATCATCTTGGTGCGCTGCGCCTCGCCCCCGGAGAGCGTTCCCGCCGGCCGGTCGAGCGAGAGGTACCCGAGCCCGATCCCCGCGAACGAGTCGAGCAGGTGCTGCAGGCCGGTGAGGAGCGGGGCGACGGACGGCTCATCGAGCGCGCGCACCCAGTGCGCGAGGTCGCTGATCTGCATCGTGCAGACGTCGGCGATGTTCCGGCCAGCGATCCTCGACGACCTCGCCTCGGGGGTGAGCCGCGTGCCGTCGCACTCGGGGCAGGTCTGGAACGTGATCGCGCGCTCCACGAAACGCCGGACGTGCGGCTGCAGCGAGTCGACGTCCTTGGACAGTATCGACTTCTGAACCTTGGGGATCACGCCTTCGTACGTGAGGTTCACGCCCTCGACCTTGATCTTGGTCGGCTCCTTGTAGAGGAGGTCGTTCATCTCCTTCTTCGTGTACCTGCCGATCGGCTTGTCCAGGTCGAGGCCGATGCCTTGGAAGAGGCGGCCGTACCACCCCTCCATGCTGTAGCCCGGAACCGTCAGGCCGCCGTCGTTGAGGGACTTCGACTCGTCGTAGAGGGCGGTGAGTTCGAAGTCGGAAACCGATCCCATGCCCTCGCACCGGGGACACATGCCACCCATGTAGACGACGTCGCGCACCACGTTCTTCTCGACCCGGCCGCCGGCCTTCTCCGTGCTCATCACCCCGCTCGCCTTGCGCGTGGGGACGTTGAACGCGAAGGCGGTCGGCGGACCGATGGAGGGCTTTCCCAGTCGGCTGAACAGGATGCGGAGCATCGCGTTCGCGTCGGTGGCGGTGCCGACCGTGGAGCGCGGGTTGGCGCCCATCCGCTCCTGGTCGACGATGATCGCCGTCGTCAGCCCTTCGAGCAGGTCCACCTCGGGTCGGGCCAGGGTCGGCATGAAGCCCTGCAGGAAAGCGCTGTAGGTCTCGTTGATCAGCCGCTGCGACTCCGCGGCGATCGTGCCGAACACCAGCGAGCTCTTACCCGAGCCGGAGACGCCGGTGAACACGGTGAGCCGGCGCTTGGGCAGCTCGACGCTGAGATCCTTCAGGTTGTTCTCTCTCGCGCCCACGACGCGGATCAGGTCGTGGCTGTCGGCCACCCGCGGCGCAGCCGGCTGTGCGTCCGTGCTCATGGCGTCTCCATCCGTCGGCGCGATCGTCGCGGCGCCCCGTGCCCCATCGCTCCGCCCGGGCGTCAGCCCAGCCGGTCGGGTAGCGACGCCGGCGCCCACGCCAATCCGTCCGGATCGGTGAAGCTACCCGTATCGCCGCCGATCGTGGTCCGGTGCGAGCGGGGCCTCTCGGGGCGACACCGGCATCCTGGGCGGCGGCCCGAACAGCTCGACGCCTGGGAGCACGAGTGCTCCGTCGGCAACCTGCAGGACGCCGCCGTGGCCCCGGACGTCCGTCCTGGCGGCCTCCGGTGTCGTCGCGCCGCTGTCCAGGACCTGTCGAGAAGGCGGTCGGCGTCGCGCGGCTGCGACGGCGGGCCACCGCCTCCCACCGGTAGACGCTGGGCGGCATGCCGACCAGCTCGGTGGATCACGTGGTGGGTCGGCGTCATCCGACGCGCGGTCCTGGCGGGATCAGCGGCTGTTCGGGCCGACCCTCCCGCGAATGCGAGCGTGCAGCTGTCGACATGTGCCCGATGCACGAAGCGGGTCACCGTCCCCATCCGGGCACTGCGCAACGATTCGGGAACGCGGCTGCCGCGGCCGGTCGCGGGAGTCCGGATTCGCACCTGTTCTCACCTACCTTTCTTGCATCCGCCACGGCTGGCGGTGGCTGTCGCACTTCCCCTGCGGTGGCCGGTGTACGGAAGCAGTGAGGGTGATCGGCGTGGGTCTTCCCAGCGGTGAGGTTCTTGTCGGCAGCGGTATCGGCAAGGGTTGGTGGCTCGTCGTCGACGAGGGTGAGGGATCCGGTCGGATCCTCGCCGGGCCGTTCCCCGAACGCGCCGAGGTCGGGTGGGCCGCCGGCGGGTTCGGGCTCGAGGACCCCGCGAGCGCCCCTCCGGTCTACGGCGTCCGCCGCGCGGACGGCGTCCTGCACCGCCGCCCCTCACCGCAGGACTGGGCCTGGCTCGCGCATCTGGGTGGGCAGCTCGACCGGCTCGCCGACGACTGGGATGCGGACCTCGCCGAGGAGGATCCGCTGGTGACGATGGTCGTCGAGGTCGCCGCCGCACTGGCCGAGGCCGGCCTGCCCGTGCACGACTGCGCCGGCGCCGACAGCGAGGTGGGCGGCGCGTGCCTCACGCCCGAGCCCGCCCTTGCCGGCATCGTCGTCACCTGGCGTCAGCACGACCGCATGAGTGTCGATCAGGTCCACGGTCCCGCCACCGACAGCGCCGTCCAGCAGGTGATGAACGGCGCGCTCGCCGACGTCCTCCGGGTGCGCGGGTTCACGGTCGACGCCTTCGGCGGCGCCAGCGGTCACGTGGTCCGTTCGTTCGCCTGATTCTCCGGCTTCCGCGGCACCACCCGTAGGTGCGGCCGCGTGGTGATGCTCTCGCGCGGGTCGGGCACGGTCGGGAGCCCGGCCGCGCGGCGCACTCGGTTCTCCGGGACGTCGAGCGCTCGCGCCAGGTGCTCGGCGACGCCTTCGCTGATGAAGCTGCTGCCCCCGCTGCGGGCGATGCGCGAGATGGTCTCCGCAGTCAGGATCCGGCGGGAGCGCCGGGAGGCCTCCTCGACGCTTCGCGCCAGCTCCCACAGGCGGCGTCGTACCAGGTCCGACAGGTCCTTGGCGGCCATCAGCGAAGGCTAAGCCCCCGCGAGGGGAGTGGCATCCGGGGCCCGGAAACTCGCGCCGGCCGCGGACACCGCCTCCATCCCCGTCATGGACCGCCCACTCGCGCGCCGATCCGCAACGGCAAGGGGCACGCCCTCGTCCACGCGTACCACCGCACCTCCGCGCCGACGGGTCCGACCGTTGCGTCAGACGGCCGGCGTGACCGTCTGGGGCTGGGTCTCCTCCGGCTCCAGCTCGGGGGAGTAGAAGACCGACGTTCCGCGACCGCGCCGCTTGGCCGTGTACATGGCGAGGTCCGCACGCCGGATGAGGGTGTCGATGTCGGTCTCCGGGCTGCTGAAGGCGACGCCGATGCTGGCGCCGACCTTGGCGCTGCGGCCGCCGCCCAGGTCGACGGAACGGTCCAGCTCGTCGCGGATGCGCGCCAGCGCCGTCTCCACGCCCGCCTCGTCGATGGGGCCGTGCAGGAGGACGGCGAACTCGTCCCCGCCCAGGCGGGCCGGCGTGTCCGCGGTGCGCACGCAGGCGTGCAGCCGCTGCGCGAAGGCCTTGAGCAGCTGGTCCCCGGCCTGGTGGCCATAGGTGTCGTTGACCGGCTTGAACCCGTCGAGGTCGATGTAGAGCACGGCCGGCCATTGGTCGTTTCGCCCGGCCAGGTGCAGATCGTGCTCGGTGCGGTCGAGGAAGAGGGTCCGGTTGGGCAGCTCGGTCAGCGGGTCGTGCATCGCCGCGTGCCGCAGCTCCTCCTGCAGCTCGATGACCCGCCGCAGGTCCGTCTCCAGCCGGCCACGGTCGAGGGAGGTGGCCACGTGGCGGGCGAACGTCTCCAGCAGCGCGAGGTCGCTCGCGGCGAACGTGCCCACGTCGCCGAGGCGTCCGGTGACCAGCAGCAGCCCCTGCACGCGACCGTCGGTGATCAGCACCGACACCATGGCGTCCTTGAGGGCGTGCCGGGCGGCGTAGCTGTCGAGTGCCGAGTTCCGCCCGAGACCGGTGCGCGTGGTCTCCTCGCCGGTCTCGGTGGCCCAGGCGACCAGTGCGTCGGCGTCATCGGCGTGCTCGAGGCGCTGCAGCGCGACGGGCTTCTCGCCCTCGCGGCTGCGGCTCAGCGTGGCGGGCGCGTCGCCCTCACCGAAGAGAACCAGCTCGGCGTTCCCGGCCCGGAACGCCCCGCGGACCGCCGTCAAGAAGTCGGTCAGGGCGGTGGGGGCGTCGTTGCTGTTGTAGAGCAGCGACGTGACCTCGTGCAGCAGTCGCAGGTTGTTCTGCTGCTCGCGCGCCTTCTCGTAGGCCCGGTAGGCCGCGATGAGCAGGCCGGAGGGCAACGCCAGCAGGCCGAGCGCGGCAGGGTTCTGCGCCGCCGTGTTCGCCGCGAGCAGCCCCACGGCCGCGACTCCGAGGGCGAAGGGCAGTGACAGGCCGAGGATGCGGGTGAGGGCCTTGAGGGCCAGGGAGGCCTCGGAGACACGCATGACGCCCCAGATGCAGACGCCGGCGCTGATCGTGGCGACGGCGACGGCGGCCAGCGCGGCCAGCCAGTCCCAGGCGCCCGCGAGCGCCGTGCCGCGGCCCAGGGTGGCGAACACCGTGGCGGCGAGCCCACCGGCCAGCCCGTACTGGGCCAGGTTGAACAGCAGCTTGAGACCGAACTGACGCCGGTGCAGCACCAGGGCCAGGCCAACACCGGCGACCAGCGCCGTGACGACCTCCACGGGCTGCAGCAGGTACAGCCCCGCCACCAGCACCAGGTCGGTCATCGAGAAGGAGTGCGAGTCGCGCTGCAGCTGGATGTGGACGACCAGCAGCTCGCCGGCGAAGAATGCCGCTACCCAGGCCAGCCACGGCAGCCCGAGGGGCTCCGCCGGGCCGGGCAGGCGGGGGAGGACCGTGAGGCCCAGGGCGAGGGCGGCCGCGGCGATGGACAGCACGACCAGGAGGATCCGGCGCCGGCCCGTCGTGGGGGACGGTCGTGCGGTTGTTGCAGGCGCATCGGGCGTCGCCGTCGTCATCGCCGTTCCTTCCTCGTCCGTGCCCCCCGTCGAGGAGCCTCGCCGTGGTCATCGGCACGGGAGGGACAAGCTGTAAGGCGCCCCGTGGCCGGATCGCCCTCGGGTCACCCGGAAGGGTGTGCGCCCTGGCTCAGGAGTCGAGGAACTCCTCGATCACGGGGGCCAGTTCGTGGGCCTCGGTGATCAGCGCGATGTGACCGCCGCGGTAGAGGTGCAGACGGGCGTCGGGCAGCAATCGCGCCATCACACGGGCGTTGATCACCGGAATGATCGGGTCGTCGTCGCCGGCGACGATCAGCGTCGGCTGCCGGATCAGCCGCAGGAACGGCAGGCTGCTCCAGCCGGTGCTGGCCGCGAGCTGGTAGTAGTACCCGCGACGAGGGCCCAGCCGGGTCGCTGCGTGCAGCGCCCGTGCAGCCCGGTCGGGGTCGCTGCGCACCGTTCCGCCGTAGATCTCACCGGCGATCCGGCGCGCGTAGTCGGGGTCCCGGTGCCGGCGAGGGGTGAGCATGCGCGACAGCACCCGCGGGTGTGCCGGGACCATGAGCGCGCCCGTCGCGGTCGCGGCGAGGACCAGCCGGCGGCAGCGGCTGCGGTGCTGGACGGCGAAATGCTGGGCCAGGCCACCGCCCCACGACAGGCCGAGCACGTCGACCGGGTCGTCGAAGCCGAGACGCGTCAGCATGCCGGAGACGATCGGGCTGAACGTCGTGAGGTTGTAGGGGACGACGGGGCGCGGGGAACCGCCGACGCCCGGCACGTCGAAGCGGACGACGCTCCGCCGGGGAGCGAGCGCGTCGACGAAGGGCTGCAGCACCTCCAGGCTCGCGCCGATGCCGTTCATGAGCAGCAGCGCGGGGACGGACGGGTCCGTTCCGCGGCGCACCGAGACGCGGAGCGTCCGGCCGCCGACGGTCACCGTGCGGACGTGCTCCCCGTGCCCCTTCGGAGGGCGCGCGGACCTACTTGTCGAAGACATAGGTGCCGGGAGCCTGGGCCAGTTCCTCCAGGTCGCCGCCCAGGGACGTCGGCGCCGGCATCTCCCCCCCGGACCGCTCGCCCAGCCAGGTCATGAAGTCCGGCCACCACGACCCCTGGACCTTCTCCGCCGAGGCGAGCCACTTCTCCGGGTCGGGCGGCGTGTCCCCGGCCACCTGGAAGGTCGACTTCGGATTGCCCGGCGGGTTGACCAGCGAGGCGATGTGGCCGCTGGTCGAGAGGATGAACCGGCTCTTCCCGCCCAGCAGCTGGGTGCTTCGGTAGCAGGCCTGCCACGGACACAGGTGGTCGGCGATCCCTGCGGTGACGTAGGAGTCCACGGTCACTCGTGCCAGGTCGACCGGCGTCCCGAGCATCGTGGCCTTGCCCGCCGTCGTGAGGGCGTTGCCCATCGCGACGTCGATGAAGCCGCGGTGCAGCGCAGCGCTCATCCGGGTGGTGTCGGCGTTCCAGTACAGGATGTCGAAGTTGGGCGGCGGCTTGCCCTGCAGGTAGTTGTTGACCCAGTAGTTCCACACCAGGTCGTTGGGCCGCAGCCAGGCGAACACCTCCGCCAGCTGGGCGCCGTCGAGGTACCCCTTCCGTCGCGACTTCTCCGTCGCGGCCCGCACCGACTCCGCGTCCGCGAGGGCCGACACCGCCCCTGCTCGCGACCAGTCGAGCACGGTGACAGCCAGGCTCAGGGCGCGCACCCGGTCCAGCCGCCCGGTCTCGGCGAGATGGGCCAGCAGCATCGACGTGATGATCCCGCCCGAGCAGAAGGCCTGGATCGACACCTGCTCCTGGCCGGTGGCCCGCCGCATCGCGTCCATCGCGTCCAGAATGGCCTGGCCATAGGCGTCCAGGCCCCAGTCGGCGTGCCGCTCGTCGGGGTTGCGCCAGGAGATCATGAAGACCTGCTGCCCGGCCGAGACGTAATGCTCGACGATGCTGCGTCCCGGGGCGAGGTCGGCGATGTAGAACTTGTTGATCGTCGGCGGCACCATCAGCAGCGGTACCGCCCGCACCGTCTCGGTCACCGGCCGGTACTGGATGAGCTCGAAGACGTCGGTGCGGAAGACGACGGCGCCGGGCGTGGTGGCCAGGTCCTCACCGACGCTGAACGCGTCCGGATCGACCATGGACGGCACGCGGGGCGGGGTCGCCAGGTCCTTGACGAACCGGGCCAGGCCCTTGACGGCACTGCGCCCCCCGGTGTCGATGGCCGCCTTCAGCGACAGCGGGTTGAGTACGGGCACGTTGCTCGGTGCCAGCGCGTCGACCAGGTTCGTGGCGGTGAAGCGAATGCGTTCGTCGTCCTGCCAGTCCAGGTCGGCGTCCTCGATCAGCTCCCAGGCCGTGCGGGCGGTGGCCAGATGGGCCTGCATCGCCCTCCTCAGGAAGGGGTTGCCCGTCCACGCGGGGTCGGCGAAGCGCTTGTCCTTGGTGGCGGGGGTCAGCTCGGAGTTGCCCGCGGCGATCCTGGCCAGCTCGCGGACCAGTTCCCCGGCCCGGCTCGCGACCGTGGTGGGCCTGGAGGCCAGCGCCGATCCGAAGCGGAGCGCGGTGCCGGCCGGCGGCAGGAGCCTGCGCAGCGGACCTCGCGCTGCGTCGACCAGGACCATGTCCAGCGGCAGGCCGGCCTCCGCGGCCTCGTCCGCGCCCTCGACGGGTCGCTGCGCGGGCGGGGGCTCGGCCGCCGCATCCGCGCGCGTCTTGCCGCTCGGCCGGCTGCGGGCGGTGTCGGTCGCGGGCTGGGCCATCGACGATCTCCTCTGAGCGCTGCGCTGCGCCGGCGCGCACGGGGAAGGAGGTCGCGCCGTCCCCCAAGCGCAGGTGTGACTCCCCTCACTGAACCACAGCTGCCCGGACCCGGCAGTCCGGTGTCAGGGCTTCGGTGCCGCCGCGTCCCGCCGGTGGCGCAGCGCCGTGAGGAGGGCGGGCCAGCCAAGGGCGAGACCGGCGCCGAGCAGGGCCCCCGCGACCGTGTCGGAGAGCCAGTGCGCCCGCAGATAGACGCGCGAGAGCGCCATGACGGCGGTGAACGCGACGGCGCGCACCTCCCAGCGCCACCGTCGGCGTCCCGGCGGGACGAGCACCAGGATCAGGCCCACCGCGGTCACCGCGGTGGCGACCGCGTGCCCGGAGGGAAAGGCCGCGCCGGTCGTGGCGATCAGACCGCCCGGTGGTCGGGGGCGGTCCACGGCTGCCTTCACCACCCCGATCAGCAGCTCGCTGGTGGCGACCGCCAGCGCGAACGCCCCCAGGCGCAGCCAGTGCCGCCGCCAGGCCAGCAACAGCAGTGCCGCTATCCGCAGCGGCCAGTTGACCGCCGCGCTTCCGAGCCAGGAGAGCGTGACCGCGACGGCGGTGGTCGGCTCGTTGCGCACCGCCCCGGCGAACCGCCACACCGCGTCGTCGACCGACTGCAGCGCCGGGCGCGTCGACGGCAGCAGATGCAGGACGGTGACCGCGACGGCGCCGGCCAGCAGGCATCCGCTGACGAGAAGCCCGCGGCGTGCGTCGACGAGCATCAGGCCCGAGGCCCCAGCAGGAGCCGCACCGCGCCCGGGACCTGCTGCGGGTCGGCCGGCGGAGCG
>JAOPWJ010000226.1 GCA_025965715.1 Blastococcus sp. | reverse complement strand
GTCGCCGCGTCCGCCTCGTCGCGCTCCCGCCGGGAGCCGGCCACCCGCGGCTTCGCGCCGGGGCGTGCCGGGGTACCAGCGCGGGGCCGCGGCGTGGGGCGGGGGCGGTCGTCAGAGGTGTCGCTCATGGCCGGTTCACGTCCCCGAGATCCCGGACAGCAGCCAGCGGCCGTCCTGCTTGGTCAGTTCCACGCGGATGCGGTAGCGCACGATCTGCGCCTGCGGGCTGGCCTTGCTCTCCTGCGTCGACTGGATCACCAGCAGCACGGTGGCGTGGTCGGTGCCGGCGCGCGTGACCCCGGCCCCGACGACCTCGGTGTTGACCACGGCCTCGGACTCGGCGATGTCCTGCCGCCGCTGGTCGAGTTGGTCGACGCCCTCCTTGCGCAGGTCGCCGATCGCGATCCGGCGGATCTGCTCGATGTCGTCGTCGAGGGTGAGGTAGTCGAAGGAGGTGTAGTCGACGATCCCCGACCGTGCGGCCTGCAGAGCGTCCACGTAGTCGTCGGTGCGGATCGCCGACGCCTCCGGCCGGGTCACCCAGAGGTAGCCCGCGCCGGCCAGCAGGAGGACCAGCAGGACGGCGAGAAACGGCACCAGCGGCATCGTCAGCCGCGGCCGGCTCGAACCACCGTCGTCCGAACCGCCGTCGTCCGAACCACCGTCGTCCGGACCACCGACGACTGTTGCCCGCCGCTCCCGCCCCTGCCGGCGAGGCTCGTCTGCCACCTGCTCGTCCGCGGAGCCACCGCCGGGCGCACCCCCAGACGCCGGGACACCGGCGTCGGCCGGCTCCTCACCTGCGGCCGGCCGGTCCCCGGGCACACCGGCCCCGGGCACACCGGCCCCGGGTGCCGTGTCGTCGTCCTCCCGCGGGCGTGCCCGCGCGTCGCTCGTCACCCGCGAGATCCTGCCTTTCCTGTCGTCGTGAGGGCCGGCGGCATGCCGCGGTCAGCCCAGGGTGCGGGCGAAGGGGTTGGCGTGCAGGAGGCGCCCGACGACCTCGTCCAGAACGCCGCCGAGCGGGGGCAGCTCTCCCGCCTGACCCTGCGGGCGACTCGACCCGACGCCACCGGCACGACCGATGTTCTGCTCCCCGCGGATGTTGGAGCCCGACTCGTCGTAGCCGTCCGCGGGCTGCGGGTCCACGCCGTTGACCACCGCGCAGTGGGCGCGGTCGACGTCGACGTTGGCGACGGCGGCGGGGCTCGGCGTCCGCGTGGAGTCGATGTACCCGGTGGTGCAGGGGTGCGGGTCGCCGGCGTTGGCCACGAACCCGAAGTGCGACCGCATCTCCCCGTCGGGGTCGCGGCGGACCACGGTGAAGTTGCCGGAGACCACGTCGGGATAGGTGACCAACATCTGCTGGACGCCGTCCAGCCGCGGGATGGTGACCTTGTTCAGGATGTCGAGATTGCGGACCAGGGACCCCAGGCCGGGCCCGGCGTCCTCGACCAGCCGCTGCAGGGCGGCGCCGGCGTCGGGCGCGTTCACCACGAGGCTGCGCAGGTCGGGGTCGCTGGAGACGAGGGTGTCGGTGAACGATCGCAGGTCCTTCGCCCACGACTCGATCGCCGACCGGCTGTCCACCTTCGTCTCGAGGAGGGTCTGGCTGTAGGTGATCTGCCGCATGGTCCGCGGCAGCGACTTCTCCGCGCGGGCCAGGAGGAGGTCGCCGTTGTCGATCAGCCGGCCCAGGTCGTCACCGGTACCGGCAAAGGCCTGACCGAGCTCGTCGACGAGGGTCCGCAGGTTCTCCTCGTCGAGCGAACCGACCAGCTCGTCGATGTTGAGCAGCAACTGCTCGACCGGGACCGGGATGGCCGTGCGCTCTTGCGGGATGACCGCGCCGTCGTCGAGGAACGGTCCCTTGTCGTCGTCGGGCCGCAGGTCGACGTACTGCTCGCCCACCGCACTGCGGGTGGCCACGATCGCCTTGGTGTCGGCCGGGATGGGATCGGTGTCGGGATCGATCGTCAGCGTGACCCGGACGCCGTCGTCGACGAGGGACATGTCGCTGACCCGGCCCACCGCGACCCCGCGGTAGGTCACCTCGGCGTTGACGAAGATGCCGCCCGAGTCACTGAAGTCGGCGGCCACGTCGTAGCCGGTGCCGAGGATCACGCGGTCGAGCCCCACGTAGTTGAACCCGAGGTAGGACATGCCGAGCACCGCCAGTGCGGCGAAGGCCAGCAGCTTGATCTTCGTCTTGTGGGTGATCACGGCACCTCCACCCCCGGGAATTGCGGCAGCCCCGGTGTGCCCGTGACGGAGTCGGCGCCGGGCAGCTGCACGACGTCGTCGGGAAGCGTCGGCACGGTGAACGTCGAGCTGGTCGAGGAGCCGTCCCCGCCCGAGGACGGGCGCCGCTGGTTACCCGGGGGGGTGCCGGCGACCCCGCACTCGTCACCCGCGACGTCCTGCGGGTCGAGTTCTTCCAGGGCTCCCGACGTGGGGTCGATGACGTACCGGCACAGCAGCCGGCTGAGGTCGAAGTCGAGGGTGGCGGTCATGTTGGTGAACAGCGCGTAGCCGCCGGTCTGCGCCTTCCGGTAGTTGAGCGCGGACAGCGAGCTGTCCGGGAACGGGTAGCTGATCAGCAGTTGCAGGGAGCCGGCGAGGTCCGGGCCGGCCGCAGCAAGCTGGGTGAGGATCGGCTGCAGGAGCGTGAGGTCCTCGACCGTGTTGGCGGCCGACTGGCGGATGACCCGGGTTCCGACGTCGCCGAGCCGGGCGAGGCTCTCCAGCATCGAGACCAGCAGGTCGCGCTGCTCGTTGATGACGTCGAGGCCCGGCCCGATGGTGTCGAGCGCGGTCTCCAGCGTGGCGGTGCGGTCGGCGAGGGTCGAGGCCAGCCGGTTCGCGCTGTCGAGCGCCCGGTTGATCTCCGCCTTCTGCTCGTCCAGGCCACCGATGAAGGTGTCCAGCTCGCTGAGGGTGTCCCGGATCTTCGACTCCCGACCCTCCAGCGCCTGACCGAGCTCCTGGTTGATCGTCTGCAACTGGGCGAGCCCACCGCCGTTGAGCACGAGGGACAGCGCCCCGAGGAGCTCCTCGACCTCGACGTTACGGTTGGTCCGCTCCAGCGGGATGAGGGCGCCGTCGTCCAGCCGGCCCTCCGGCTCCTCGTTGCCGGGCGCGGCCAGCTCGACGTACTTCTCGCCGAGCAGCGAGGACTGCTGGATCGCCGCGACGGCGTTCGAGGGCAGCTCGACGTCCCCGTTGACGGTGAGGGTCACGACGGCCGTCCAGTCGTCGTCCAGCGTGACCTTCTCGACCCGTCCCACCGGGACGTCGGCGACGCGGACGGCCGACTGCTGGACCAGGTCCAGCACGTCGAGGAACTCCACCTGGACGGTGTACGGGTCCTCCCCCAGGTCGGCGCCTCCGGGCAGGCTGAAGGAGTAGGCCCCGCGGAATCCGCACCCGCTCAGCAGCAGCACGCCGGCGGCCAGCGCGGTGAGACGCCGCCAGGGGCGCCTCACTCGGAGGCCCCCGACGGCACGTGCGGGAGCCCGACGAGGTCCGGAAGCGTGCTGCCGGCCCCCCCGTTCGCGAGCGCCCGGCGCAATTCCTCGTAGTCGGGACCCGGGATGCCGTTGAAGTCGTCCGGCTCGCCGTCGGCGTTGGCGTCCCCGGACAGCAACCGCGCGCAGATCGACTCCGTCGTCGTCTGCAGGGGCTCGACGATGGGGAGGTCCAGGGTGGGCACCCCGGGCACCGGCAGGTCGTCGAGGGTCACCCGCCCGAGCTGGAACAGGGCGCCGCAGACGACCACCTCGGCGTTGGCCGCGCCGAGCCCGTTGTCCCGGGTGTCGAGCGTGCCGTAGTCAGGGTTGTAGGCGTGCGCCAGGTTGCCCAGCGCCGCCGGCGCCACCTCGAGGATCTCGGCGAGGGAGTTGCGCTGCTGCACCAGGGACAGGGTCACGTCGGCGAGCCGGTTGACGTTCGTGGACAGCAGGGTGGTGTTGTCCTGCACGAAGCCGGCCACGTCGCCGAGCGCCTTCGACAGCAGCTCGAGCGCCGAGGCGAGGTCCTCGCGCTCGGCGGCGAGGAGGTCGGCCACGGCGGCCATGTTGTCGTTGAACCGGCCGACCTGCGCGTCGATGGTGGCCAGGGCGCTGGTGAAGGTCTGCAGGTTGTCCAGTGAGGAGAACAGGTCCTCGCGATTGTCCGACAGCGTCTCCACCGCCTGCGAGAAACCGGCCAGGGTCGCGTTCAGCGCGGCCCCGTTGCCGTCGAGGTTGGCCGCGCCGGTGTCGATCAGGTCCGACAGCGCCCCGTTCTTGTTGGCGCCCGTGGGGCCCAGAGCCGCGGACAACTCGTCCAGTGCGCCGTAGACCTGATCGAGCTCGACCGGGGTGGAGGTGCGGTCCAGCGGCACCTCGGCGCCGTCCTCCATGGTCGGTCCGCCGTCGTAGACGGGGGCGAACTGCACGTAGCGGTCGGACACCAGGGACGGCGCGAGGACGACGGCCTGGGCGTCGGCCGGGATGTCGTACCCGTCGTCGATCAGCATCTCCACGCGAACCCTGTCGCCCATCGCCGTGATGTCGGTGACATCGCCGACGTCGATGCCCAGGATGCTCACACCGGAGCCCGGGTAGAGGCCGACGGTCTCGGTGAAGTACGCCGTCACGCGGTACTGGCCGGCCGGCCGGAGGACCGTCCAGCCGAGGGCCGCCAGCAGGACGATCGCGGCGGCGAGCGCCACGCCCCGCTGCAGTGAGCCGCTCATCCCGTCTCCTCCGAACAGTCCACCGGCAGGGGTGTGGCATCGGTGCCGCCGCAGAGGGCCGTGCCGATCGCCGTGGGCAGGAGGTCGTTGACGAAGCTGTCGAACCATCGCCCGTTGCCCAGCGTGTTGGCGAAGACCCGCACGTACGGCGCGAAGTTGTTCACCGTCTCGGCGAGCGCCGCCCGGTTGCGCGACAGGATGTCGGTGACGGTCGACAGCTGCTGCAGCGTCGGCGTGAGCGTCTCCCGGTTGTCGGTGACCAGCCCCGAGAGCTGCTCGGCCAGCCGCTGGGTGTTGGTGAGGATGGAGTCGATCAGGTCGCGACGCCGCTGCACCTCCGTGAGCAGGGTGTTCGAGTCGACGATCAGCGTGGTGAACTCCCCGTTCCGGTCGGCCAGCACCTGGGTGACCTGGCGGGTGGCCGACAGCAGCTTGCGCAGCTCCGCGTCCCGCGAGGCGATCGTGTCCGAGAGCCGGGCCAGGCCCGCCAGGGAGGTGCGCACCTCGTCGGGGGTCTCCGCGAAGGTCTCCGACAGCACCTCGAAGGAGTTCGCCAGCTGCGTGGTGTCGATCTCCTCGATCGTGGTGGACAGGTCGGCGAATGCCTCGACCACGTCGTAGGGCGACGCGGTGCGCTCCACCGGGATGCGGTCGTCCGGGCTCTGCGCGCCGGCGCCGCGGGGCACGAGGGCCAGGTACTTGGCGCCCAGGACCGTCTCGATCTTGATGGCCGCCTCGGACCGGTCGCCGACGAAGGCGTCCTTCACCCGGAACTCGACGGTCACCGCGCCGTCCTCGAGCGACAGGCCCTCGACCTTGCCGACCTTCACGCCGGCGATCCGCACGGGGTCGTCGGGCTTCAGGCCGGCAGCCTCGGAGAACTGCGCGCGGTACACCGTGCCGCCCCCGATGAACGGCAGGGACTGGGCGTTGAAGGCGAGGAGGACCAGCGCCGTGATCACGGCGAGGCTGATCGCGCCGATGACGACCGGGTTCCGGTCGCGGAAGGGACGGGACTCGCGTGCCATCAGCCGCACCCCTCCGCTCCGCTGGAGGTGGGCGGCAGGGTCAGTGCGGTTCCGGACTGGCCGTCCGTGCCCGGCAGCACGATCGTGCCGTTCGAGCTGCACATGAAGAAGTTGAACCAGCTGCCGTTGATCGCCGTGCGCGTGATCAGGTCGATCTTCGTCGGGGCCAGCTGCAAGAAGTGCTCGACGACGTCGCCGCTGTCAGCCAGGTTGCCCGAGAGGTCGCCGAGCGCCTTGATGTCGGCGGCCAGCGGTGCGCGCGCGTCGGTGAGCAGATCGGTCGTGGCGGCCGCCAGGGTGTCGATCGTCTGCAGCGAGTCGAAGATCGCGTCCTTGTCCCCGGCCAGGCCGGTCACGAACTGCTGCAGGCTCACGATGAGGCTGGACAGCTGCTGGTCGCGCGCGGCGACGGTGCCCATGACGGTGGTGAGGTTGTCGATGACGCTGCCGATGACGGCGTCCTTGTCGGCCAGCGAGTCGGTCAGCGACGCGACGTGCGACAGCAGGCTCTGCACCGTGCCGCCCTCACCCTGGAATACCTGGATGATCTCGTAGGACAGCCGATTCATGTCGGCCGGGTTCAGCGCCTGCAGGAGCGGCTGGAACCCGCCGAACAGCGTCGTCAGGTCCAGTGCCGGAGTGGTCTGCGCCAAGGGGATGAGCGCGTGCTCCTCCAGCGTGCGACCGGCCGACCCCTCCCCCTCGGCGAGCGCGATGTACCGCTGGCCGACGAGGTTGCGGTAGCGGATGGTCGCGTGAACGCTCGCCGGCAGCGAAACGTCGGCGCCCACCTCGAGCTCCACCTCGGCCACGGGCCGGTCGGTGCTGTCGGGGGCGAGACCGATGCCGGTCACCTGGCCGACCCGGACGCCGGCGATGCGGACCTCGTCGCCTTCCACCAGGCCCGCGACGTCGGTGAACTGGGCCCGGTAGGCGAGCTGTTCGCCGTACCCGGCGTTGGTGATCGTGCTGATCAGCACGTAGCTGGCCAGGATGGTGACCAGGGCGAAGATGACCAGTTTGATCAGCGGTGCGGCGAGTCCGCGGAGCTGTCCCTTCACGATGCCGGCCCCGCTCCGCGGCCGACCGCTCCACGTCTGGCTCGCTGGCGCTCGCGGCGATGCCCGCTCATCGGAGCGCCACCTGCGTCCCGCGCAGCAGCGGAGCCAGGGTCGAGGCGGCGAGGTCGGAGACCTCACCGGGCTCGAGGCCCGTCTGGTAACCGAGGATGCTGCGCACGAAATCCAGTTCTGCTGTCGATCCGGCCAGGTGGTACGGCAGGGAGTTGCCCTGCGAGGCGTTGGGGTCGCCGGCGCCCGGAGGGACGTCGTTCGGCCCGCGCCCGCCGAGGCAGTTCGGATTGCCGGTGTAGGCGTTGTCCGGGGAGTCCACGCCGTCCCGCGGAGAGTCGGGACAGTAGTACTCCCCGTTCTGGGCCGCCCGGATCATGGCGTCGACGTCGGCGAGGCCCTGGCAGTCGGGCCCCGAGTCGTCCACGTAGGCCGGCTGGTCCCCCGGTACGTAGGGATTGCGCGGCGGCAGGGTCACGACGATGTTGAGGTTCAGCGCGGGGTCGCCGTCCCCGCCGAAGGACTCCGTGGTCAGCGGCGCGGCCCGGGTCAGCCCGTTGAGCAGGCACGGGTACTCGGGCGAGTACTCGGCGAACACGCCGAGGACCGGCCGCGACGTCTCGGCCAACGAGATGAGGTTGCGCTCGTTGGTCTCCAGGAAGCCGGCGGTCACCGCGGCCGAGCTCGCACCGACGGTGAACGTGCGGCGCAACTGCTCGGCCTGGTCGACGATCGTCGCGTTCGTGACGGCCAGGTTGTCCAGGACGGCCAGCAGGTCGTCGGCCGCCGAGGAGTACGTGTCGGCGAAGTCGGCCAGGTGCGTGATGTCGGCCTGCAGCTCGGGAAGCACCGTGTTGATCCGGCCGAAGTACTCCCCCGTGTTGGCGAGGTTCTCGCCCAGGGAGTCGCCGCGGCCCCGGAGGGCATCGGCCACCGCGCCCAGCGTGTAGGAGAGGTCCTGCGGCTGGACGGCCTGCAGCAGCGGCAGCATGTCGTCGATGACCCGCTGGAGCTCGATCGCGTTCTCGCTCCGGTCCTGACCGATCACATCTCCGTCGGAGAGGCGTTCCGACGACGGCTCGTCGGGAGGCTCGAGCGCGACGAACCGCTCGCCGAAGAGGGTCTTGGGCAACAGCCGCGCCCTGACGTCGGCCGGGATCTGGTCGAGGTAGGCGGGGTTGATCGCCAGCTCGATGGTCGCCCCGTCGGCGCTGGCCTTGACGTCGCGGACGTCCCCGACGATGACGCCGCGCACCTTGACGTCGGAGGCCTCCTGCAGCTGATTGCCCGCGGTGTCGGTCTCCAGCGTCACTCGGGCCACGTCGGTGAAGGCCTTGTTGTAGGTGGCCACCGCCAGACCGAGCAAGAGCGCCAGGACGACGAGGAACGACAGCCCCTGCACCCGTCGCCGGATCACCGCACCCCGGCCCCCGCTGCTCATCGCCGCATCACCCCGCGATCCGGACGGTCGTCGTCGAGCCCCAGATGGCCAGGGACAGGAACAGGTCGATGATGTTGATGGCGACGATCGAGAACCGCACCGCGCGGCCCACCGCCAGGCCGACGCCCGCGGGCCCGCCGCCGGCCCGGTACCCGTAGTAGCAGTGGGTCAGGATGATCACGACCGCGAAGACCAGCACCTTGAGGAAGGACCACAGCACGTCCTGCGGCGGCAGGAACAAGTTGAAGTAGTGGTCGTAGGTGCCCGCGGACTGCCCGTACGCCTGGGTGGCGATGACCCGGGTGGCGAAGTAGCTGGTCAACAACCCGAGCACGTACAGCGGGATCACGGCGATGAAGCCGGCGATGATCCGCGTGGTCACCAGGAACGGCAGCGAGGGGACACCCATGACCTCGAGGGCGTCGATCTCCTCGTTGATGCGCATGGCCCCGATCTGCGCGGTGAAGCCGCAGCCGACGGTCGCCGACAGCGCCAGACCGGCGACCAGCGGGGCGATCTCCCGGGTGTTGAAGTACGCCGAGAGGAAGCCGGTGAACGCCGAGGTGCCCAGCTGGTCGAGCGCGGCGTAGCCCTGCAGCCCCACCTCGGTGCCGGTGAAGAAGGACAGGAAGGCGATGACTCCGACGGTGCCGCCGATCACCGCCAGCGCGCCGGTGCCGAAGGTGACCTCGGCGAGGAGCCGGAACGTCTCCCGCTTGTAGCGCCGCAGGGTGCGCGGCGTCCAAGCCAGTGCCCGGCCGTAGAAGGCGAGCTGGTCGCCCAGGTCGTCGATCGTGTCCAGCGGCTTGCGGTAGACCCCGCGCAGCACGCGCCGGGTGCCGACCCTGATCCGGTCCACCGGTGAGAGGAGCGCCATCACTGCCCCTTCGGTGGAACCAGCTGGAAGTAGATCGCCGTGATCACGAAGTTCACCGCGAACAACAGCAGGAACGTGATGACGACCGACTGGTTCACCGCATCGCCGACACCCTTCGGCCCACCCCCGGCCCGCAGGCCCTTGTACGAGGCGACGACGGCCGCGATCAACCCGAAGATGAGCGCCTTGATCTCGCCGGACCAGAAGTCCTGGACCTGGGCCAGGGCACTGAACGAGGCGAGGTAGGCCCCGGGCGTGCCGCCCTGGAGGACGACGTTGAAGAAGTAGCCGCCGGCCACGCCGACCACGCTGACCAGCCCGTTGAGCAGGACGGCGACCAGCATCGAGGCCAGCACGCGTGGCACCACCAGGCGCTGGATCGGGCTGATGCCCAGCACCTCCATGGCGTCGATCTCGTCGCGGATCTTCCGTGCGCCCAGGTCGGCGCAGATGGCCGAACCGCCGGCCCCGGCGATGAGCAGCGCCGTCACGATCGGGCTCGCCTCGCGGAGCACCGCCAACACCGACGCCGATCCGGTGAACGACTGCGCACCGAGCTGGCGGGTCAGGGATCCGAGCTGCAGCGCGATGACCGCGCCGAACGGGATCGCGACCAGGGCGGTCGGCAGGATCGTGACGCTGGCGATGAACCAGGTCTGCTGGATGAACTCCCTGATCTGGAAGGGCCGCTTGGGCAGCGCCCGCACCACGTCGAGCGCGAAGGCGAACAGGTTCCCACTGGCGGCCAGCGGCCGGGTGGGCGAGAACCGGCCGTCCAGCAGGCCGGGTGCCTTCGGCTTGTCCGTGGCGGTCATCCGTCCCCGCCCTGGCGAGGCAGCGTGGTGGTTCCTGCCCGCCCGGTGGCGCCCACGGCGTCGGGCTCGGGCGCCCAGTGCCGGCCACCGGACCCCTCGGTCGGGGTGAAGGCCCCGGAGTCGGCCTTGGCCAGCAGGTCCTCGGGCAGGGAGGCGCGGATGGCCTCCCTCGTCTCCTCGTCGAACTCGTGCAGCATGCGGGCGACGCGCTCCTGGCGGCGGCGCTCGGCCTTGCGCGCGGGCAGACCCGCGGTGGGCGTCAGCTGGGGTGGGACGGCGTCACCGCCGCCGGCGCCCTTGGGGCCGATCCCGTTGTGGTCGTCCCCGCCCCGGGCCTCCAGCGCGGCCATCTCCGCCTCGACCTGGGCGACGTCCTTCTCCTCGCTCATGCCGATCGGCCCCTCGCGGCGGCCGTTGAGGAACTGGCGCACCACCGGCTCCTGCGAGGTCAGCAACTGCTCCCGCGGGCCGAACATCACGAGGTTGCGACGGAACAGCAGACCCAGGTTGTCGGGGACCGTGCGCGCCGTCCCGATGTCGTGCGTGACGATCAAGAACGTGGCGTCGATCTGGGCGTTCAGGTCCACGATCAGCTGGTTGAGGTAGGCGACGCGGACGGGGTCGAGACCGGAGTCCGGCTCGTCGAACAAGATGATCTCGGGGTCGAGCACCAGGGCCCGGGCGAGGCCGGCGCGCTTGCGCATACCGCCGGAGATCTCACCTGGCAGCTTTCCCTCGGCCCCCTCCAGGCCGACCATCTCCATCTTCTCGAGGACGATCGACTTGATCTCCGACTCGCTCTTCTTCGTGTGCTCGCGCAGCGGGAAGGCGATGTTGTCGAAGAGGTTCATGGAGCCGAAGAGGGCGCCGTCCTGGAAGAGCACGCCGAAGAGTTTGCGGATCTCGTAGAGCTTGTGCTCGCTGGTCCGGACGAGGTCGATGTCCTTGATGACGATCGTGCCCTTCTCGGGCTTCAGCAGACCGACCAGCGACTTCAGGAACACCGACTTGCCGGTGCCCGACGGGCCGAGCAGGACCGAGATCTCCCCCGGCGGCAGGGTCAGGGTGACGTCGCTCCAGATGTTCTGGCTGCCGAACGACTTCGACAGGTTCTCGACCTCTACCGCGACGCCCACGACCGTCCGCCCTCCGTTCCGGCTGCATTGCCGGTTTCTCGCCCCGTCGCATCGACGAGCCCCGGCAGTGTGCGGCTTGCCTGGCGCGTCCGCATCCGGACGCCCAGAACTCCGCGTACCGATGGGTAACGACGACGCCGCCGAACAGGTTACGTGTGTCACAGGGTTTCCGTGACCCGGATCTCCCCGTATTCGCCCCGGTGGGCGACGGCGACACCGCTTCGGAGCCGGCCCGCCCCCGCGGATCGATCGTCAGACCGGGCCGACCGGCGTGCTCCTGCCGGCGCCGGCGCTCAGCACCCACGCGGTCGTCCCGGCCACGGCCGCGAAGGCGCTCACGAGGCCGATGACCGCGGGCAGGGGCCACGCCGACCAGCCCAGGAACCGGTCGACCGCCGCTGCCCACGAGTCGTCGCCGGCGGCGTAGTACAGGCGGAAGCCGAACGCGAGCCCCCACACGGTCACCACCAGTCCCCCGACGAAGAGGCAGAGCGGATGCCATCGGTGAGGCCGACCGAGCGCACCCGCCACCCGCCCGAGCCCGGCGGCGAAGCAGACGGCGAGCGGCACCACCAGAACGAACAGGTAGCGCCCCTGCAGCCCGGCGAGGTTGTGGGACTCCAGGTGGGCGCGGTACGCGGAGGCGAAGAGGATCCCGGTCACCACGCCACCGGCCAGCACCATGAGGAACCGGTCGGCGACCCGGTGCCGCGCGAGGAGGCCGACGGAGCAGAGGACGACGAACAGAATCGCCAGCGCGATCGTGAGCCAGTTCAGCGAGGGGGCCTTCAACACCCCCAGGTCGGCGAAGAACGACCACCGCACGCGGTCCGCGAAGACGGCCAGGAACTCCCCGACGCCGAGGGTGGGTGACGTGCCGGGCGGAACCAGGTACGCCGCAGGCTGGAGCCGGCCGTAGCGGACCACGTTGAGCGCCCACCACCAGCCGCCCAGCACGAAGGCCAGCCCGAGCACCCCGGCCGCGGCGGCCAGCGCCGGCGGCCCCCACTGTCTGACGCGTCCACCCCGTGCGCGGCGGTAGCCGATGGCGATGGCGAAGGGAATTCCCGGCAGCAGCGTGAGCGCCGTGCCCTTGGTCCAACAGGCCGCGCCCACCACCACCGCGAGAGCGAGCAAGCGCATGCGCGTGGGCCCCGAGCAGGTGATCGTGAACAGGATCGCCCAGGCCGCCGAGGTCGCGGCGATCGTGGCTCCGTCGTTGGTGACTGCCCCGGCCACGAACTGCAGTTGCGGAATGAGCAGCGGAACGAATGCCGCAGTACGCCCGACCGACTCCTTGCCCGACAATTCCCGTGCCGCGACGTAGCAGCAGACCGGGACGGTGGCGGCGACCGTGAGAGCCGTCAGGGCCCGCAGCAGGAAGACGGCCCGGTCATAGCGCCAGTCCCCGGCTCCGGCGAGGTCGTAGACGAGGCCCGCGACCGCGTAGTAGCCCGGCGGGTGCTGCGTCATCTGATCGATCGGGCCACCCTGACGAGGGCCCTGGTCGAGATCGTGGAACGACGCTCGGTCGGATACGGGCACCGGCGTGAGGTCGGCGAATCGCTGCGCGTCGGGCGGCGCGGCTGCAGCGCCGGGCAGGACGGTGCGCGGGCCGCCGGCGATGGCCCCCGAGAGAGCCAGCGCACCCAGGGTCTCGTCCTCGATGCGAACGTCCCCCGGCCCAGGCCAGCCGCCGCCCTCCGCGAGCCGGACCACGCTGTTGACGTGTTGCAGCTCGTCCGGCGCACGGAACCCGGGCACGAACACCGCCCACAGCAGGGAAGCCCCGAACAGCAGGACCGAGGCCAGGACGACGCAGGCAGACGACGATCGAAGGAAACGGCGACGCGCGGCGCCGACCCTGCGACCTCCCATTTTCGCGGACACTACCGCGCGGCGGCACGACAGCAGGGGCCGTCCTCCGCAAGGAGGACGGCCCCTGGTGGGTCGTGCGGTAGCGCGTTCCCGGCTTCGCCGGGGAAGGCTTCGCTGCACTGGTCCCGCGCCGGGCCTGCCAGGCGTGGGGGGCAGCGAGGTCGCCTACTTGACGGTGACGGTGGCGCCGGCGCCCTCGAGAGCGGCCTTGGCCTTCTCGGCGGCGTCCTTGGCGACCTTCTCCAGGACGGCCTTCGGCGCGTTGTCGACCAGGTCCTTGGCCTCCTTGAGGCCGAGCGAGGTCAGGCTGCGCACCTCCTTGATGACCTGGATCTTCTTGTCACCGGCAGCCTCGAGGATGACGTCGAACTCGTCCTGCTCCACAGCGGCCTCATCGGCACCGCCGCCACCACCGGCGGCGGGAGCGGCCGCGATGGCCACGGGGGCAGCGGCGGTGACGTCGAACGTCTCCTCGAACTGCTTCACGAAGTCCGACAGCTCGAGGAGCGTCATCTCCTTGAATGCGTCGAGCAGGTCAGCGCTGGAAATCTTGGCCATGTCTGTTCTCCTTCTGGTCAGTCGTCGCTGGCCGCGTCGGCGGCCGGCAATTCAGCGGCCGGGGCGGCCGTCTCGGGGGTGGTGTCAGCAGCAGCGGTGCTGTCGTCGGCCGTGTCGGCAGGAGCGGCAGCCTCGGCGGGAGCCTCGGCGGCGGCCTTCTTCTCCTGCAGCGCGGCGGCCAGGCGGGCGACCTGCGACAGCGGGGCCTGGAACAGCCCGGCGGCCTTGGTCAGGTTGCCCTTCATCGCGCCGGCCAGCTTGGCCAGCAGGACCTCACGGGGTTCGACGTCGGCGAGGCGGGTGACCTCGGAGGCGTCGACCGTGCGGCCGTCGACCACGCCGCCCTTGACGACGAGCAGCGGGTTGGCCCGCGCGAAGTCACGGCTGGCCTTGGCGGCCTCGACCGGGTCGCCTTCGAGGAAGGCGATCGCGGTGGGGCCGGTGAGCAGCGGGCCGCGGTCGGAGAAGCCGACCGAGTCCGCCGCTCGCTTCGTCAGGGTGTTCTTGACGACGGCGTAGCTGCTGCCCGCACCGAGGGAACGACGCAGCTGGGTCAGCTGCGCCACGGTCAGCCCGCGGTACTCGGTGAGCACGGCCGCACTGGAGTTCTGGAACCGCTCGGTGATCTCGTCGATCACCGCGGCCTTCGCCTGCGTGGGCATGGGCCTCCTCTCGTCTGTCGGGCGACCGCCGGCCGGTGCACTGGTGCTGTCGACGACCCCGGAAGACGAGGAACGCCCCGGCGCAAGGCGCACGGGGCGAGGGAGGAGCGCAGCGCGCTCATCGATCGGACCGTCCTCCTGCGCGGGTCGCCCGGAACTCCGGAACCTTCGATCGCACGCGAACGTGCGACGACCAACGGTCTTGGGGGAACGAGGGCAAGGGTACACGCCGTCCCCCGATGCCCGAAAACGATCGTGGCGCCGTGACCCGCTCCCGGCGCGGGAACGTGGTCACGACGCCATGATCGTGTGGCCGGCCCCCCGCAGGGTCCCGCCGCCGGGCTCGCCAGCGGTGGGTGCGGGGGGGGGCGTGTCAGGCGCTCGGCTCGTCCACCGCGAGATTGCGCGTGCGGTTCGGGTCGACCTGGATGCCCGGGCCCATCGTGGTGGAGAAGGTGACCTTCTTCAGGTACCGACCCTTGGCCGACGACGGCTTGGCGCGGAGGACCTCATCGAGCGCGGCGGCGTAGTTCTCCACCAGCTTCGCCTCGTCGAACGACGACTTCCCGATGACCAGGTGCAGGTTGGCCTGCTTGTCGACGCGGAAGTTGATCTTTCCGCCCTTGATGTCGTTGACCGCCTTGGTGACATCGGGGGTCACGGTCCCGGTCTTCGGATTCGGCATCAGGCCACGGGGGCCGAGGATGCGGGCGATCCGACCGACCTTCGCCATCTGGTCGGGGGTGGCGATGGCCGCGTCGAAGTCCAGGAAGCCGCCCTGGATCCGCTCGATCAGGTCCTCGGAGCCGACGACGTCGGCGCCGGCGGCCTCCGCCTCGGCGGCCTTGTCGCCGGTCGCGAAGACGATGACGCGGGCGGTCTTGCCGGTGCCGTGGGGCAGGTTGACCGTGCCGCGGACCATCTGGTCGGCCTTGCGCGGGTCGACCCCGAGCCGGATCGCGACCTCGACGGTCGCGTCGTACTTGGTGGTCGAGGTCTGCTTGGCCAGACCCGTCGCCTCCAGCGGGGTGTACAGCGCGTCGGCGTCGACCAGTTCGGCGACCTTGCGGTAGTTCTTGCCGTGCTTCGCCATGGTGGTTCCTCTCCTGCCGCTCGCTCCGAGCGGCGGTCGCGTGGTGAACGGGCCTGGCGAGGCCCTCCCACAGGTGCTGGCCTTGCTGCAGGGTCCCGCGCCGAGCTTGCGAGGCGTGGGGGGCAGCGAGGTCCTCTACTTGACCGTGATGCCCATCGACCGGGCGGTGCCGGCGATGATCTTCTCGGCCTGGTCGAGGTCGTTGGCGTTGAGGTCGGCCATCTTGGTCTGCGCGATCTCGCGGACCTGGTCACGGGTGACCGTGGCGACCTTGGTCTTGTGCGGCTCACCCGAGCCCTTCTCCACCCCGGCGGCCTTGAGCAGCATGCG
>JAOPWJ010000140.1 GCA_025965715.1 Blastococcus sp. | reverse complement strand
ACGGCGACGAGTACGTGGTGGACGGGCAGAAGGTCTGGACGACCAACGGACAGCACGCCGACGTCGGCTACCTGCTGGCCCGCACGAACCCGACGGCGTCCAAGCACCGCGGCATCACCGCCTTCGCCCTGGACATGAACTCGCCCGGTGTCGACGTGCGTCCGCTGCGGGAGATCACCGGGACGACCGACTTCAACGAGGTCTTCCTCGACTCGGTGCGCATCCCGGTCGCCAACGTGATCGGGGACGTCGACAACGGATGGCGGGTGGCCAACAGCAGCCTCGTCCACGAGCGCTCCGGCGTGGCCGCCAACGGCGTGGAGTTGTTCCGGGTGCTCGACGACCTCCTCGAGCTGGCGGGGACGCCCGGGCCCGGCGGGCGCGTCGCGCTGGAGGACTCCGCCGTCCGCCAATCGGTGGGTGAGCTCGCCACGCGCGTGCACGTGAACGCCGCCGTAGCGAACCTGGTCCAGTCCCGGATGCTGAGCCGGACGGAGACGCCGGCGGATGCGCCGTTGTCGAAGATCTTCTACAGCGAGATCAACCACGATCTCGCTGTGAGCGGGATGGCTCTGCAGGGCACCGACGGGCTGCTCACCGAGGAGGATCCGGCGGCGGTCGCGGACGGGTGGTGGCAGGACGCCTATCTCTACGCCCGCGCCTACACGATCGCCGGGGGTGCCAACGAGGTGCTGCGCAACGTGGTGGCCGAGCGCGCCCTCGGCCTCCCCCGGGACCCCGTCTGAGGACCGGTCACTGATCGGCACGGAAAGAACTGCGGTACCGCTGCGCCTCGGGTCGGTTATTGAGTATCCTTCTTAGGGTCCGGGGTGCCGTGACGCCCGGCACCGGTGCATGACGCCGGACAGCCGGCGGATGCCCCCGTTCTCGTGCCCCGCATCAGAGTTGGAGAGTGCTCATGCCCCTGGCCATCACCCAGGACCACCGCGAACTGGCCGACGTCGTCCGATCCTTCGCCAGGGGGCAGGGGCTTCGCGAGGAGACCCGGCACTTCCTCGAGAAGCCCCCGCAGACGACGGACACCGGCGTGCTGTGGCAGCAGATCGGTGACCTGGGCTGGTCCGGGCTGCACGTGCCGGAGGAGCACGGCGGATCCGGTTACGGCCTGGCCGAACTGGCCGTCGTGTTCGAGGCGCTGGGGGCGGTCGCGGCCTCCGGCCCCCTGCTCGCCACCTCCGTGGCCTCCGCGGTCATCGCCCGGGTCGGTACGACCGACCAGCGGGCCCAGCTGCTGCCGCGGCTCACCGATGGTTCGACCGCAGTCGGGGTGGGCGTCGGCGCGGCGCTGCAGCGTGGAGCCGGCGGGTTGGCCGGAGAGGTGCTCGTCCTGGGCGGGGCGTGGGCTCAGCTGTACCTGCTCCCTGCCGGGGACGACCTCCTGGTGGTGCGCGCCGACGCAGTCTCCGCGCAGCGGGTGAGCGGCCTCGACCCCTCCCTCGGCCTGACCCGGCTGACCCTCGACGGCATCCCGGTGGCCGACGGGGACGTGCTGGTCGGGGGCCGGAGCGTCGCACGCACGGTTCTGCGGACCCTGGCTGCGGCCGAGGCGGCCGGCGGCGCCCGCGCTTGTGTGGACATGGCGCTGGCGTACGCCAAGGTGCGCGAGCAGTTCGGCCGTGCCATCGGCAGCTTCCAGGCGATCAAGCACCACCTCGCCGACATGCTCGTCCGCAGCGAGCAGGCCGTGGCGGCGGCCTGGGACGCCGCCCGCGTGACCACCGGCCCGGAGGCCGAGCTCGCCGCCGCGGTGGCCGCCGTGGTCAGCCTGGAGGCGTACGAGTTCACCGCCCGGATGAACATCCAGGTCCACGGCGGCATCGGGTTCACCTGGGAGCACGACGCGCACGTGTACCTGCGGCGGGCCGGAGCACTGGCCGCCCTGGCCGGGGCTCCGGACCATGCCGCGGACGACGTGCGGGCGTTGTCGGCGGCGGGCGTGCGGCGCAACGGCGCCGTGGAGCTGCCCCCGGAGGCCGAGGAGTTCCGCCGGGACGTGCACGCCTTCCTCGAGCAGTACCGAACGGCGGCACCGCAGGACCGGCGTCGGCTGCTGGTGGATTCGGGCTACCTCGTGTCGCACTGGCCCCGTCCCTGGGGTCGGGCGGCCGGGCCGGTGGAGCAGCTGGTCGTCGAGCAGGAGCTGGCCGAGGTGGACGTGCCCGACCTCGGCATCGGTGGGTGGGTGCTGCTCACGCTGACCCAGACCGCCGCTCCCGAGCAGGTCCAGCGGTGGCTGCGCCCCAGCCTGGCGGGGGAGCTGGTGTGGTGCCAGCTGTTCAGCGAGCCGGGTGCCGGCTCCGACGCCGCCGCGGTGCAGACCAAGGGCGTCCGCGTCGAAGGGGGCTGGCGGGTCACCGGACAGAAGGTCTGGACCTCCGGTGCGCAGCACTGCAACCGCGGGCTCGCCACCATCCGCACCGACCCGACCGCGTCCAAGCACAAGGGAGTGACAGCGGTCGTCGTCGACCTGACCGCTCCCGGCGTCACCGTCCGCCCGCTGCGCGAGATCACCGGTGAGGCGGTGTTCAACGAGGTCTTCTTCGACGACGTGTTCATCCCCGACGAGGACGTCGTCGGTGCTCCCGGGGAGGGCTGGAACGTCGCGCGCGCGACGCTGGGCAACGAGCGCGTGAGCATCGGCGGCGGAGCGGGCGGCTCCGGCCGGCGGGGAACGGCCCTCGGGCTGCTCGACCTGCTGGCGGTGCACGCACCCGAGGACGCCGCGCTGGCCCGGGAGGTGGGCCGGCTCATCGCCGACCAGCAGTCGGCGCACCTGCTCAACCTGCGCAGCGTC
>JAOPWJ010000126.1 GCA_025965715.1 Blastococcus sp. | reverse complement strand
CCTCCGGCTCGGCCAGCCGCAGCCCCAGCGGGGCGAGCCGGTCGACCGGCAGCCCGGCGTCGGGGAGCAGCACCCCGGACGGCCCGTGTCCGGTGCGCCCGTCGGCCAGCGGGACCGGCAGCGCGGCCAGCTCCTCCCGGTCGCCCCCGTCGAGCGCGGCGTAGAGCTCCGCCCACCACGACGGCGGCCGGGCGATCCCGCGCACCGCCTCCACGACCTCCGCGAGGCCGATCCGGCGCACCCCCAGGGACGTCACTGCCGGGGCGTCCCTCCGTCGCGACCAGGTGGCCGGCAGCAGGCCCGGCAGCACCTCGGCGAGGGCCGCCACCCGCGCCTCGGTGGCGTCGTCCAGGGCGGTCGCGCGGTCCGGCGTCTGCCGCTCGTCCGGCTGCTCCGCGTTCGCCTCCCCCTCGTTCGTTGCCCGGGCCACCGGCAGCCAGGCGGTCCGGCGCAGGCGCCCGAGGATCGCCGTTCCCAGGGCGGCGTCCAGTGCGGCTCCGGCCAGGCCCGGCCGCGGCACCAGGGCAAGAAGCACGGGGTCGGCCGGGAGCCCGGCGAGCAGCTCGGCGTAGGCCCCGGCGGCGGCCTCGACGAGCGCGTCGGTGACCGGCCCCGGGGCCACGTGCCGCCGGTCGGGCCCGAGCGGAAACGGCGCGATCAGCCGCACCGGCAGCGACAGCGGCTCGTCGCTCGGCGTCGGTGCGTGCACCACCTCGCCGGCCGGCAGCGGCCGAGGGGCGCCGTCCTCCCCCAGCGGCACCGCCCAGACGACGGTCCACGCACGGCGGGAACGCTCCTCGACGGGGCGGTCGGCCAGCAGGTCGGCGGGGAGCTTCCCCGAGCGCTGCGCCACCCGCCAGACCGTCGTCCTACGGCCGTCGGTGATCAGGACGCCCCGGTCGGACGGTTCCCGGGTCAGCGTGCGCCCCACGCCGGCCATGACGACCTCGATCGCGGCGAGCCCGGGGAGACCGAGGAGCACCTCGCCCCGGAGCGCGGCCAGGGCGGCGGCGACGCCGGCACGCGCCCCGCGCCGCAGGGGCAGCACGACCTCGGTGGCGAAGCCGTCCGGCGGCGCACCGTCGGCCGGCCACGGGAGCCGGAGCACCGGGACGGCGTCGTCGCGGCGGGCCAGCTCGTCGACGAGGCCCGCGATGCCGGCGACCTCTGCGCGGCTCAGGTCGGCACTGAACCGGACCCCTCCGCCGGTCGAGACGACCGCCGGCTCGTCGCTGACCGCCAGCACCGCGGCGAAGCCGACTCCGAAGCGACCGATGGCGCCCGCCTCGTCCCGCTTGGCCGAGGCGCGCAGCGTGGCCAGGCCCTGCACCCCGTCGGCGTCCAGCGGCGCCCCCGTGTTCGCTGCCCTGAGCGTGTCGCCCGAGAGCTCGAGGCGGAGCCGGCCCGGCACGCCCGCGCGCGCCGCGGCGTCGGCGGCGTTCTGCGCGAGCTCGATCAGCAGCCGGTCGCGGTAGCCGCCGCGGACCAGGTCCTCTTCGGCGTTCGCGTCCTCGCGGAAGCGTGCCGGGGAGCCGGCCCACGCGGCCAGCACCCGGCCGCGCAGCGCGGCGGTGTCGAAGGGGTCGGCCACGCCGCCAGGATGTCAGCGCGCCGCCCCCTCGCCCGGCCGGGGCACGCCCTCGGCTTCGTCACTGCCGGGGTGTTACCTACGGGTAACCTGCGTTCCCATGTCGCTCGTCGATCAGATGGACACGGTCACCGACGCCTCCGCCGGCACCGTCGACCGGCACGCCACCACCGACACCTTCGCGTCGACGAACCCCGCCTCGGGGGCGGTGGTCGGCGTCTTCCCTCTGCACGACGCCGAAGCCGTGCGCCAGACCGTGGAACGCGCCCGCGGCGCCTCCGAGCGGTGGGCGGCCCTCGGCTTCGACGGCCGGGCGAAGCGACTGGCCGCCTACCGCGGCTATCTGGCCCGCCGGCTCAACGAGCTCGCCGACCTGGTGCACCGGGAGAACGGCAAGCCGCACGCGGACGCCATCCTCGAGATCAGCCTGGCGATCGACCATGTGGCCTGGGCCGGTGGCCATGCCCGCAAGACCCTCGGCCCCCGCAAGGTGCACGCCGGGATGCTCGCGGCCAACCACGCCGCCTATCTGGAGTACCAGCCGCTCGGCGTCGTCGGCGTGATCGGCCCCTGGAACTACCCGGTGTTCACGCCCATGGGGTCCCTCGCCTACGCGCTGGCCGCGGGAAACGCCGTCGTCTTCAAGCCCTCGGAGCACACCGCGGCCGTCGGTGCGTGGCTGGCCGCCGCCTGGCGGGCCGCCGTGCCCGACGCGGCGGACGCCTTCCAGGTCGTCACCGGCTACGGCGAGACCGGTGCGGCACTGTGCCGGGCCGGCGTCGGCAAGTTGGCCTTCACCGGCTCGGCCGCGACCGGCAAGAAGGTCATGGCCACGTGCGCGGAGAACCTCACCCCGGTGCTCCTGGAGCTCGGGGGCAAGGACGCCATGATCGTCGACGACGACGCCGACGTGGCCGCCGCCGCCGACGCGGCCGTCTGGGGCGCGATGAGCAACGGCGGGCAGACCTGCATCGGTATCGAGCGGGTCTACGCGACGAGCGCCGTCTACGACCAGTTCGTCGCCGAGGTCACCGAGCAGGTGCGCACGCTGCGGCCGGGTTCGGACGGGGAGGCCTCCTACGGCCCGATGACGATGGCCTCGCAGGTCGACGTCGTGCAGCGCCACCTCGAGGACGCCGCCGGCTCGGGGGCCCGGCTCGTGCACGGGGACGCCGATCCCGGCCTCTTCCGCAACCAGAACTACCTGGTGCCCACGGTGGTGCTCGACGCCCCCGAGACGTCCGCAGCCGTGCGCGAGGAGACGTTCGGGCCGACGCTGACCATCACGAAGGTCCGCGACGCCGAGGAGGCGCTCGAGAAGGCCAACGCCAGCGCGTACGGCCTGGGGGGCGCGGTGTTCTCCCGGTCGAAGGCCCGCGGGATGGACCTCGCCCGGCGCATGCGCAGCGGCATGACGTCGGTGAACTCGGTGCTGACCTTCGCCTCGGTGCCGGCGCTGCCCTTCGGCGGGGTCGGCGACAGCGGCTTCGGCCGCATCCACGGCGAGGACGGACTCAAGGAGTTCACCCGCGCCAAGGCGATCACCCGCCAGCGGGTCGCGCTGCCGGTGAACCTGATGAGCTTCGGCCGGCCACCCTCGGCCGCCGACGCCCTCGCCCGGGTCATGGGCATGGTCCACGGGCGCCACCGGTGAGCGCGCAGGACCCGGCGCACGGGAACACCGCTCCGATGGACGGGGACTTCGACGTCGTCGTCGTCGGCGCCGGCTCGGCCGGGTGCGCCCTCGCCGGGCGGCTGACGGAGGACCCGTCCCTGCGCGTGCTCCTCCTGGAGGCCGGCGGTACCGACGACGTCCTCGAGGTGCAGATCCCCGCGGGCCTCTACAAGGTGTGGCGCACCCGCCATGACTGGAACTACACGACCGAGCCGCAGGCGGGGCTCGACGGCCGGCAGCTGTTCTGGCCGCGCGGCAAGCTGCTGGGCGGCTCCTCCTCGATCAACGCGATGATCTACATGCGTGGCGCGGCGGCCGACTACGACGAGTGGGCCGAGCTGACCGGCGACGAGTCGTGGTCCTACGAGCACGTGCTGCCGCTGTTCCGCCGCATGGAGGACAACGTCCGCGGTGCCGACCGCTACCACGGCGTCGGCGGCCCGCTCCGCGTGGAGAACCTGCGCTCGCCGCACGCGTGGACCCGCGCGGTCATCCAGTCGGCGGTGGCCGTGGGCTATCCGCGCAACGACGACTTCAACGGCGCCACCCAGGAGGGCGTCGGCCAGTACCAGGTGACCCAGAAGCGAGGACGGCGCTGGTCGTCGGCCGACGCGTACCTGCACCCCGCGATGGGCCGGCCCAACCTCACGGTGCGGACCGGCGCACTGACCACCCGGGTGCTCGTCGAGGGCGGCCGCGCGACGGGCGTCGAGTACCGCAGCGGCGGCCGGGTGCACATCGCCCGCGCCGCCCGAGAGGTCGTGCTCTCCGGCGGTGCGGTCAACACCCCGCAGCTGCTGATGCTCTCGGGCATCGGCCCGGCCGAGCACCTGCGCGAGGTCGGCGTCGAGGTCGTCCACGACCTGCCCGGCGTCGGGCAGGGACTGCAGGACCACCCGTTGGTGCCGGTCGTCTGGCATGTGCGGTCGGGCAAGTCCCTGTTCCGGGCCGAATCGCCGTCCGGGTACGCGAAGTGGTTCGGCGCCCGGCGCGGGCCGCTCACCTCGAACCTGGCCGAGGCCGGCCTGTTCACGAAGTCCTCCCCCGAACTGGCCGAGCCCGACCTGCAGTTCCACTTCCTGCCGGTGAAGTTCTGGAAGCAGGCGGAGGTCGATCCGGACGTCGACGCGTTCACCGCCGCCGTCGTCCTCGTGCGGGTCCACTCGCGTGGGTCGGTGCGACTGCGGTCGGCCGATCCGACGTGGGCGCCGGCCATCGACGCCGGCTACCTCACCGACGAGCGCGACCTCGACGCGCTGCTGGCCGGCGTGGAGAAGGCGCGGGAGATCGCCTCCGCCGGACCGCTGGCGTCGGTCCTTGCCGAGGAGTGGTCGCCGGGCGGCACCGTGCAGGGCCGCGACGCCCTGCGGGCGTCGGTCAAGGACACCCTCGAGTCGCTGTACCACCCGGTGTCCTCCTGCCGGATGGGAGCCGACTCCGACGACGACGCGGTCGTGGACTCCACGCTCCGGGTGCGCGGCATCGAGGGCCTGCGGATCGCCGACGCCTCGGTGATGCCGACCCTGGTCCGCGGCAACACGAACGCGCCGTCGATTCTGATCGGCGAGCGGGCGGCGGACCTGATCCTCGGCCGCACCGTCGACCCGGAGCTCGCCTCCGCCGGGTGAACGGCGGAGGCGGCCCCGGTTGCCGTCGCCGGCTGCTACGGCCGGGCCTCGTAGACGATGTTGAACGGCGTCTCGGCGACCCGGGCGAACCGGGTGAACCCGGCGTCGGTGACCACCCGCCGGATGGCCGCCTCGCCTGCCTGTGCGCCGAGGGTGTAGCCACCGGACTGCGACATGGCGTTCGGGAGGCACACCAGGGTCGAGAAGTTGTAGTAGACGCGGCCGACCGGGTTGATGTTGTCCGACGGGTCGTCGTTCGCAAACGGCTCGACGATCATCCACGAGCCCTCCGGGGCCAGCGCCTCCCGGACATGCCGGGCCGCGCCCAGCGGGTCGCCCATGTCGTGCAGGCAGTCGAACGAGGTCACCAGGTCATACCCCGAGCCACCGAAGGTCTGGGCGCTGGCCACCTCGAAGGTCACCCGGTCGGTGACACCCGCGTCGGCCGCCCGCTTGTGGGCCCGCTCGATCGACCCGCCGTCGTAGTCCGAGCCGGTGATCCGGCTGGCCGGATAGGCCTGCGCCATGATCACGCTCGAGGCGCCGAGCCCACAACCGATGTCGGCGACCCGCGCGCCGTCCCGGAGCTTGCTCTCGACCCCGGCGAGGGCCGGGATCCAGCTGGTGGTCAGGTTGGCGTGGTAGCCGGGGCGGAAGAACTGCTCGCACCCGACGAGCATGTCCTCGTCGCCCTCGTGCCAGCCGATGCCCGTGCCGGTGCGGATCGCCTCGGCGGCCCGCTCCTCGCCCTTCAGGGCTCCCAGTGCGAACAGGAACCCGCCGGGGGCGAAGATCGCGTTGTCCGGGTTGGCCAGGCAGAAGGCCTGCTCCTCGGTGAGCGAGTACGTCTCCTCGCCGTCGGTCTCGCTCCTGGTCACATAGCCTCCGGACGCCTGCCCGCGCAGCCACTCGGTGACGTACCGCGGATGGGTCCCGGTGCGCTGCGCCAGCTCGGTGGGCGTGGCAGATCCCGTCTCCAGTGCCGCGTAGAGGCCCAGGCGGTTGCCGATGACGACATTGCCCGCCGACAGTGCGGCGCCGAGGTCACCGACGAAGCGGTGCAGGAAGTCCATGAGCTTGTCGTTGTCGATCGCCATCTGAGTTCTCCTCGGGTCGTGGTGGCCGGTCGGGGCGACCATGACCCGGGGCGTTGCAGCAACGTTGCAGCCGGGCCTCAGCGCGCGGAGTCGGCGAGGGCGCTCCAGCCCGCCGCCTGCGCGGCGTCGCGGAAGCCGGCCAGGATGTGCTCGGCGCGGTCGGGATCTCCCGCTCGGCGCCATGCCCGCGCGACTCCCAGGTAGGCGTCGGCCCCGAGCAGCCAGGCGCAGCCCTCCGGCGCGCGGATGCGCTGCAGGAGAGCGTCCGCCCGGTGCAGCACCGCCGGGTCGCCGGTGGCCTCGGCGAGCGGTCCGAGGCAGCGCAGGAGGTAGGCCTCCGCTCCGGGCACGTCGGCCACCCGCTGCGCGGGCCGGAGGACGTCGGCCGCGGCGGCCGGCTCCCCGCAGGCCAGCAGCGTGCCCGCGTAGAGCGACGCGGCGGTCGTCGACCACCAGGTGTGGCCGTGCAGAGCGGCGAGGTCCATGGCCCGCCGCCCCTCCCGCCGGGCGTCGTCGAGGCGGCCGGCCAGCCGGTGCACCCAGCCGAGATGGGCGACGAAGAACGGCTCGTAGGTGTACCCGCTGCGCCGCGAGACGCGCAGCGCCGAATCGATCCGGGCCAGTGCCTGGCCGTCGTCCCCGGCGGCCAGCGGAACGAAGGCCGACTCGAACACCGTCCACTGCAGCATCAGGAGATCGCCGAGGCGACGGAGCCGCGGCTCGAGCTCCTCGACCACCGGCTCGAGCTCCCGCACGAGCCCCAGATAGGCCGCCGCCGTCTTGACCGCGTCGAACCCCAGAGCGACGGCGTGCTCGTCGTCGGCGGCCCGCCCGGCAGCCAGGCTCCGCTGCGCCAGCTCCCGCGCATCGGTGAAGTTCAGCTGGGAGCACCGCAGCACCGTGAGCCGGTCGAGGACATCGGCCTCCATCACCCGATCACCGAGGGACTCCGCGAGCCCGCGGCAGTCGTCGAGGAAGGGCTCGCAGTCGGCCGGTGGGCGGCCGAGGGCCACGGGGACGTCGCCGGCCAGCTGTCGCAGGACGACCATCTGCAGCCGCCGGTCCCCTGCCCGCCGGGCCGCCGCGCGCGCCGCGGTGAAGTCGTCGAAGGCGGCGGCGAAGTGTGCGGCCGCGTCGTTCGCCCGGCCCCGGACGACCAGCGCACGCCCCCTCAGCTCGTCGTCGCCCAGGTCGGTGGCGAGGGCCAGGGCGCGACCCGCGAGCAGGATCGCGTCGCTGGCCGCGAAGCGGGCCAGCGCCCGTTCGCCGGCGTTCAGCCAGGCGCGTCCGGCCCGCGCGGTATCCCCGACCGCCTCGGCGTGCCGCGCGACGGCCTCTGGATCGGCGGAGAGCAGGTCCGCCGCGCGGGCATGCCACGCCAGCCGGGTCGGGGACGGGGTGGCGACGAGCAGCGCGTCACGGACGACGTCGTGGGCGAACGCGTAGTGCTGTCCCCGCTCGACGAGCAGCCGGTCGGCCAGGGCGCGTTCGAAGGCATGCAGCGCGGCGGGCACCGGCATCCCCGCCACCGCCCCCGCGACGACCGGGTCGAACGCGGAGCCCAGCACCGCCGCCGCGCGCAGCAGCCGGTCGGTCTCCTCGCCGGTGCGGGCGACCCGCTCGACCACCGCGGCCTGCAGTGACGCGGGCAGTCCGGCATCGCCGTCGGTCAGGGCCCGCAGCACCTCCACCACGAACAGCGGGTGCCCGCCGGTGCGGCGGACGACGTCCGCGGCCCGGGTTCCGTGGCCGGCGCGTCCGGCCAGGACGGCGACGGCGTCCAACGGCAGCGGCCCGAGCAACACGGTCCTCGCCACGTCGGCGAGCAGGTCGAGAGCCTCGGCGCCCTCGCCGGTGCGCGCGGCGGCCGCGACGAGCACCTGTTCCCGGCCGAGGTGCCGCGCGAGGTAGTGCAGCAGCTCGACGGTCGACCGGCCGGCCCGTTGCAGGTCGTCGACCACCAGCAGGACCGGCCCCTCGCGGGCCAGCCCCCGCAGGAACTGCGCGACGGCGGCGAAGCTCTGCGCCGACTCGACAGCGGCCGCGGACGGCGGCTCCGCGTCCCCGCCGGTGAAGGGGGCGAGGACGGGCAGCAGCCGGGCGAGGCCCGGAACTCCCGCCGCGGCCGCCCGGACGCGGGAGCCGGGGAGGTCGGAGGCAGCGGCGGCGAGAGCGTCCACCACGGGCTGGGCGAACAGCGAGCGCTCACCTTCGAAGGCGCGACCGAGGAGGACACAGCCGCCGGCCCGGCGGGCGATCGCGGCGAGCTCCTCGAGCAGTCGGCTCTTGCCGATCCCGGGCTCGCCCGCGAGCAGGACCAGCCCCGCGGTGCGGCCGCACGCTCGATCCCAGACCGCCCGGAGCGTGGTCAACTCGTCGTCCCGGCCGGCCAGGCCGAGCCGGTCCACCGGCGTTCCGGTTCCCGCGGAGCGAGGCGCGGACGGCACCGAACCCTCCAGCGCCGCGGCGTGCAGCCGCTGCGTCGCCGGGGCCGGGTCGGTTCCCAGCTCGTCGGCCAGCAGCCGCCGCAGCGCGTCGTACACCCGGAGCGCCTCGGCGGGCAGGCCCCGCGCGAGCAGCGCCCGCATGAGCAGTCGCGCGGCCTCCTCGTCGAGCGGGTCGTCGCGGTGCGCGCGCCGGGCGGCGTCCTCGGCGACCGCGGGATCGCCGGCGTCCAGAGCCGACCGGGCGAGCAGCTGGCGGGCCCGCCGACGCAAGGCTCCGATCTCCGTCCGGAGCGGCGCGGTCCACTCGTCGTCCGTCTCGACGGCGAGCCCGTCGGCCTCGAGCAGGCGCACGGCCGCCTGCGCCCCGGCCGTCGCGGGGGACGGTGCTTCCCGCTCGGCGTCGTCGAGCAGCCGGCGCGCACGGTCGAGGTCGGTCTCCGCCGCCCCCCATCGGTAGCCGTCGCGGCTCCCGACGACCGCGTCCGTCCCCAGCACGCGTCGCAGCCGGCTCACCAGGGAGGCGATGCCCGCCTCGGGATCGGCGGGCGGGTCCGCCGGCCAGAGGACCGCGGCGATCTCGGCGCAGCCGAGCACCTCGCCGCGGCGGGCGGCGAGGAGCAGGAGCAGCGTGCGCCCCTTGCGGCTGCCGATCTCCGCGGCGGTCAGGTCCGTGCTCCCCCGCCGCACGCGCAGCGGTCCGGCGAGGTGCACGAGAACCGCCTCCCGGGTGCTCGTCACGCCCTCACAGCAGCTCCGCGAGGAGCCGCGCAGTGCGCACCGCGCCGTCGGTCTCGACCGGGCGGGAGTCGACCGGCCGGCCGATCTCGGCGGCGATCACCTCGGCCAGCCGCTCGGGGTCGGCGGCGTCGGCGTAGTCGAGTCGGCGGCCGGCGCCGTACTGCGCCAGCCGGTGCGGCACGTGCACCTGCTGCTCGAAGTGGTGCGCCAGCGGCACGTACACGAACCGACGGCGAGCCGCCGTCAGCTCCATGGTCGTGGAGAGCCCGCCCTGGACGACGGCCAGGTCGCTCGCCGCCAGGTGCCGGTGGAGGTCGGGGACGTAACCGCGGACGTCCACCCCCTCCGGCACCGGTACCGCCGCCGGATCGATGCGCGGGCCGGTCACCAGGATCATGCGCAGGCCGGGCACCCGCTTCTCGGCGAGCTGGAACGCCTCGGCGGCCCGGCGCAGCAGCGGAGCCCCGACCCCTGATCCCCCGACGGTCACCACGCACACCTGCTCGTCGGGCCGGTAGCCCAGCGCGGCCCGGAGTTCCTGCCGGTCGTGCGGGGGCGGGCTGCCGAGCACGTAGCCGCCGAAGACGTACCGCTCTCGCGCCCACTCGCGCGCCGTCGGCAGCCCCGGGCCGAGCGGGGCGTCGACGACGTCCCCGGGGTTGCCGACGAAGATCGACCGGTCCCGCAGCCGCGGATAGCGGCGGCCGCGCTCGACCCGCTCGGCGTTCCAGTCGGCGGTCAGTGCTGCCTCCGCCGCTCCCCCGTCGGCCATGGGCAGCCAGCCCGTGAAGTCGGTCAGCCAGGCGTACGGCGTCCGTTTCAGCTCCGGGTTGTCATGCAGGAAACCGTCGACGTCCCACCCCTCGTCGGCGATCCAGAGGTCGTAGGGCTCCTCCTCGACGAGGTCGGCGAACACCATGAAGTTGGCGATCAGGATCTCGTCCATGCGGCGGACGGCGCCGAACACGTGCAGGTCGTGCTCCCCCGCCTCCGACTCCAGGTGCGCGGTCTCGCTCGCCAGGAACGCCGACGCCGGGTGCACCCGCTCGCCCCGGTCGGACAGGACGCGGGTGACCGGGTGCTGGGTCAGCCAGTCGATCTGCAGGTCGGGATGCAGCCGGCGCAGCTCGTCGGCGATGGCCAGGTCCCGGCGCACGTGGCCCAGCCCGATCGGGGAGCACACGTAGAGCGCGCGGGGCCGACGATCCCTGGCGCGCGTCCACGTCCGGGAGTTCGGGGCCGCGGGCAGGCGGGGGCGCGCGAAGTCGCGGATGAGCCGGTTGGTCAGCACGGGCTCTCGCATGGGCGGCGCGTGCCCGCCGCCGGCGATGACGACGAGCTCACCACCGGTCCAGCGGGCGATGTCGGCGCCGGTCTCCAGCGGCACGATCGCGTCCAGGTCACCGTGCAGCACCAGCACGGGACAGCGCACCTCCCGGCAGGTCGCCTCCGCCTCCCGGGCTGTCGGGCGGGCCCGCGCGTCCACGGTGTGCACCAGCGTGCGGCCGTCGGTCTCCGAGCCCCAGCCGACGCCGTCCTCCCGTTGCTTCGTGGAGTGCGGCTCCGGAAAGACCTCGGAGATGAAGAACTCGACGAAGCCGGGGTAGTCGGCCAGCCAGTAGTGCCGGTTGTACTTCGCCCACCCCTCGTACTCCGGCAGCACCTCGTCGAAGGTCGGCAGTGCCGAGGGGGCGAACAGGGTGCCGATGGCGACGACGCCGGCGGTACGTTCGGGGTACCGGGCGGCGAACTGCAGCGCGTGCCGGGAGCCCATCGACAGCCCCACCAGGACGGCGCGATCGACGGCCGTCCGATCCATCACCGCCAGGACGTCGTCGACGTACTCCGAGTCGGCGTAGGCCTCGTCCCGGTCGGGCCGGTCGGCGCGCCCGTTGCCCCGGCCCTCGACGGTGATGACCCGGAAGTGCCGTGCGAGGTAGGGCACCTGCGCCTTCCACTGCCGCGCGTGCACGATCGCCCACGAGGTGAGCAGCACGAGCGTGGGCCCCGGGTCGCCGTAGACGTCGTAGCCGACCCGGACGCCGTCCCGCTCCACCTCGCCCCGGAGATCGGGCTCTCGTGCGCGCATGCTGCGGTGTCCCCTCGACCGGGCCATGGTGCGCCGCGGGGCCCGCCGCCGGAAGGGAACTTTCCGCGCTGTCAGGCCCCGCCGCAGGGGCTCGCGGCAGCTCGGGCGTGGTGGGGAGAAGCGGGGTCCTTTCCTCAGCCGTGGGCCTGGGCGGCCGCCGCGTCTGTCGGGGACGTCGGCGGGGCGGTCTCCGCCGGACGCGGCGGGTTCCGCCGGATCGACACCGACGCGACCGCAGCGAGCATGCAGAGGCCTCCGGCCAGGAACCACGCGAGGTCGTAGGAGCCGGTGACGTCGCGGATCAGGCCACCGCCGAACGCGGCCACCGCCGAGCCCAGCTGGTGGGAGGCGAACACCCAGCCGAAGACGACCGGCGCACGATCGCCGAAGTGCTCGCGGCACAGCGCCAGGGTCGGCGGCACGGTGGCCACCCAGTCCAGGCCGTAGAAGACGATGAACGCGATCATGCTCAGGCGCAGGTCCGCGCCGAAGAGGGTCGGCAGCGCGAACAGTGACAGCCCGCGCAGGCCGTAGTAGGCCAGCAGCAGGGCCCGCGGATCGATGCGGTCGGTGAGCCAGCCCGAGAAGATCGTGCCGGCGATGTCGAACAGTCCGACGACCGCGAGAAGGCCCGCGGCCGTGGTCACCGGCATGCCGTGGTCGTGCGCGGCCGGGATGAAGTGCGGCTGCACCAGGCCGTTGGTCGACATCCCGCAGATGAAGAACCCGCCGGCCAGCAGCCAGAACGGCCGGCTCCGGGACGCCTGGACCAACCCACGCACGGCGGTGCGGGCCGCCCCGGTCCGCACCGGGTCGCGGTCGTCGGCCGCCGTTCCGCCGTAGGGCGTCACGCCGAGGTCGCGGGGCCGGTCGCGCAACAGCCAGGCCACCAGGGGAAGGACGGCGAGCGCGGCGGCCGTCGTGCCGAGGGAGGCGGCCCGCCAGCCCCACCGCGCGTCGACCGCGGCCACCAGCGGCAGGAACACCAGCTGCCCCGTCGCCCCGCCGGCGGTCAGGATCCCCGAGACCAGGCCACGCCGGGCGACGAACCACCGGCCGGTCACCGTGGCCACCAGCGACAGCGCCATCGAGCCGGTGCCGAGGCCGACCAGCACGCCCCAGAGCGCGATCAGCTGCCAGCTCGTGGTCATGAACACGGTCAGGCCGCTGCCGACGGCGACCACGAGCAACGCGCTCAGCACGACCCGGCGGATGCCGAACCGCTCCATGAGCGCGGCGGCGAACGGGGCGGTGAGGCCGTAGAGCGCCATGTTCACCGCCACCGCCGCCGAGATGGTGGTGACCGACCAGCCGAACTCCGCGCGCAGCGGATCGATGAGCACGCCCGGCACCGCTCGGAAGGCGGCGGCGCCCACGAGGGCCAGGAAGGTCACGGCGGCGACCCACCACGCCGGGTGGATGCGCAGGACAGGGCGGGTGCCGGTCTGCGTCACGCGGCCAGCATGGCCGACGGCGGAGCCGTCCAGCGAGTGGCCCGACGGGCGACATGTGCAGGGGTGCGGCCACGACCGCGGGTTCGGCCACCGCCGCCACGATCGGGGTCCCCCACTGACCTGAGCGGCGCACCTACCGTGGACCACTCCCTCACTCGATGTGACCGGCGACTCACCGGTCCTGGGACCATCCGGAGGCGGCGTCTGGTTGAGTAGGACATACCGGCGCCGCCCTCGCTCATCCGGAGCGGCAGGATCGACGTCGGGCTGAGGCTGCGCCACCGAGGTGCGCCCGGCTGTCCGACGTCTCGCTGACGATG
Source organism: Blastococcus sp. (assembly GCA_025965715.1). Lineage (GTDB taxonomy): Bacteria > Actinomycetota > Actinomycetes > Mycobacteriales > Geodermatophilaceae > Blastococcus_B. Next base: position 1,657 of record JAOPWJ010000126.1, on the reverse strand, counting down.
TGAGCCCGCCCTGCGCCGAAGCAGGAGCGTCGGCGCTCGCGCTCGCCGAGGTGATCGTGCGGCACTCGAGCGTTTGAGGAACCGATGACTTCACCCAGCAACTCCCCCACGACCGCCGGCGGAACCGGGGACGACCGTCCCCGCCGTTCGCGCGGTGGTCGCGGTCGCGGCGGCCGCCCGGCCGGCGACCAGCAACACTCCACGCAGCCCCGCCCGGAGGCCGCCGTGCCCGCGCCGGTCGTCGTCCCCACCGGCGCTGACGCCACCGTGCTCCCGACGGACACCACGTTCGACGCCCTCGGTGTGCCGGCACCGCTCGTCGAGGTGCTCACCGCCAGCGGCATCACCGCACCGTTCCCGATCCAGGTCGCCACGCTGCCCGACAGCCTGGCCGGCAGGGACGTGCTCGGCCGCGGCCGCACCGGCTCTGGCAAGACGATCGCCTTCGCTCTGCCCCTGGTCGCGCGGCTGGCCGCCTCGACCAGCAAGCGCCAGCCCAAGCGGCCGCGCTCGCTGATCCTCGTGCCGACCCGTGAGCTGGCCAACCAGGTCGCCGCCGTCGTCGACCCGCTCGCCCGCGCCCTGGGCATGCGGACGACGACGATCTTCGGCGGCGTGGGCCAGAACCCGCAGGTGCAGGCCCTGGCCGGTGGCCTCGACGTCGTCATCGCCTGCCCCGGCCGGCTCGAGGACCTGATCCAGCAGGGTCACTGCGACCTCGGCGCGATCGAGGTGACCATCCTCGACGAGGCCGACCACATGGCCGACCTGGGCTTCCTGCCCGGCGTCAAGCGGATCATGGACCGCACCCCGAAGGTCGGTCAGCGGATGCTGTTCTCGGCCACCCTGGACAACGGGGTCGACGTCCTGGTCAAGCGCTACCTGTCCAACCCGACGACGCACTCCGTCGACCCGGCGGTCGCGCCGGTCTCGACCATGACCCACCACGTCTTCCGCGTCGACTCCGCGGACAAGGGACGGATCGTCCAGGAGCTGGCCTCCGGCCTCGGCCGGACCGTCCTGTTCACCCGCACCAAGCACCAGGCCAAGAAGCTGGCCAAGCAGCTCACCGCCGCCGGCGTGCCCGCCGTCGACCTGCACGGCAACCTCAGCCAGGGCGCGCGGGAGCGCAACCTCGAGGCGTTCAGCAACGGCGACACCCGCGTGCTCTGCGCGACCGACATCGCCGCCCGCGGCATCCACGTCGACGACGTGGCGATCGTCGTGCACGTCGACCCGCCGGCCGAGCACAAGGCGTACCTGCACCGCTCGGGCCGTACCGCCCGCGCCGGGGCCGAGGGCGCGGTCGTCACCATCGCCACGCACGACCAGGCCGGCGAGGTCCGCACCCTGGCACGGCAGGCCGGCATCACCCCGGCGGTGTCGGCGATCAAGCCCGGCGCCCGGGAGATCACCGCACTGACCGGCCCGGTCGCGCCCTACGTCGAGCCGGCACCGGAGCCGGCCCCTCAGCCCCAGGGACAGGGCGGTGGCCGCGGTCGCGGTCGCTCGGGTGCGCGGTCCGGCGGCTCGGGCACGTCCTCGGCGTCCTCCGCCAGGTCCACGGGCTCGGCTGCGCGGGGAAGCGGCTTCACGTACTCGGCCACTTCACCGATGAGCGCGGTGACCGCGGGGGAGTCGGCGGTGACGCGCTGCG
>JAOPWJ010000109.1 GCA_025965715.1 Blastococcus sp. | reverse complement strand
GTCGTCGGTGTCGAGAATCGAGCCCTCGTCCGACGCGGTCTCGGTTGCGTCGTCCCCGGTGGAGCCGGCCGGCTCGTCGTCCCGACCGAGTGCGCCCGCGTCGTGCGGGCGGGCCCCGGTCTCGTCGGTGCTCATGCCAGACCCCCGTCTGCCGGAATACCCAGGTGAGGGTACGGGCCCCGGCGGGGCTGCGGACGGGCTCGCTCACCCGCCCGGGTGAGCCGCAGAATGGGCGCTGAGCTCCTCAGCCGAGGCCGGTGCGGCGCGGCCGGCGCTGATGCGTCGAGCGGGGCACCGGCGGACGGCCGATCGGTGGCCGGGCGGCGGGAATGCCCGGGATCGTGGGGGCGTCACGGGCGATGCCGTGGCGCGCCGGGCGCGGCGAGTCCTCAGGTGCAGGGTTTTGCACGGACAGACCGTCATGGGCGACGCCCTCGGGCCTGCCGGGGAGAACCGGCAGTGGTGGCCGGTCGACGATGAAGTTCGGCGCGTCCAGGGCGATGCCGGCCGCCTTCCGGTCTGCCAGCCCGATCGACCGGCCGATCAGCGGGGCGAGACCGGCCGCGAGCAGCACCCACGCTGCCCCGACGATCCACACCCAGTCCATCAGGCCATCCCCCCTGTACAGGCGGACCGTGGCCGGTCCGACGCCGCGAAAACGCGCGCCAAGAACACCGATCGCTCAGCAGCCTTTGCATGTGCCCCAGACGGAAGGGACGCATGCGCGACCGCAGTGACAAGTGTGCGCCTTGTTGCGGAAGAGGCGGCAAGGCGCGCCCTGCGGCGTGTTCCTGGCGTGCCCTTCCAACGGGTGCCGCCGTTCACGGGTTCCAATGGCAGTACTGAACCGGTCCGTCTCCGCGTGTCGGGCGGGCGAACCGGCCTCCCGGGGCCCGCTGAGCCGCGTTTCCCCATCACCAGACGTGCTTTACCGTCGTTGCCGAGTGTCTGCCACGGTGGATCGGCAACGTTGCATCACTACGAAATGGAGCACCTCGTGCGGATCTCGGTCATCGGCTGCGGATACCTCGGCGCCGTCCACGCCGCCTCGATGGCCGAGCTCGGCCACGAGGTCATCGGCATCGACGTCGACCAGGACAAGGTCAACTCGCTGTCGCACGCCAAGGCGCCGTTCTACGAGCCAGACTTCGAGGAGCTGCTGGAGCGCACCCTCGCCACCGGCCGGCTGCGGTTCAGCAGCGACTTCGCCGAGGCTCGCGGCTCGAAGGTGCACTTCGTCTGCGTCGGCACCCCGCAGAAGCGCGGCGAGTACGCCGCCGACCTGCGGTTCGTCGAAGGCGCCACCGAGAGCCTGCTCGAGATCCTGGAGCCCGGCGACCTCGTCGTCGGGAAGTCCACCGTCCCGGTGGGTACCGCCGCCCGCCTGGCCGACCTCGTCGCCGCCAAGGTGCCCGGCGCGATCCTGGCCTGGAACCCGGAGTTCCTCCGCGAGGGCTTCGCCGTCGAGGACACCCTGCGCCCCGACCGGCTCGTCTACGGCATCCCTGCGAGCGAGGACGGCGAGACGGCCCGCGCCCGCCTGGACGAGGTCTACTCGACCATCATCGAACGCGGCACCCCGCAGGTCGTCACCGACTACGCCACCGCCGAGATGGTGAAGACCGCCGCGAACTCCTTCCTCGCGACCAAGATCTCCTTCATCAACGCCATGGCCGAGCTGTGCGAGGCGACCGGTGCCGACGTCAAGCAGCTCGCCGACGCCATCGGGTACGACGATCGCATCGGCCGGAAGTTCCTCAACGCCGGCCTCGGCTTCGGTGGCGGCTGCCTGCCCAAGGACATCCGCGCCTTCATGGCCCGCGCCGGTGAGCTGGGCGCCGACCAGGCGCTGACGTTCCTGCGGGAGGTCGACAACATCAACATGCGCCGCCGAATCCGGATGGTGGACCTGGCCCGCGAGGTCTGCGACGGCTCCCTGGTCGGCAAGCGGGTCGCCGTCCTCGGGGCTGCTTTCAAGCCCAACAGTGACGACATCCGTGACTCGCCGGCGCTCAACGTCGCCGCGCAGCTGCAGCTTCAGGGCGCGGTCGTACGGGTGACCGACCCTGCGGCGGTGGAGAACAGCCGGCGGCTGTGGCCCCAGCTGGACTACGCCGCCACGCCGGAGGAGGCCGCGGAGCGCGCCGACGCCGTCCTGGTGCTCACCGAGTGGAAGCAGTACCGCGAGCTCGACCCGGTGAAGTTCGGCACGATCGTCGGCCAGAAGCGGGTGCTCGACGGCCGCAACGCCCTCGACCGCGACGCCTGGACCGCGGCCGGCTGGACCTACCGGGCCCTGGGTCGCCGCGCCGGCTGATCACGCGGGCAATGACTGTGGGGTGAACCACGGGTCGTTTGCCAAACGTTCACCTTCCGCAGCTTGCTCTCGGCTCCTCCGGGGGACGAAGCTGCGCTTGTGAGCGACGCTGAGGTGTTGGACCGGGTTCGGCGCGACGCCGACCGGGTGGTGCTCTGCCGCTGTGGCGGCGCGGGCCGCGTGCAGCATGTGGCGGTCGAAGGGCCCGACGGCACGGAGCTCTACGTTCGGGGTGAGTTCACCTGCACCTGGAACCGGTCGGGACCGCACGAGCCGCTGCTCCCGCCACGCCGCGGATAACGCCTTCGGGTACTCCCCGCGCACGATCAGGTGGCGCGTGGCGGCGGTCGCCACGGATGGCTAGGCGTGAGGGCTCCGGGCTGCGATGATCCGCCCGTCATCGCCACGGGGAGTGCCACACGTTGAAGACACGTCCGATCGCCGGGAAGTCATTCCGTCGATCCCTTGCGATGCTGGTCGCCCTGGCGTCCGTCGTGTTCGGCGCCATCGCGCCGGCGACCGCACCGGCCGCCGCGGCGGACTGCGCTGACATCCGCTTCATCGGCGCTCGAGGCTCGGGCGAGCCCGGCCCGGGAACGCCCGGGTGGGCCGGCTCCCTGACCGATCCCGCTTCGCTGGGGCCGCGGCTCCAGAGCGTCTTGACGGTTCTTCAGCAGCAGCTCGCGGGGCAGCGCTCCGTCAGCTGGACCTCAGTCGAATACCCCGCCGCTCCGGTGTCGGCTCTCATCGGACGCCGGCTTCCCGAGTACTTCCTCGGACTCGAAGGAGGCGTCCAGCGAGCGCTGACCGATATCCGCACCGCGGCCGCGGCCTGTCCCCGCCAACACTTCGTGCTCGCCGGCTACTCGCAGGGCTCCATGGCCATGCACCGCGTCCTTCGCGCGATGTCGCAGCGCACCCTGGACCGTGACGCTCTGAGCCGCGTCGACGCTGCCGTGCTCATCGCGGACGGCGACAAGGTGCAGTACGACTCCGTCAACCGGTACGGGACGGCGGGTGCCAACGCCCGGGGCATCGGGCTGGCCTGGCGCGCGCAGTCCGGCTCATCGCCGGTGAAGCTCCCGGCAGCCGTGGGGGCGCGCGTGCACAGCGTGTGCAACCGCAATGACATGGTCTGCGACTTCCACGGCTGGAACATCGTCAACGGCGTCTCCACTCACCTGAAGTACCGGGGAACCCCGGAGGTTCTGGCAGCGGCGAACGCGGCGGCCCGCGCGGTGCTCGCCGTGCCACTCACCTCGTCCGGGTTCGTGGTCGCGGCGCGAGTGGGTGAGCCGCTGAGCTATCAGCTCACCGCCCAGGTGGGCGCCGGCTACACGTTGGACTGGCGCCGCCCGCCAGGCGCCGAGCCACTGCCCCCCGGCATCGCCCTTTCCCCCGCAGGTGCCTTGACGGGTACGCCGACGGAGGCGGGCACCTTCGTCACGAAGGTGCAGGTGCGATCGGTCGTCCTGGGGGTGCCTGGCCAGTGGGTGGGCGCCGCCCTCCAAGTGGACGTCCAGGATGCGACGGGCAGCGGGAACGGCCCCGACGTCGAGGTGCTCTCCCTCGAGCGGGAGCTGCATGGCGAACTCGATGCCGGACCCGACGGGTCGCTGTGGGGCATGGCCGCGTGGAGTCCCGTCGCGGACCACGCCCAGGCGGTCAACGTCGACCTGCTCGGGAACCGGGCGGAGACGGTCCACGACCTTCCGCCGACGTGTGGTGGCATCGGGGTCGGCAGCGAGCTCGCTGTCACGCTGGACGGCGCGCTCTGGTACGACAGCGACTGCCAGGGCATGTGGCGGAAGCCCGAGGGCTCCTCGTGGGCGAACGTCACGGACTACGGCGCCTACCCGATCGCCTCGCCGGACGGCTCGATCTGGATGAACGACGGCGGTCCGCAGCGGATCACCGCGGACGGCGACGTGCACCACTTCTCTCCGCCCGAGGGCTTCGACCACACCTACTGGCGGGGGGTCACCGGAGTGGACGCGGCCGGCGCCGCGTGGGCCTTCCTGGACTACCGGACCGTCGACGGCGTGAGCGGACAGCTCCTGATGGACCTGCGGCCGGATGGTTCCATGGTTCAGCACGACTTCCCGTACGCCGACGAGGTGCAGGCCGCCTTCGTCTACCCCCGCCCGGACGGGTCCCTGTGGTGGGTGGGAAGGCACGGCGCCTCCGGGGCCTCGCGGGCGGGCATCGTCTCCTCCGACGGAAACTTCGGCCCTGCGGTGCAGATTGCCGACATTGCGTCGTGGGGCACCGGCACGGTCGACAACGCCGGCCGACTGTGGTTGGTCGTCCCTCGCGCCATCGCCACCGGCGGCAGCGATCTCATCCGCGTCGACGGCGACCTCGGCGTCACCACGTCGTCCATCGCCGAGCTGACCGACAACGCGATGCCGATCTTCATGGACCTGGTCACCACGAGCACCGGCCTCGTCGTCGGGCTGGCGAACTTCGGTCGGCAGCTGGCCGTCATCACGCCGTGACGACGGCCGGCGCCCGGGCGCAGATGCTCACCGGATCGCGGCGGACGCGCCGCTGACCTGGCCCGACCATCCCTCCGCGTGGTGACGGCGGGACATGGGAGGCGCGCGCACGCGGGTACCGTCGCTGCGCGCGGGAGTGTCATCTGACCCGGTGACGCAGACGGGGAGGGACGCGCGTTGAGTATGCACAGCTGCCGGTTCAGCATCGTCGTGCCCACCTGCGACCGGCGTGACGTGCTCGTCGAGAGCGTGCGGTCCCTCGCCCGGCTGGAGACGCCGTGGCCGGTCGAGCTGATCGTCGTCGACGACGGGTCGACCGACGGCACCGCCGCGGCCGCCCGCGCCGTCCCCATGCCCTTTCCCGTGCGGGTGATCGAGCAGCCCAACGGGGGAGCCGCATCGGCGCGCAACACCGGTGCCGCGCAGGCCACCGGCGAGTACCTGCTCTTCCTCGACGACGACATGGTCGCCGACCCGCGACTGCTGGTCGAGCACGACGCCGTCCTCGGCCGGGGCGCCGACGCCGCCGTCGGGCACATCCCCGTGCACCCCGACTCCCCGCGCACGCTGCTGACCGCCGGTGTCGAGCGATGGGCCGACAAGCGGCACCAGCGGCTGGCCCGCACCAGCGGCGCGCTCGCCCTCGGTGACCTGCTGACCGGCCAGCTGTCGGTCCGCGCCGACGTCTTCGCCGCCGCGCACGGGTTCGACGAGGCCTTCAACGCCGGCGGCTCCTTCGGCGCCGAGGACACCGACTTCCTCCACCGCCTGCTGCAGAGCGGCGCGGTCGTCTCCTACGCCCCCGGCGCGATCACCTGGCAGCGCTACGTCGTCACCCCCGACCAGTACCTGCGCCAGTGGCGGCAGGGCGGCCGGGCCGACGCCGTCCTCGCCCGCAAGCACCCCGCACTGGCGCCCGCGCTCGCCGAGCAGCACGGCGCCGGCACGCTGTCCGGCCGGATCCTCTCCCGCTGGGCCCCCGCCGTGCCCTCGTGGCTGGGCCGCGCGCTGGCCGCCTACCCCGTGGCCCGCGCCCGCTCCGGCCGCACCGACCTGCCCACCCGGTGGGCGTTCGCCCGCGTGCGCGACGCCCTCTACTGGAAGGGCCTGGCCGAGCAGGGTGGCTGGCCGGCGACGGGCGCGCCGGTGGTGCTGGCCTATCACGCGATCGAGGACGTCGACGACGCCCTGATCGGCGACTGGTGCGTGGCACCCGAGCAGTTCGAGCGCCACCTCGACGCGCTGACCGCCGCCGGCTTCACCTTCGTCAGCCTCGGCGACCTGCTCACCGCCCTGGACGGCGCCCCGCTGCCGCCCCGCTCGGCGCTGCTCACCTTCGACGACGCCTACGCCAGCCTGCTGTCGGCCGCCGCCCCGGCGCTGGAGCGCCGCGGCATCCCGGCCGTCGTCCTCGTCGTCAGTGACCAGATCGGCGGCTGGAACGAGTGGGACGCCGGCCGCGGCGCCACCAAGCTGCCGCTGCTCACCGCCGCCGAGCTGCAGGAGCTGGCCGGACGAGGCTGGGCGATCGGCGCCCATTCCCGCACCCACGCGCACCTGACCCGGTCGACCGACGCCGACCTCGACCGCGAGCTCACCGAGCCGCTGCGCGAGCTGCGCGCCGTGGGCCTGCCGGTCGAGCCGGTGCTGGCCTATCCGCACGGCGAGCACGACGCCCGCGTGCGGTCGGCCACCCGCCGCGCCGGCTACACCGCCGCCTTCGCCCTCGAGGGACGGCGGCCCGCGAACTCCCGCGGCCGCTACGCCGTCCCCCGGATCGAGGTCCGCCGGGACACCACCCCCGAGGCGCTCGTCGCCACCGCCCTCCAGCCACCCCGGCACCCGGCGCGCGAGCTGGAGCGCGAGCTGCGCGGCACCGCGCGCCGGGTGCTGCCCGCGCGGCTGCTGCGGGCCCTCGGATGACCGCACCGCGTCCCGGCACCGCTGAGCAGACCGCCGCCGAGGACCGCGTCGCCTCCGCGATGAGCGGCCTGTTCGGCCGTGACTCGGTCTATCTGCTGTTCTGGTTCCTGCAGGTGCTCGTCGCCGCCCTCGCGACGCCCGTGGCCACCCGGCTGCTGGGGCCAGGGGAGTACGGCGTCTTCGCCGCGGCCAACGCCGTCATGCAGGTGCTCTTCGTGCTGGGCGGTGTCGGGCTGTCGGTCGCCGTCCAGAAGTGCTTCGAGGACCGCGGTGCCGACGCCGCCCGGCGGCTGCTCACCCTGAGCATCGTCGCGGCCGTCGTCATCACGGCGATCGCGCATCTCACCGGCCCGCTGTGGAGCGAGCCGCTCGGATTCGGCGACTACCAGGGTGCCGTGCGGCTGGCCGTCCTCTGGGCCGGCACGTCGGCGGTGACCGCGGCCCTGCTGGCCATGCTGCGGAGCCAGGACCGGCTGCTCGCCTTCAGCTGCGTGAGCCTGCTGCAGTCGGTGGTCGCCGAGGCGCTGAGCCTGGTGCTCCTGGTCGTGTGGGAGCCCACCGGCGAGGCGTTCGTGCTCGGTCGGCTGATCGCGCAGGTGGCGGCGGTCGTCCTCGGGGTCGTGCTGACCCGGCTGCGCCGGTTGCGGATCGCCGACCTGCCGCTGGCGAAGGGCGCGCTGGTCTTCGGCCTGCCCCTCGTGCCCGCGATGCTCGGCTCGTTCGTGCTGGGTGCGGCCGACCGCTTCCTGATCCAGGAGGAGCTCGGCCAGGTCGCCGTCGCCCAGTACTCGGTGGCCTACAACATCGCCGCGCTGCCGATGCTCGTGCTGAGCGTGCTCAACACCGTCTGGTTGCCGCGCTTCTTCGCCGTCGGCGCAGGCACCGACGGCGACGCGGTCATCACCGCCAGCCGCGACGCCCTCTACCGGCTGCTCGCTCCCGTGCTGCTCGGGCTGTCGGTCGCCTCGCCGCTGGTGCTGCGGCTGTGGGCGCCGCCCGAGTTCCATCCCGACGACCTGCTGCTGGTCACCGCCGTCGTCATCGTCAGCGCGGTCCCCTACACCGCGGGGTTGTCCGCCACCCGCGCGCTGCTCGCCGCCTCGCGCACGCGCATGATCGCGCTGTCGGCGGTCCTCGCCTCGGTCGTCAACGTGCTGCTCAACCTCTGGTGGATCCCGGTCTGGGGCATCCTCGGCGCGGCCCTCGCCACCGCCGTCGCCTACTCGCTGCAACACCTGCTGCTGCTCCTGCCCACCCGCGGGCGGCCGCACAGCACCACGCACGCCGGGCTGGTGCAGACCCTCGCCGGCGTCGTCCTGGCCCTGCTCGTCGTGCTGCTGCCGACCAGCCCGGGGGGACTGGCCCTGCGCGCGGTGCTCGCCGTCGCGTGCCTCGCCTGGTTCGCCCGCGCCTACCTGGCCATCCGCACACCGGTGAAGGCGGACGCATGACCGGCACCTGGTGCTGCGAGTTCGAGCTGTCCGACGGCCGGTTCGCCTCGGTCACCCCCCGGGGCGCGCACGCCACGGCGCGGGTGCTCGTGCGGCTGCACGGCGAGCCGCTCGGCTACCTGACCGTGCCGATGGACGACGCCGTTCCGGCGACCGTCGCCCGCGAGGCCGAGGCGCTCTGCGCCGACCGGATCGCCGCCCACCTGGCCGCCGAGGGGGCCTCGGACGTCGCCGTCGCCACCGACACCTGCCCGAACCGGGTCGTCGCCGACACGCTCGTCTCCGTCGTCGTCTGCACCCGTAACCGCGCCGACCAGCTGGGCGCGTGCCTCGACCGGCTGCGCGCGCTGACGTATCCGAACCTGGAGATCCTCATCGTCGACAACGCCCCGACCGACGACAGCACGCGGCAGGTCGTCGAGGCGGTGGCCGATCCCCGGTTCCGCCACGTCGTCGAGCCGCGGCCCGGCCTGTCCTGCGCCCGGAACAGGGGCCTGGCCGAGGCCCGCGGTACCTATCTGGCCTACACCGACGACGACGTCGCGGTCGACGCCGGCTGGGTGCAGGGCCTGCTCAAGGGCTTGCGCAGCGCCGCCGACGTCGGGTGCGTGACCGGACTGGTGGCCACCGCGGAGATCTCCGGCCCCGCCGAGGAGTACTTCGACGCCCGCGCCGCCTCCTGGTCGACCCGGTGCGAGCCCCAGCGCTTCGACCTCGACGGGTCCGCCCCGGACGACGCGCTCTATCCGTACTCGCCCGGCATCTTCGGCACCGGTGCCAACCTCGCCTTCGACCGCGCCCTGCTGGTCGAGCTGGGCGGCTTCGACGAGGCGCTGGGTGCGGGCACCCGCACCCGCGGCGGGGAGGACCTCGACATCTTCCTCCGCGTACTGCGGGCCGGCCGGGCGCTGGTCTACGAGCCCGCCGCACTGGTCTGGCACCACCACCGCGCCGATCCCGAGGCGCTGCTCCGCCAGATGTTCGGCTACGGAGCCGGCCTGTCGGCCTTCATCACCAAGTGCCTGCTGCAGCGGAACACCCGCCGCGAGGTGCTCGGCCGCATTCCGCTCGGGCTGCGCCGGATGGCCGCCATCCGCTCGCAGACCCGCGAGCGGCTGACGCCCGACGCGTCGGCGCCCCGCGGCGCGATGCTGCGCGAGTTCCTCGGCTTCGGCGCCGGACCGGTTCTCTACCTGCAGGCCCGCCGCAGCGTGCGGGCCCGGGCCAGGAGCGCCCGATGACCGTGCGTACCGCGCCGGCGCACGCGGTCGTGGCGCCCGATCCCGCTCCGCTGTCCTGGCGGTCGTGGCGCTGGTGGGTGCTGCCCGCCGGCTCCGTCGTCCTCTTCGCACTCTGGCTGTGGTCGCTGACCGACGTGCAGCTCGAGAAGACCAGCGGCTGGGGGCTGCTGCCCGCCCTGCCGCCGGCCTGGTACGCGGCCTTCGCCGGCACGATGCTGCTCTACCTGGGGGCGCTGCTGTCGCGCCGCCGGCTCGGCCTCGGTCTGGCCGCCGTCCACGTCGTCCTCGTGGCGCTGCTGTTCGGCACGACGGCGCTGGTCTACGAGGCGCCGCGCTACCCCTGGACGTACAAGCACATCGGGGTCGTGGACTACCTGCTCGAGCACGGCACGCCCGACCGGTCGATCGACATCTACATGAACTTCCCGGGCTTCTTCTACCTCGCCGCGGGCCTGCACCAGGCCACCGGCATCCCGGTCGAGGAGCTCGCCCGCTGGGCGCAGCCCTTCCACGCCCTGGTCGCGGCGGCCGCCGTCTACTGGGTGGTCGGCGGGCTGTCGACGGCCCGGCGGGTGCGGTACGGGGCGATGCTGATCTACACGCTCGGCGACTGGATCGGGCAGAACTACTTCGCCCCCCAGGCGCTGGCCTTCCCCGTGGTGCTGTTCGTGCTCGGCGGCATGCTGCGCTCGGTGCCGCCCGGCAAGGAGGGCTTCCGCTTCGAGCGGCTCGCCGCCCGGTTCCCCACGGCGCCCGACGTCGACCTGCCTCGCCCCAGCACGTTCTGGCGATCCCGCCCGGGTGCGGCCCTGCTCGTCCTGGGCTTCGTCTACGTCGCGGTCTCCCATCCGCTGTCGCCGCTGCTGCTGCTCGCCCAGGCGACCGCGATCTGCGTCCTGCTGCGGCCGGCCCGGCCCTGGCTGCCGGTGCTGTTCCTGGCGATCGAGGAGGGCTGGCTGAGCCTGGCGTGGCCGTTCCTCCACACCACCTACGACCTGTTCGAGTTCGGGCTGCACAACGTCACCCCGCCGCAGATCGCCGTCACCGAGCCGCTGCCCGGCTACACGACCGCGCTGTGGGCGGCGCCGCTGCTCATGGCGGTGATCGCGCTGCTCACCGCGTGGGGATCGATCGCCGCCTTCTTCTGGCGAGGCCGGCCCGCGCGCGTGATCGTTCCGCTGGTCCTGGCCGCGGTGCCGCTGGTGCTGGTGCTGGGTCAGCCCTACGGCAACGAGGGCATCTTCCGCGCCTACCTGTTCGCGCTGCCATGGATGGCGTTCGTCGTCGCGCTGCAGATCTTCGACGAGCAGCACCCCTGGACGCCGGAGCGCCGGCTGTTCGCCTGGGTCGCCGTCGTCGTCGTCGCCGTCCTCGCGCTGCCGGCCAACTTCGCCGGAGAGATGAGCTATCGGGTGGCCGCCAGCGACGTCGCCGCCGACGTGTGGTTCGAGGGTGAGACGCCGAAGGGATCGGTGCTGCTCCCGTTCGCGTCGTCGTATCCGCTGCGCGCCACCGAGGACTATCCCGACCACCTGCCACGTGCCACCGAGGGCGTGGAGGGGCTCACCGACCTCCCCGGCTTCGCCGAGGCCGCCGCGGACGAGGTCGACCTCCTCGAGTTCACCCGGAACGCCTGCGACACCCGCGCCGGAACCGCTCCGGTCTACGTCGCACTCGGTCCGGCCGCCGAGGACAACGTGCGGCTGTTCGGCACCATGGAGCTCTACACCTACCGTGCCTTCGAGCGGGCGCTCGGCGAGGACCCCGAGTTCACCGAGGTCTTCTCGGACGGCGACACCGCGCTCTACCAGTGCCGCAACTGAGCGTGCCGGCCTCCCCCGCGCTCCCCGCCCGAGCCGGTTCCGCTGTCAGACTCTGCCCATGAGCCCGGGTCGCCACGCTGCCCGGCACCGCGCCGCGCCCCGCCCGCACCCCGGGCGGTGGTGGGCGCTGGCCGCGGCGGCCAGCGTCGTGCTCACCGTCGTCGTCCTGGTGGCGCAGCCGTGGGCACCCGACGACGACGCCTCCGCGGCGTCCGGGCCGCCCGCCGAGTGGGTGCGCGTCTTCGCCGACGAGTTCGACGGCACCACGCTCGACCGTTCGGTGTGGCAGCCCGACCGCTCCGGCGACCTCGCCGGCATCCCGTTCAATCCGGTGCCCGAGGACGCCTGGTTCGACCCCGGGAACGTGACCGTGGCCGACGGGTCGCTGGTGTTCACGCTGGAGCGGGAGGAACGGCGGCTGGAAGGCCGCGGCTACGGCTACAGCAGCGGCATGGTGCAGTCCAACGACGCCATCCCGCTGACGCCCTCCCGCTACGTCGAGGCCCGCATCCGGTTCCCCGACTGCGCGGGCTGCTGGCCGGCGTTCTGGCTGCACCCGCTCGACCGCTGGCCGCCCGAGATCGACATCGCCGAGTACCTGGAGAGCGGCAGCGAGAGCCGGCCGTCGTTCAACTACATCGATCCGGATGAGCAGAAGACGGGGCCGGACATGTACGGCGACGCCGGCATCGACTACCGCGACGGCTTCCACACCTACGGCGTGCTGTGGGACGGTGACCGCGTCGTGCCCTACCTCGACGGCACGCCCTACGACGAGCTGGCCGCCACCGAGGACGTTCCCTCGCTGCCGATGATGATCATTCTCAACCTGTCGGTCCGCGGCGGGTACGACACCGAGCCGGGGGAGCGGATGCTCGTCGACTGGGTGCGCGTCTGGTCGCCGTCCCCCTGAAGTTCCGGCGCCCGAAGCCCCTACGGACGGCGGCGGCGCTGGCGTAGCCGGGCGAGGGCGTAGCTGCCCGCCGTGAGCGCCGTGCCCTCGACGATCACCCAGGCTCGGGCCGCGCCGGCCGGATCCCCGGTGACCAGGTCGCGGAGCCCCCTGAGCACGCCGCGGGGCAGCGTCCGGCTGACGTAGGTGCGCTCGGTCGCCAGCGCGGCCTGCGACCCGGTGAGCGTGCTGACCAGCGCCTTCGACCGCCCCTCCGCACGGCAGCGCCGCCGGAAGTACGCCCGCGTGACGCGGTCGGGGGAGACGGTGTGCCGGCAGGCGGCGGCCGGCTCGAGCACGATGCGCGCCGCCGGGTCGGCCGCCCGCGCGCGGATGGCGAACTCCGTCTCCTCGCAGCCGGCGGCGTCCTTGCCGAGGCGGCCCATGGCCTCGTCGAAGCCGCCGACGCTGCCGAACACCGTCCGGCGGAAGCTCATGTTGGCGCCGATCGGATTGCGGATCTCCGCCCGCTCGGTCGGCAGCCCGCGGTAGCTGCAACCGACGACCCAGAGGAACTCCTCGGGAAACCACGCGGGACGGGGCGCCTGCCACGCGGGGACGACGTGGCCGCCGACGCCCGCCACCTGCGGATCGGCGTACGCGTCGAGCATGCGGGCCACCCAGTCGGGATCGGCGGCCGCGTCGTCGTCCAGGAAAGCGACGACGTCGCCCGTGGCCGCCCGGACACCGGTGTTGCGGGCGCCCGAGAGCCCCGGCGTCTCCCCGTTCGGTACGCACACCACGTCGGGAAACGCCTCACGGGCGCGCTCGAGCAGCTCGGCGTTGCAGTCGGAGACGAGCACGACCTGGTCAGCCGGCCGGGTCTGGTGGCGCAGGCTGGCGACCGCGGCCCGGATGTCGTTCCAGCGCTCGAGGGTGTACGCGCACACCACCACCGTGAGGGTGAGTGGCGCGGTTCCCGGCTCGGCACAGGCGGCGAGCGCGCCGTCGTGCTCGGTCATGAACCGCACGCTACAAGGGGACGGGCCGCGGGGGCGCCACCCCCAGGAAGGAGGTCCGGGCTCCCCTCCGTCCGCCCGCAGGGGCGGCGCGCGTCCCGTGCGGCGGCCGGTGCCCCGGTTACCGTGGGGTCACCGGCCGGAACTGTTCCGGAGGGGCAGCGGTGCGGAGGGAGCGTTCGATGTTCGAGGCGCACGGCCCGACTGTGCCCCCCGCCCGAACTCCCCCGGGAACGATGCGTCCGCGCCCCGCGGTCCCACCCACGGCGGCCGCGGCGGCCAAGCCCTGCGTCTGCGGCCACGGCCGCCAGGCACACCAGCACTACCGCCGCGGCAAGGACTGCGCGCTGTGCTCCTGCGCCCGGTACCAGCGCCGGCTCATGGGCCGCTGGCGGCGCTGATCGTCGGTGGCCACGCTCGCCTCACCGCGAGGGCTGCCGCGAGCAGCAGCACGGCCAGGTAGACCGCGTATGGCAGCTCCGCGTTCGCCGGGCTCAGCGGCCAGAGCAGCGGAATGCCGGGACCCGACACCACGTCCCGGACCAGGTGCAGGGCCACGCCGGCGGCCAGGCCGAGCGCCGCCGTCCGCGCGCGTGTGCGGAGCACGGCCAGGAGGAGCAGCACCGCGACCGTCACGGCCGAGTGCGTGACCGGTCGGCTGCCCGGCGCGGCCACCGGCTCCGACCACAGGTAGAGCGGGATGTGGTCGACGTCGAGCGCGACCGACCCGACCAGCGCCCACGGCAGCACTGGCGACGGCCGTCCGCCCAGGCCCGCGAGGCCGAGCGCGGCCAGCACCAGCCAGGCGGTGAGCAGATGGGCCGGCTCGTCGAGCAGTCCGGTGACCGGAACCGACCACGAGCGCGCCGCCAGGACGGCGTCCACCGCGCAGATCGCGACGAGGGCGGCGAGCGGCGCGAGGACCGGGACGCCGCGGGCCGCCGTCCCCGGGCCCCGGCCGTGCCGCGGCACGGGAGCGCTCAGGCGGACTGGGCGTCGAGGAGCTCGGGCGCGAGCTCCTCGACCGGCGCGTCCTCGACCGGCGCGTCCTCGACGGCCGCCGGGACGACGGTCAGCGGGCCCGGGCGGACGGGGACGGGGACGGCGACGCCCTTGCCGTTGAGCCGCTCGACGACCATCGCCCACAGCACGCGGAACCCGTCGCGCCACGTGTTGAGATTGCTCGCCCCGTAGATCCGCTCGAACTCGAAGCTCGGCACCTCGGTGATGCGCAGGCCGGCCTTCGCGGCGCGGGTGTTGATGATCGTCTCGATCTCGAACCCGTCGCCCCAGAGCCTGGTCCTGGTGCCGCGGTCCTTGACATCGAGCTCGAGGGACGGCAGGCAGTACGCCCAGAAGGCGTTGTAGCCGTAGCAGAGGTCGGTGTAGCGCGTGCCGTACAGCACGTTGACGATCCGGTTGAGCCAGCGGTTGCCCCAGGCGCGCATCGGGGTGATGTCGTCGCTGCCGCCGCCCTGGATGAAGCGCGAGCCCTTGGCGAAGTCGGCGCCGTCGACCAGGGCTTGGACGTAGCGCTCGATCTCGCGGGGGTCGGCGGAACCGTCGGCGTCCAGCATGACCACGATGTCGCCGGTCACCGCCGCGAAACCGCAGGCCATGGCGTTGCCCTTGCCCAGCCGGCTCTGCCGCACGACGGTCACGTCGGGGCGGAGCGAGCGGGCCACGGCGACGGTGTCGTCGACGCTGTGACCGTCGACGACGATCACCTCGTGGACGTCGTCGGGCAGCAGGCCGAAGACGTGCGGCAGGTTCTTCGCCTCGTTGTGGGTCGGGATGACGACACTGACCCGCGGGCGCGGAAGGGCGACCTCGTTGGCTGCGAACAAATTGACGACGGCTCCGTCACGCATGCCGGTCCTCTCGAACGTGACGGGTCCGGTTTCGCCTCTGCTATCCGCCGGGCTATGGCGACCAGTTGATGCCCGGCGGGTCATTGCTTCCCCGTGGTGATCTCGCTGTCGAACGGTGGTGTCGACGGGATCCGGGGCGCGTCCGCAGGACGTGCACCTTCCCCTGTGGGGCAAGCGCGTCACTGCGCCTTTCCCCCTCACGCACTGTAACCGAAGGCCGGTTCTCGCGCGGTGCCGGATCGGTGACGTCATCGAACGGACAGGTGGGTGGCCCATACCCGGCCCTGCAGGTGGAACTCGCTAACTCTGTGTGACGGCTGTGCACGTACGTGTAACAACGCGGTACACCATCTCAGCGGGCGGTCCAGGCCCGGAGCTGTTCCGCGGGCCAGGTGTTGACCACCCGCTCGACCGGCACGCCGCACTCCACCGCCCGCTCGCAACCGTTGCCCTGCCAGTCGAGTTGGCCGGGCGCGTGCGCGTCGGTATCGATGGCGAACTCGCAGCCGATGTCCACTGCGAGGTTCAGCAGCCGGCGCGGCGGATCGAGCCGCTCGGGCCGGCTGTTGATCTCGACGGCCGTGCCGTGCTCGACGCAGGCCCCGAACACCGCCTCGGCGTCGAACGCGCTCTCCGGTCGCGGCTTCTGGGTGCCGTTGCGCTGCCGGCGACCGATGACCAGCCGGCCGGTGCAGTGACCCAGGACGTCGGTGTGCGGATTCGCCACGGCGGCCAGCATCCGCGCGGTCATGGCCTTCGAGTCGGCGCGGAGCTCGGAGTGCACGCTGGCGACGACCACGTCGAGGCGGCCGAGCAGCTCGTCGGTCTGGTCGAGGCTGCCGTCGACGTTGATGTCGCACTCGATGCCGGTGAGGATCCGGAAGGGCGCCAGCTCCTCGTTGAGCGCGGCGACCGCGTCGAGCTGCTGCTCCAGCCGGGCCGGGCTGAGCCCGTTCGCGACGGTCAGGCGGGGGGAGTGGTCGGTGAGCGCCATGTACTCGTGTCCCAGGCCGATCGCGGCCTCGGCCATCTCGCGGATGGGGCTTCCGCCGTCGGACCAGTCGGAGTGCACGTGCAGGTCACCCCGCAGGGCGGCGCGGAGGTCGGCGACATCGCCCTCCAGCGGCTGCGCCGCGCCGGAGGTCTCCTCGAGCGCGGCCAGGTACTCGGGAACCCGCCCCTGGTGCGCCTCGACGATGACCGCCGCGGTCTTGGGACCCACGCCCTTCAGATCCTTGAGCGTGTTCGTGCGGATCTTGAGGTCGAGCTGGTCGGCGCCGAGGCCGTCCACCACCGCCGCCGCGGTGCGGAATGCGCTGACCCGGTAGCTGGGCTCGCGGGCACGCTCCAGGAGGAAGGCGATCCTCCGGAGCGCGGCCGCGGGCGGTGGCGGTGTGGTCAGCGGGAGGCCTTCTTGGCGCGCTTCGCGGCGTTCTTCTCTGCCTTGGCGGCGCGCTTCTGCGCCTTCTCGATGGTCTTCTCCGTCGAGTCGGCCGCCTTCTTCGCCGCCCGGCGGGCGCGATAGCCCACCGACGGCTTGCCCTCGGTGTCCACCGCGGCGAGCAGCAGACCACCCAGCAGCCCGAGGTTCTTCAGGAAGTGGACGAGCTGCCCCTGCTTCGCGGCGCCCTCGTGCTCCCAGAAGCGGTGCCCGGCCAGTGTCGTGGGCACGATGCTGGCGGCGAGCGTCAGGGCGCTGAGCCGGGGCAGCCTGCCCAGGGCGAACAGCGCGCCGGCGCCGACCTTCACGCCGGCGTCGATTTTCACCCACTGCTCGACGTCGCGGGGCACCTGGATGGGCAGCTGCTTGTCGGCCTGCTCGGTGAGCTTCTCGACCACCGCCCGAGCGCCCGCGACCCGGGACTGCGGGTTCTTCCACGTGTCGATGCCACCGAAGATGAACGTCGAGGCGAGCAGTGGCCGGGCGATCCGGCGGACCAACATGGTGACCTCTTTCCTTCTGGTGCCGCGATGTGTGTGGCTCGCCGACGACCGTAGCGACCTGTGCCGACACCCGCCCGACCAGACGATGCGCCAACGTGATCTGCGCGGAGCCTGATCGGGCACGTGCGCACCTAGGCTCCGGCCATGCAACGTGGATTCCGCCAAGCGGCCATCTTCCTGGGTGCCTCAGCGGTCGGGGCCACGGTTGCCGCAGGCGTGTGGACGGCGTTCAGCGACACCAGCTACCGCGTCGCGCTGGCCGTCGGGCTCATGGTCATGGGCGGAATGCTCGCCCTCACGGGGAGCAACGCCATCTCCCGGACGGGGAGCATGGACGCGTTCGCCTTCCTCGGGATGGCGCCGGAGCACCAGGACCCCGACTCCGGCGAGGGACTGACCAGCCTCGGCGTCTTCCTGTTCGTGTCGCTGCCGCTGCTCGTCGCCGGCCTGGCGCTGTTCGGTCGCGGCTGAGGCACCTCCGTGCGGCCCTTCGGGGGCGTTGTTCTCGCATCGGGCCCACTGCAGAACCCCCGAGGCGCGAGGAGCACCCCCACAGCGGGCTTGTCGGGGCCGCCGCTCAGTCGGTGCGGCAGCAGTAGACGGTCAGCAGCTCACGCTTGGTGAACACGAACTCGGTCGCCTTCTCGCCCATCTCGCCGTCGTAGGCGACCTGCTTGAGCCCGGAGTGCGACACGACCCGCACCTCCTCGGCCTGGAACTCCGCGTAGGCGGACCCGCGGTCGCTGATGCCCAGCAGTGCGCCCAGCACCGCCCGGCTGCGGCTGAAGCGCACGTCGGCGCGGAGGTACTGGACGTCGAGCAGGCCGTCCTCCAGCCGGGGGCGCCAGGCCGGTGCCAGCCCCCGGGGTGTGTAGCAGCCGTTGCCGATGAACAGGATCCACACCTTCAGCGGCTTCCCGTTGACCGTCATCGACACCGGCGTCTGCCGGCGCAGCACCTGGGCGGCGGCCACGGTCAGCGCCATCCACTTGCCCATGCGGCCCGACAGGTGGTCGCGCCGGCGCACCATCTCGGGATAGCCGCCGATGCTCGCCGTGTTGAGGAACGGCGTTCCGTTGACCTCGGCGACGTCCACCCGCACCGCCTGCCCGGCGACGACCGCGTCGGCGGTGTCCTGCGGCGTCTCCAGGCCCACGTCGCGGGCGAAGTGGTTCAGCGTGCCGGCGGCGATGACGGCGAGGGGCAGCCCGTGCTCGAGGGCGATCGCGGCGGCCGCGGCGACGCTGCCGTCACCGCCCGCGACGCCGAGCGCCCTGGCTCGCCCGGACCGCGCCGCCTCGCCGAGCAGCTCCGCCACACCGACGTCCTCGGACATCTCCAGCACCTCGGCGCGGGGAAGGATCCGGCGGATGTCCTCGGCCGGGTCGTAGTCCTCGGGGCCCGAACGCGGGTTGACCGCCACCACGAGCCCCTCGCCCTCGGGCAGCGCCGGCGCCTCGTACGACGTCCGCACCCGGGCCGGCTCCTTGGGACGCACCCGCCACCAGTGCTGCGAGACCGCGGCGATCCCACCGCCCACCGCGAGCCCGGCCAGGACGTCCCCCGGGTAGTGCACGCCCACGTGCACCCGGGAGTAACCGACGCCGAGCGCGACCGGTGCCAGCGCGGCTCCGGCCAGCGGGCTCTCCATCGCGACACCGGCCACGAACGCCGCCGCCGAGGAGGAGTGGCCGCTGGGAAAGGACAGCGTGACGGGGGAGCGGCGCAGTGTGCGCTCGGTGCGGAGGTTGGCGAGGTCCGGGCGCACCCGGCCGAAGATCCGCTTGAGGACGACGTTGACCAGCGCGCTCGACACCCACATCGAGCCGACGCCGCGGATCGCGCCCCGGCGCAACGGGCCTTTGCGGATGCCGAGCAGGACCGCGAGCCCCAGCCAGAGCCGGCCGTGGTTGGCGGCGGTCGAGAGTCGGCGCAGCCAGCGGTCGGCCGGCGTGGTGGGGAGCCGGCCGATGAAGGCGTGCAGGCGCGCATCGAGGTCGCGGGGCGTGAGCACCCCTGGACGCTAGTGGAAAGCGGACCCCGTCCCCCCACCCTCGCTCGGGTCGGGCCCCTGGACGGGGCCGATACGGGGTCAGGCCTTCTGGCGGGCCCGATAGGCGGCCACCGTCGAGCGGCTGGCGCAGGTGTTGGAGCAGTAGCGGCGGCTGGCGTTGCGTGAGGTGTCGACGTAGACGTCGTCGCAGCCCTCGGCCGAGCAGACGCCCAGCCGCTGCCACCCGTGCTGAACGACGACCTGGGACAGGCCCATCGCCACCGTGGTGGTCAGCTGCTCGACCGCCGGCGCGTCGGGGCGGGCGTAGTGCAGGTGCAGCTCGCCGTCGTGGTCGGTGGCGTAGGGACGCGGGCGGGCCAGTGCCAGCAGCTCGTTGAGCCCGACCAGGACGTCGTCCCGGGACTCGGCCAGCGCCACGGTGCGCACCAGCGTGGCGGTGCGGGCGACGGAGGCGGCGTCCCGGCCGGAGACCTGGAGGTCGGTGCCGTCGCTGAACCACTCGGCGTGGGACGCGAGGAACGTCTCGACGCCGCCGGGGGGATCGAGCGCGGCGTTGGCCAGGCCGATGGCCAACTCGACCGCGCTTGATCCGTAGGTGTCGTAGTCCATGTGGCTCCCTACAGATCGATGCTAACCTCAGAAACTGCGTAGGCGGTCAACGGGGTTTGGCTCCCTACCGTTCCTTCCCTGCAAGCGTGAAACGAGTTCTGACCGTGCGTGCGTACCTCGCCGTCTGGCGGCTTCCCTCCGCCCCGGCGCTCCTGATCTCCGGCTTCGCCGGCCGCCTTCCTTCGGCGATGGTGCCGCTCGCGCTGCTGCTCATGGTGCAGCAGCAGACCGGTTCCTACGCCATCGCCGGCGCCACGTCGGCCACCCTCGGCATCGCCATGGCAGTCATGGCGCCGGTGCTCGGCCGGCTGGCCGACCGTCGCGGACCGCGCGTCGTGCTCTTCGCCGAGGCCGCCGTCTACCCGTTGACGCTGCTGGCGCTCGTCGCCGCCGTTCTGGGGAGCGCGCCGGCCGCCGTCGTCATCGCCGCCTCCGCCGCGGCCGGGGCGTCCACGCCGCTGGTGTCCGGCACGGTCCGCGCCCTGTGGTCGCGGGTCGATCCCGGCGTCCGCCCCACCGCGTACGCGCTCGACGCCACCGCGACGGAGCTGGTCTTCGTGGCCGGCCCCACCGCGGTCGCCACGCTCACCGTGTTCGCCACCCCGGCGGTCGCCGTCGCCGTCGCCGGGGTGCTGGCCGTGACCGGCGCCGTCGGGATCGCGACGTCCGCCGCCATGCGCGCGTGGGTGCCCAGCGCCGGCCCGCAGACCGGAGTGCTCACCACGGTGCTCGCGCCCGGCATGCCGCGCGTGCTGCTCAGCGGATCGGCGCTGATGCTCGGCTTCGGCGGGCTCGAGGTGGCGATCCCCGCCTTCGCCGACGCCGCCGGGGCGCCCGGTCTGTCCGGCCTCCTGCTGGCGGTGTGGTCACTGGGCTCCGTCGCCGGCGGTCTCTGGTTCGGCGCTCGCGTGGTCAGCGCCTCCCTTCCTCGGCAGTACCGCTGGGGCCTGCTCGGCGTGACCATCGGTCTCGTGCCGCTGGCCGCGATCTCCAGTCCGTGGGTGCTCGGCGCCCTGCTCTTCCTGGGCGGAACGGCGATCGCGCCGACGCTCACCGTGCAGAGCTCGCTGGTCGGCTCCATCGCCCCGGCGCACGCCACGACCGAGGCCTTCACCTGGTTGTCGACGGTCGCCTTCGGGGCCTCCGCGGTCGGTGCGGCCCTCGGCGGCGCCCTGATCGAGGGGCCGGCTGGGGTGAGCGGCAGCCTGATGCTCGCCGCGGTCGGTGCGGCTGTGGCGGTCGCCGTCACGCTGGTGCCCGGCCGCCGTCCTTCCGTGGTCCGCGCACAGCGCGACTCGGTCGCCGCCTGACCTTCGGGGCCGCTACCCGGGCTCCAGCCGGCATCGGAGGCGCTGGTAGTCTCTTCTCTCGGTGGTTACGAGGGAACTCGAACCCTGGGAGGCTTCGCCTAGTCCGGTCTATGGCGCCGCACTGCTAATGCGGTTTGGGTTAATCCCCATCCCGGGTTCAAATCCCGGAGCCTCCGCGTACGACAACTGAACACGCACCACGCGCCCGTAGCTCAACGGATAGAGCATCTGACTACGGATCAGAAGGTTAGGGGTTCGAATCCCTTCGGGCGCACGTCTGGTTGAGACACCGCAGCGGCCCCGCACTCTGGCGAGTGCGGGGCCGCTGTGTTCTCCGGTCGGGGTTCTCCGGGCAGGGTTCTCGGGCAGGGGTCAGGCGGCGGGGGCCTCGTCCGCGGTGGTCGTGAGGCCGGCGAGCAGTCGGGCCGCTGCAGCCCGGAAGCCCTGGACGTCGCCGCTCATGCGGGTGATGAGCATGGCCCCTTCCAGGCCGCCCATCACCATGGCCGCGCTGTCCGAGGCCGCCCCGGAGAACGCCAGGGTGCCCTCCCGGCGCCCCCGGTCCAGGACCGCCTGCAGCCACGACGAGCTGTCGGCGAAGAACGCGGTGACGCCGCGCTGCATCGCCGGCGGGAGGGTCAGGTACTCGGCGGCGAGCATCCCGCACAGGCACATCCGCTGCTGGCCGAGCACCTGGGTGTACAGGTCGGCGTAGCCCTCCAGCGTG
>JAOPWJ010000263.1 GCA_025965715.1 Blastococcus sp. | reverse complement strand
TTGAGCACCTCGTCCGGCGTCGGGGCCATCAGCGACTGCGGGGCCCGCATCCGCGTCCAGGCGACCGGGGTCGGGGTGCCGTCGGGGTCCATCACGGTGACGATGGCCTCCCCGATGCCGAGCTGCTGCAGGGTCTCGGCCAGGTCGTACGCGGACTTCGGGAAGGTGGCCACCGTCTGCTTGAGCGCCTTGGCGTCGTTGGGGGTGTGGGCCCGCAGCTGGTGCTGGACCCGCGAGCCGAGCTGGGCCAAGACGTCGTCGGGCACGTCCTTCGGTGTCTGGGTGACGAAGAAGATGCCGACCCCCTTGGAGCGGATCAGCCTGACCGTCTGCGCGATGGCGTCCAGGAACCCCTTCGAGGCGTCGTTGAAGAGCAGGTGCGCCTCGTCGAAGAAGAAGACGAGCTTGGGCTTGTCGACGTCACCGACCTCGGGCAGGTCGTGGAAGAGGTCGGCCAGCAGCCACATCAGGAAGGTCGAGAACAGGGCGGGGCGGTCGACCAGGTTGGGCAGCTCGAGCAGCGACACCACCCCGCGTCCGTCGGGGGTTACCCGCAGCAGGTCGGCGGTGTCGAACTCCGGCTCGCCGAAGAAGGCGTCCGCACCCTGGTCGGCGAAGGTGATCAGCGAGCGGAGGATGACCCCGACCGTGGCGGCGCTGAGGCCGCCGATGTCCTTCAGCTCGGCCTTGCCCTCGTCACTGGTCAGGTGGGTCAGCACCGCCCGCAGGTCCTTCAGGTCCAGCAGCGGCAGACCGCCGGCGTCGGCGTAGTGGAAGACCAGCCCCAGGGAGGACTCCTGAACCGCGTTCAGGCCGAGGACCTTGGACAGCAGGGTTGGGCCGAAGGAGCTCATCGTGGCGCGCAGCGGGACCCCGTTGCCCTGGCCCCCGAGGGCGTAGAACTCGGTCGGGCAGGCGACCGGGTGCCAGTCCTGCCCGATCTTGTGGGTGCGGGCCAGCAGCTTGTCGCTGGAGGCGCCGGGCGAGGCGACCCCCGACAGGTCGCCCTTGATGTCGGCCGCGAACACCGGGACGCCGGCGGCCGAGATCTGCTCCGCCATCAGCTGCAGGGTCTTGGTCTTGCCCGTCCCGGTGGCTCCCGAGACCAGCCCGTGCCGGTTCAGCATGCCCAGCGGGATGCGGATCACCGCCCCGGGGACCGGGGCGTCGGCCTCCATCAGGACACCGAGGTCGATGGCCGGCTCCTCGAAGGTGTAGCCCGCGGCGATCGTTCGGGCCTGCTCGGAGAGGGCGGCGGGGGCCGCGGCGGCCTCCTCCGTGGTGGGGTGGGTTTCCGGCGACGGAGAGGTGCTCATGGGCCAAATCGTAACGATGTCGTGTGCGAGGGCCCTAGCGAAATCTGATTAGAGTGTCACAGTGATTTTCAAGCGTGTCGGAGACCTGCGCCCGTACCCGGACCACGGCTACGTGCAGAAGCAGTGGGCGGCCATCGCCCCGCACCAGGTGCGTCTCGACCAGCTGGTCACCACCAAGCGCACGCTGGACCTCGAGGCTCTGCTGGAGGAGGACTCCACCTTCTACGGCGACCTCTTCGCCCACGTGGTCTCCTGGCGCGGCGAGTTCTACCTCGAGGACGGCCTGCACCGGGCCCTCCGCGCCGCCCTGCAGCAGCGGCAGACCATGCACGCACGCGTGCTGGACCTGAAGTAGGAAGCCGAGCCGGTAGGCTCACGCGAGCGAGACCCGCAGGAGGGCCCGGCACCGGGTCACCACAGACGCTGAGCACAGAAGGGGCGCGACGTTGATCGGTCGGATCCTCCGTGTGGCGCGGACTCCGGTCACCCTGCTGATCCTGCTCGGCGTTCTCCTCTGGGGTGCCTGGTGGGGCTACACCAACGTCCTCCGCCCGATCCCGGCCTCCCCGCCCCAGCCCTGTGTCGACCAGTCGGTGGCCAAGGGTCAGCTCAAGGCGAGCCAGGTCGTGGTCAAGGTCTACAACGGCGGCGACCGCAAGGGTCTGGCCGCCGACGTCGGCCGCTCCTTGCGGGACAAGGGCTTCAAGGTCGCGGCCACCTCGAACACCGGCGAGAAGATCCAGAAGACCGTGATCGTGGGGGCCGCGGCGAAGGACCCCGAGGTCCTGATGGTCAAGACGTTCTTCAAGGACGCCGTCGTGCGGGCGGACAAGCGGCCCGACCACACCGTCGACGTCCTGGTCGGCAATAAGTACGGCGGCTTCAACAAGGACGCCAAGACGACCTACAACGTCAAGAGCAGCACGGTCTGCCTGCCCTCGCAGGTGTCGGCCACCCCGACCACCGGCCCCTGACCCTACGGGGTCAGGAGCGCCGCGGCCCTCGGACCCGGGCCTGGGCCGAGGTGCGCCAGCGGGCCAGGCGCCCGCCCCGACCGACGTCGCGGATGCGCTCCTCGGTCTCCTCCCGATAGGCGGCCGGCGTGACGATCAGCAGCTCGTCCCCGGTCTTGATCCGCTCGCGGACGTTGGGGCTGAACGGCCGGGTCTCGCGGATGATGAGCGACACCACGGTGTCCGGCGGCAGCCGCAGCTCCCCGACCTCGACCCCGGCCAGCCGGGACCCGTCCGGGATGCGCACCTGCAGCAGCTCGGCGGCGATCCGGTCCAGCGGTGCGGCCTCCACCTCGACCTCGCGGGCGGCCCGGTCGTCGATCAGGCCCAGCCGACGGGCCAGGAACGGCAGGGTCGGGGCCTGCAGGCAGGTGAAGACCACGACGAAGACCAGCACCACGTTGAAGAGGTCGTCCGCCCCGACCACCCCCTGCGACAGGGGGATGGTGGTGAGGACGATCGGCACCGCGCCCCGCAGCCCCGC
>JAOPWJ010000219.1 GCA_025965715.1 Blastococcus sp. | reverse complement strand
ACCACCCCACCGCCCGCGCGGTGCGCCCGGCCGACCCCCCGACCGAGCCTCCGCCGGTCCCCGCGCCGGCGGAGCGGACGGCCGGGACGGTGCTCCGGTGACCGGCGGCCCGCGCTGGGACATCTCCTTCCTCCGGGTCGGTGCCCTGGCCACCGCCGCGGCGGCAGCCGTGGCGGCACCCGTGGCCGCGCTCGTCGGTGGATGGCCGGCCGCGCTCGGAGTGCTCGCGGGCGCCGTGGTCGTCACCGCGTTCTTCTGCATCTCCGGGGTGGTCATCGCCTGGGCCGGCCGGATCGACGACGCCCTGACGCTCCCGGCGGCCCTGGGGACGTTCATGGTCAAGGCTCTGGTGTTCTTCGCCGTCCTGGGCTCGATGCCGGCCGACGGATGGGTCGACCGGCTCGCCCTCGCATGGACCGTCGTCGCCGGCGCGCTCCTCTGGAGCGGCGTCCAGGCCCGGTGGGTGTGGACGCGGCAGCTGTATTACGTGCCGCCCCCGGCGCCGCCCGCCAAGCCGAGCGAGCTGCCCCGGCCGGACCCGGAAAAGCCCGCGTCACGCGCCTGAGATAGTGTCCGGACCGATGGCCGAGGACAGCCCTGCTCCCAGGGAACCGCGGCCTCGACCTGCCGAACCAGCCGGCCGGCCCAGCGGGGCCGACATCGGCTGGGGGATCACCGGGACGATGCTCTCGGGGATCGCCGTGTGGGGCGGGGCCGGGTGGTTGCTCGACCGCTGGCTGGAGACGCGGTTCTTCATCCTGGTCGGGACGCTCCTCGGTCTGACGGCGGCCATCTACCTGGTGGTCGTCAAGTACGGGGCCGCGGATCCTCCTCCGGAAGGTCAGCGGCCCACCGGCACGACCCCGAGCCGACGACGGAGCCGGCCCGGGGGGAACGCACAGACGCAGAAGGGACAACGGTGACCTCCAGCGCCTTCGCGCTCGCCGATGTGCTCGCCGCCGAGGGCGGCGGGGACAGCGGCTTCCAGTCTCCGACCATCGCGGAGTTCTATCCGGAGCCGCTGGCTTCCTTCTCGCTGCTCGGGATCGACTTCGAGATCACGCGCATCACGATCATCATGTGGATCGCGACGGCGGCCATCATTGCGCTGCTCGTCGCCGCCGTCCGCAAGCCGCAGATCGTGCCCGGCAAGCTCCAGTACCTGGGCGAGAGTGGCTACTCCGTGGTCCGCGACGGCATGGCTCGCGACGTGATCGGACCGAAGGGGCTGCCGTTCGCGCCGTTCCTCGGGGCGCTCTTCTTCTTCATCCTGGCGAACAACGCGATGAGCATCATCCCCTTCGCCCAGATCTCGCCGAACTCGAAGTTCGCCATCCCGCTGGTCCTCGCCGTGATCACCTGGATCCTCTACAACTACGTCGGCATCCGTGAGCAGGGTGTCGGCCGCTACTTCAAGGACGCCGCGATCCCGCCCGGGGTGCCCGCGGCCGCGCTCATCCTCGTGACCCCGATCGAGCTGCTCCAGGTGTTCCTCATCCGGCCGTTCACGCTGGCTGTCCGGCTCTTCGCCAACATGTTCGCCGGGCACATGCTGCTGGTCGTCTTCTCGCTGGGTGCGACCTACCTGCTGTTCGTCGGCAACTTCTCGGTGATCTTCGCGCCGTTCTCGTTCCTGATGGCGGTGATCATGACGTTCTTCGAAATCCTCGTGATCGTCCTGCAGGCCTACGTCTTCACCGTCCTGACGGCCACGTACCTCGCCGGCTCGGTCGAGCCGGCCCACTGATCAGCCCCACCCGCACCATCCCCGCCAGCCGCCCGGAACGACCCGGGCGACCGACACAGGAGGAACACCCCGCATGGACGTCACCGCAGAGCTCGTCGGCAGCATCGGCTCGGTGGGCTACGGCCTCGCCGCGATCGGCCCCGGTATCGGTGTGGGCATCGTCTGGGCCGCCTACATCCAGGCGACCGCCAGGCAGCCCGAGTCGGCCGGCCTGACCCGTACCTACGCGTTCCTCGGTGCTGCGCTGTCCGAGGCGCTCGCGCTCATCGGTCTGGTGGCGCCGTTCATCTTCGGTCCCGGTAACGCCGGCTGACCCGCGCGACCCGGACCTGAGACAGGGGTACTGAACACATGGCAATCCTTGCTGCGGAGGAAGCCCACAATCCGCTGATTCCGCCGCTGGGCGAGATCGTCGTCGGCCTGATCGCCTTCGCGATCGTCTACTTCGTCTTCGCCAAGTTCGTCGCGCCCCGCTTCGAGCAGATCTATCGCGCCCGCCGCGAGGCGATCGAGGGCGGCATCGAGCGCGCCGAGGCGATGCAGGCCGAGGCCAAGGCAGCGCTGGAGCAGTACCGCTCCCAGCTGGCCGAGGCCCGCAACGAGGCCGCGCAGATCCGCGACCAGGCGCGCGCCGAGGGCCAACAGATCATCGAGGAGCTCCGCGCCCAGGCGCAGCAGGAGTCCGCGCGGATCGTGGCCCGCGGCGAGGAGCAGCTCGCCTCGGCCCGCCAGCAGATCGTCAACGAGCTGCGAGGGCAGATCGGCACGCTCGCCGTCGACCTCGCCGGCCGCGTGGTCGGGGAGTCCCTCGCCGACGACGTGCGTCGGCGCGGCACCGTCGACCGGTTCCTCGCGGAACTGGACGACATGGCGGCGGAGAGCAACCGCTGATGGAGGCCTCCAGCCGCGCGGCGACCGCGGAGGTCCGCAAGCGCCTGGACGAGCTGACGCGCGCGCCCTCGGGTGTGCTGGAGAAGGCGAAGGACCGCCTCACCGGGCACCCGCGGGCCGTCTCCGGCCCAGAGCTGCTCGCCCTGGCCGACGAGCTGTTCGCGGTCGCGCGGCTGCTCGACGGGCAGCTGACCCTGCGCCGGGCGCTGTCGGACCCGGCCGGGAAGCCTGACGAGCGGGCGGCCCTGGCCGGCCGGCTCTTCGGCGGCAAGCTGTCCGACGCCGCCCTCGACCTGGTCGAGACGGTGGCCCGGCAGCGCTGGTCGCGCCCGATCGACCTGGTCGACGCCTTCACCACCCTGGCCACGGAGGCGTCCCTCGACGCCGCGGACGTCCGGGGCGAACTCGACGGCGTGGAGGACGAGCTCTTCCGGTTCGGCCGCATCGTCGGTGGGGACCGCGAGCTCGCCCGTATCCTGGGGGACCGCAAGGCGGCCGCCGCGGGCAAGGGGGCGCTGCTCGACCGGCTGCTCTCGGGCCGGGTCAGCCCGGTCACCGAGCAGCTGCTCCGCAACGTGCTCACCGGCCCCCACGCGGGCAGCGCAGAGAATGCCATCGAGCGGTTGTCCGACGTCGCCAGCCGGCGCCGGGGCCAGTCCGTCGCCCGGGTGACGACCGCCGTCGAGCTGACCCCCGCCCAGGAGCAACGGCTGATCGAGGTGCTCGGCCGCATCTACGGGCGGACCATCGGACTGCAGGTCACCGTCGATCCGAGCGTGCTCGGCGGGCTCGTCGTCCAGGTGGGCGACGAGGTCATCGACGGCAGCATCGCCCACCGCCTGGAAGCCGCCGGGCGGCGGCTGGCCGGCTGACCGCCCCCAACGACCGCACACTCCAGACACCACCCCAGCAGGGAAGAGGACGCCACCCATGGCCGAGCTGACGATCTCCGCAGACGAGATCCGCAGTGCCATCCAGTCGTACGTCACCGAGTTCCGCCCCGACGTCTCCCGCGAAGAGGTCGGGACCGTCTCCGAGGCGGGCGACGGCATCGCCCGCGTGGAGGGCCTGCCCTCGGTCATGACCAACGAACTGCTCGAGTTCGAGAGTGGCGTCCGCGGACTGGCGCTGAACCTCGACGTGCGCGAGGTCGGCGTCGTCGTCCTGGGTGACTACTCCGGGATCGAGGAGGGCCAGCAGGTCCGCCGTACCGGCGAGGTGCTCTCCGTGCCGGTCGGCGATGGCTACCTCGGCCGCGTGGTCGACCCGCTGGGCAACCCGATCGACGGCGGCGGGCCCATCGAGTCGACCGGCCGCCGCGCCCTCGAGCTCCAGGCCCCGACCGTGGTGCAGCGGCAGTCGGTGAAGGAGCCGCTGCAGACCGGCATCAAGGCGATCGACGCCATGACGCCGATCGGCCGCGGCCAGCGCCAGCTCGTCATCGGTGACCGGCAGACCGGCAAGACCGCCATCGTGACCGACACGATCATCAACCAGAAGGAAGCCTGGGCCACCGGCGACCCGCAGCAGCAGGTGCGCTGCATCTACGTCGCCGTCGGTCAGAAGGGGTCGACGATCGCGGCCATCCGCGCGGCCCTCGAGGAGGCCGGCGCGATGGAGTACACGACCATCGTCGCCGCCCCGGCGTCGGAGGCCGCGGGCTTCAAGTACATCGCTCCCTACACCGGGTCGGCCATCGGCCAGCACTGGATGTACGAGGGCAAGCACGTCCTGATCGTCTTCGATGACCTGTCCAAGCAGGCCGAGGCCTACCGCGCGGTGTCGCTGCTGCTGCGCCGTCCGCCGGGCCGCGAGGCCTACCCCGGCGACGTCTTCTACTTGCACTCCCGTCTGCTCGAGCGCTGCGCGAAGCTGTCGGACGAGCTGGGTGCCGGCTCGATGACCGGCCTGCCGCTGGTCGAGACCAAGGGCAACGACGTCTCGGCCTACATCCCGACCAACGTCATCTCCATCACCGACGGCCAGATCTTCCTCGAGACCGGTCTGTTCAACTCCGGCGTCCGCCCGGCCATCAACGTGGGCGTCTCGGTGTCCCGCGTGGGTGGGTCCGCGCAGATCAAGGCGATGCGTTCGGTGGCCGGTCGACTGAGGTTGGACCTCGCGCAGTTCCGTGAGCTCGAGGCATTCTCCTCCTTCTCCTCCGACCTGGACGCCTCCAGTCGCGCGACGCTGGACCGCGGACAGCGACTGGTCGAGCTGCTCAAGCAGGGCCAGTACTCGCCGTACCCCGTCGAGCGCGAGGTCGTGTCGCTGTGGCTGGGTACCACCGGCAAGCTGGACGTGGTGCCGGTTCCCGACGTGCGCCGGTTCGAGTCCGAGTTCCTCGAGCACATCGCCCGCAACCACGACGGCGTCTACGACGAGATCCGCACCTCCAAGGTCCTGGGTGACGACGCCGTGCAGACCCTGGAGCAGGCGGTCGAAAGGTTCTACGGCCAGTTCACGACGTCGGACGGCGAGTCGCTCCAGGTCAACGAGCCCGAAGCCGAGGCCATGGACGCCTCGGAGCGGGGTCAGGAGCGCGTCCAGGTCAAGAAGAAGGCCTGACCCATGGCTGCTTCCCTCCGCGCGCTGCGGCGCCGCATCCGCTCCACGCAGTCGACGAAGAAGATCTTCTCGGCGCAGGAGCTGATCGCCGGTGCCCGGATCGTGCGTGCCCAGGCCCGGGTGG
>JAOPWJ010000066.1 GCA_025965715.1 Blastococcus sp. | reverse complement strand
GGATCATCGACGTCGACACCCGCATGTTGCTGGTCAGCTTCTCGGGCTCGGACTCGTTCAGCCGGTTCATGGTGGCCTCGCTCCACGGAACCATGCCCTCGGGCACCTTCTTGCGCACGAGCTTGCGGCGCTTCTTCGGGTCGTCGGAGACCTTGGCGAACTGCTTGAGGTTCTCCACCTCGTGCTCCGGCGCCTGGACGACGACCGTTCCCGCGGTGTCGTAGCCGGCCCGCCCGGCGCGACCGGCGATCTGGTGGAACTCGCGTACCTGGAGCAGCCGGGTGCGGGTGCCGTCGTACTTGGACAGGGCACTGAAGACGACGGTGCGGATCGGCACGTTGATGCCGACGCCCAGGGTGTCGGTGCCGCAGATGACCTTGAGCAGTCCGGCCTGGGCCAGCTGCTCGACCAGCCGTCGATACTTGGGCAGCATCCCGGCGTGGTGGACGCCGATGCCGTGGCGGACCAGCCGAGACAGCGTCGTCCCGAAGGCGGAGGAGAACCGGAAGCCGCCGATCATCTCGGCGATCGCTGCCTTCTCCTCCTTCGAGCACACGTTGACGCTCATCAGCGCCTGCGCCCGCTCCAGGGCCGATGCCTGGGTGAAGTGGACGACGTAGACCGGCGCCTGCTTGGTGTCCAGGAGATCCTGGATCGTCTCGTGCATCGGCGTGGTCGCGTAGTAGTGGTTCAGCGGCACCGGGCGCTCGGCGTTGGCCACCAGGGCGGTGGGCCGTCCGGTGCGCCGGGTGAGGTCCTCGCGGAGGAACGTGACGTCGCCGAGGGTGGCGCTCATGAGCAGGAACTGTGCCTTCGGCAGCTCGAGCAGCGGCACCTGCCATGCCCACCCGCGGTCGGGGTCGCCGTAGAAGTGGAACTCGTCCATGACGACGAGGCCGATGTCGGCGTCCGCCCCCTCGCGCAGCGCGATGTTGGCCAGCACCTCGGCGGTGCAGGCGACGATCGGGGCGTCGTGGTTGACCGAGGCGTCGCCGGTGAGCATGCCGACGTTGGCCGCGCCGAAGACCCCGCACAGTGCGAAGAACTTCTCGCTCACCAGCGCCTTGATCGGCGCGGTGTAGTAGCTGCGCCGTCCCGCCGCCAGGGCGGCGTACTGCGCGCCGGTGGCGACCAGCGACTTGCCCGACCCGGTGGGCGTGGCGAGGACGACGTTGGCGCCGCTGACCAGCTCGATCAACGCCTCCTCCTGCGCCGGGTACAGCACGGTGCCGTTCGCCTCGGCCCAGGCGGCGAAGGAGGCGAACAGTTCATCGGCGTCGTCGCCCCTCGCGCGGAGGGCGCTGAGGTCGGCGGGATCGTCGAGCAGGGGAGGGGCGGTGGCGGTCATCGTGGCCACCAGCGTGCCAGGCGGCGATGTTGATCAGGTCACCTGATCGATAGGGGTCCTGGCTCACCGTCGACAGTGAGCCAAGACCCCTCATGGTGAGCCAGGAATCCGCGGTTGCGAATTGACGGCGACGTGTCGGCGCCCAGGCCGGGGGTAGGCGGACGGCGACGTGCCGCCCAACCGCAAGGAGGACCCGTGTCCGAGCCCCGCCCCGAGTCCCAGCCCGAGCAGCAGCAGAGCCCGCCCGGTGTCCTCGGCGAGATGACGCCGAAGCCCGATCACGGCGAGGAGAGCTATCAGGGCCACGGGCGGCTCACCGGCAAGGCGGCCGTCATCACGGGTGGAGACAGTGGGATCGGCCGGGCCGTCGCCATCGCGTTCGCGCGTGAAGGTGCCGACGTCCTGATCTCGTACCTCGACGAGCACGACGACGCCCAGGACACCGCGCGCTACGTCGAGGAGGCCGGCCGCACGTGCGTTCTCGTCGCCGGCGACCTCTCCGACCGGGCGCACGCCAAGACGATCATCCCGAAGGCCGTCGAGGAGTTCGGCAAGGTCGACATCCTGGTCAACAACGCCGCCTTCCAGATGACCCACCCGACGTTGGAGGAGGTGTCGGACGAGGAGTGGGACCACACCGTCGCGACCAACCTGACGGCCATGTTCATCCTCACCAAGGACGCCATCCCGCACATGCCGCCGGGCGGGGCGATCATCAACTCGTCGTCGGTGAACTCCGACATGCCCAGCCCTGATCTGGCGCCCTACGCGATGACCAAGGCGGCGATCGCCAACTTCACCGCGAGCATGGCGCAGATGTACGCCGACAAGGGCATCCGGGCCAACAGCGTGGCGCCCGGCCCGATCTGGACGCCGTTGATCCCGGCGACCATGCCCGAGGAGAAGGTGGAGAGCTTCGGCAAGCAGGTGCCGATGGGCCGCGCCGGGCAGCCGGCCGAGCTCGCACCGGTCTACGTGCTGCTGGCCAGCGACGAGGCGTCCTACGTCTCCGGTGCGCGGGTCGCGGTGACGGGCGGCACCCCGATCCTCTGACGCGGCCGATAACGATCAGGTGACCTGATCACAAGTGGTCCTGGCTCACGGTCGACGGTGAGCCAGGACCCCTAACGATCAGGTGACCTGATCACGCGTGCAATCTCCCGGATGGCGTCGGGGCGGACCCGGCAACATCCGCCGACGAGGCGCGCCCCGGCCCCCACCCACGCCGGGACGCCGTCGACGGCGACGTCCGCCGTCCCCGTCCAGTGCCGGGCCTCGGCGTTCCAGTGCTCGCCGCTGTTCGGATAGACCACGACAGGTTTGCCGCTCGTCGCGGCGGCCTGGACGGCAGGCAGAACGGTCGCCGGTTCGGTGCAGTTGATGCCCACCGCGACGACCGCGGCACTGTCCGCAGCCATGGCGAAGACGTCGGCCGCCAGTTCACCGCGGCGCGTGCGCGCCAGCCCCGACGTGTCGAGGACCGTGGTCAGCGACAGCCACATCGGGACGCCGAGGGCATCGGCCTCGGCGATCAGTGCCTCGGCCTCCGCTGCCGCCGGGACCGTCTCGCACGCCAGGACGTCGGCGCCCGCCCCAGCGAGGAGCTCCATCCGCGGCCGGTGGAACTCGCGCAGGCCGGTGACGCCGACGTGTGAGACGTAGTCGCCGGTGTACTCCGACCCGTCGGCCAGCATCGCGCCGTACGGCCCGATCGATCCGGCCACCCAGCCCTCGCCCTGGCCCGCGCGGGCGAGCGCCACCGACGAGGCGATCAGCCGGCCCGCCTCCGCCGCGTCCACTCCCGCGGCGGCGAAGCCCTCGACGGTCGCCTGGTAGCT
>JAOPWJ010000218.1 GCA_025965715.1 Blastococcus sp. | reverse complement strand
GGGATGGCTCACCGCGTAGATGGTCTCGAACTCGGCGGCCACCAGGCGGGTGAGGACGCCGTCCGTGCCGTTGCGCACCACACAGTGGCCCTGCACGACGTCGACCCCGCTGGCGATCCACCGCCACGCGCGCCGGAAGGCCAGCGGTGCGGGGTGGTGGTCGGCGTCGAAGATGCCGACGAACTCGCCGTCCACCCGGGCCAGTGCCGCGTTCACGTTCTGAGCCTTGGAGACGCTGCCCTCCACCCGCAGCGGAAGGAATCGAGGGTTCGTCTCGGCGATGGCCCGCAGCGTGGCCTCCACGGCCATCGGCTCGGGGGTGTTGTACGCCAGCACGATCTGCAGGTTCGGGTAGTCGTGCCGCAGGAACGCCTGGACCGTCTCGATGACGGTGTCGGCCTCGTTGGGCAGGTAGGCGGCGATCACCGCCGACGCCTTCGGCAGTGGGCCCGGCGGTGCCGGCGGTAGCTCCGTCCCGCGCAGCGCGAGGAGGCTCTCGGCCCAGATCCCGGCGGCGGTGAAGGTGACGGCGGCGGTCACGACGAGGTAGGCGATCCAGGTGACGCTGAACCCGAGTGCGTCCGTCAGCGCGTACACGCACAGGGGGATGCCGAAGCACAGCATCTGCTGGCCCACGACCTGCAACCCCGTGCGACAGCGCCGCAAGGTGCGCCCCAGCAGGCGCCGGGACTCCGGTCCCGGCACGTCGCCCAGCGCGGCTCGCCACCGCGTGGGATGCAGGTCGAGCTGCTCGGCGGCGTGCCGCAGGGCGACCCACGCCCGTTCCTCGAGCGCCACCGCCTCCAGCCCCGGTTCGGAGACCGCGTAGCCCATGAGAGGCGTCAACTGGACGGCGCCACCACTGACCCCGAACTCGTGCGAGTGGAGTTCGCGCATGAGCCGCTCGAGCCGGATCTGAGCGCCCGCAGCATCGGTTCCGGGCATGAGCAGCGCCAGCTGCCCGCGGGCGGTACCGACCGCATCGAGCAGCCGACCGTCCGCCTTGACGATCCGCACTGCCTGCGCCAGCAGCTCGTCGCCAGCTCGGGCACCGAGCTCGGCGCGCAGCGCCGGCAACTCGTGGAAGGACAGCAGGGCGAGCACGCCGGGGCGACGGGTACGCGCGGCGCGCTCGGCCTCGTGGCGGAGCTGTTCGAGGGATGCCTCGGCCGTCAGGGTGCCGGTGACCGGATCGGTCGGCACCCGCCGGCGGGAAGCGGAGGGGCGCAAGAGCCGGGCCTGCAGTCGGGCCCGGAGGTCGTCCGTCGCCACGTCGCGGTCGACCACGTCATCGGCCCCTGCCATGAGCGCCGCGAGCCGCAGGTCGCTGCCTTCGGCGAGCACGAGCGCCGGGACGCCGTCCCCGCCGACGGCTCGCCGCAGCGCCTGGAGCACGGACAGGGGCTTGCCCTCGTCGTCCGACGGCGCGTCGAGCACCAGCAGGTTGGGCGAGACCTCCTCGAGCCGCTCGAGCGCTTCCTCCGGCGTCGTGCAGCAGAGCGGGGTGCACCCCGCCCACTGGACCGCGTCGCGCAGGCGCTCGAGCACCGCCGCATCGCAACTGACGACGAGCGCAGTGTCGCGACGTACATTGACGGCGAAATCATTCACACCGGGGTCATCGACCGGAGCACACGGTTCCTTGATGATCTTGTTCAGACCATTTTCGCAGGTCAAACGCGGGTTCCTGTTGCGTCGGCCGTCAGAGGCGGCGAGCAACAGCGCTCCTCCGCGGGCTGCGCACAGTCCCCAGCGCATCCGGACGCCGTCGGCTACCGCCGCCGAACGACCATCGCGGCGGCCGGCCTCACCGGCGTGCGGCTGCCCGCCTGTCGGCGCTTCTCCGCGCCCGGCCGCACGGCTGCGAAGTCGTGACCGTGCAGCGCGCGAGCGGCACCACTTGGGCCGACCGCGGAAGCCGCACGAGGAAGCAGCCGAGCAGCTGTGCACGGCCAGCTGCGACTCGACCGGCCTGACGACGCATTGACCTGAGCAACGGCGGTGCCTACACGTTGAAGCGGAACTCCACGACGTCGCCGTCCTGCATGACGTAGTCCTTGCCCTCGATGCGCACCCAGCCGCGCGACTTGGCCTCGGCCATCGACCCAGCATCGATCAGCTGGCCGAAGGAGACGATCTCTGCCTTGATGAAGCCGCGCTGGAAGTCGGTGTGGATGACGCCGGCGGCCTGCGGGCGGTGGCGCCGACCGGGATGGTCCACGCGCGCGCCTCCTTGGGGCCCGCGGTCAGGTAGGTCTGCAGGCCGAGGGTCGCGAAGCCGACGCGTGCGAGCTGATCGAGGCCCGGCTCGTCCTGACCGATGCCGGCCAGCAGCTCGGCCGCCTCCTCGTCGGGCAGCTCCGCCAGCTCGGACTCGATCTTGGCGTCCATGAGGATGGCCTCGGCCGGTGCGACCAGCCCGCGGAGCTCGGCGATCAGTTCCTCGTTGCCCAGCTCCTCCTCGTCGACGTTGAACACGTAGAGGAAGGGCTTGGTGGTCATCAGACCCAGTTCGCGCAGCGGTGCAGGGTCGATGCCGGCGGAGAAGAGCGTCCGCCCG
Source organism: Blastococcus sp. (assembly GCA_025965715.1). Taxonomy (GTDB): domain Bacteria; phylum Actinomycetota; class Actinomycetes; order Mycobacteriales; family Geodermatophilaceae; genus Blastococcus_B. The sequence goes on along the minus strand of JAOPWJ010000218.1, from coordinate 1,112 downwards.
GAGTCCAGCACCTGCTGCGCCTCGAGGGCGGCGGCATGCAGGGAGGCGCGCTCCTTGTCCTTGCGCATCTCCTTCTCCAGCCGCGGGATCGCCTTCTCCAGTGTCTGCAGGTCGGCCAGCAGGAGCTCGGTGTTGATCGTCTCGATGTCGTCGGCCGGGGACACCTTCCCGTCGACGTGGACGACGTCGGGGTCGGTGAACACCCGGATCACCTGGCAGATCGCGTCGCTCTCCCGGATGTTGGCGAGGAACTTGTTGCCCAGCCCGGCGCCCTCGCTGGCGCCGCGGACGATGCCGGCGATGTCCACGAACGACACCGTCGCCGGGATGATCTTCTGCGACCCGAACACCTCGGCCAGCTTTTTCAGGCGCGGGTCGGGCACGCCCACCACACCGACGTTGGGCTCGATGGTCGCGAACGGGTAGTTCGCCGCCAGGACGTCGTTCTTGGTCAGGGCGTTGAAGAGGGTCGACTTGCCGACATTGGGCAGGCCGACGATCCCGATGGTGAGGCTCACGGGAGTTCAGGTTACGTGCCGCCACAGCCCCCGACGGACGGCGTTGGTCCGACGCCCGAAGCGATCCACCCGGCCCACGTCCGCGCGCCGATCCCGCGGCGGCAACCCGGCACGGTCGCCGTCCTCGACGACTACGACCTCCGGGTGGTGCGCACCGACGGCGAGCTCACCCGGCACCACCACCGTTGGGGCCGACGAGTTCAGTCTCGTCCTCGCCGGCTCCCTGACGATCCGCATGGACGACGGCGCGGAAGTCCTGCTGCTCCAGCCGAATCGCTGACAACCGGCGACACCCCAGCGATCTGACCACCGAGCGCGCCGGATCGTCTGACGAGGGAATGGCTCAGTGCGCGGTCAGAAGCGGTTCGGCGAGACGGATCTCGGTGCCGTCGGGGCGGTAGGTGCGCCATCGGCCGTCGGGTTGTCGCTCGACGTCGAAGCCGTGGTGGACCTTGGTGTGGTGTCGTTCGCAGAGCAGGGCGCCGTTGTCGAGGTCGGTTTCCCCGTCGTGCGCCCAGTGGATGAGGTGGTGGACGTCGCACCAGTAGCTGGGAGCGTCGCAGCCGGCGAAGACGCAGTGCTGGTCGCGGACCT
>JAOPWJ010000239.1 GCA_025965715.1 Blastococcus sp. | reverse complement strand
GACGAGGAAGAACAGCACCTCCTCGACGGGGATGCCGCCGGGCAGCCGGACACCGAGGGTCTGCTCGGCGCTGTAGCTCCAGTGCCCCTCGGCGATCGCGTAGAGCACCCAGGCCACGAAGACGACGAACACCGGGACGACGGCCAGCAGGAGGCGCCGCCACCGCGCGTAGACACGCACCCGCAGGAGGAGCTCCAGCGGCGCCGTCACGACCAGGCACCCGACCAGCAGGGCGAGGTAGGTCAGGTGCCGCACGGCGCAGCTACAGCGCGAGGGCCTGGGCGCGCCGGGTGACCTCGGTGTGCCGGTCGTCGCGCAGCGCCTGCACCGGCGTGCCGGGCAGCGACTCGTCCTCCCGGAACAGCCAGTCGAAGGCCTCCTCGTCGTTGAACCCGCCGTCCTTGAGGACCGTCAGCAACCCCGGCAGGTGCTTGAGGATGACGCCGTCCTGCACGAAGGCAGCTGGGATCTTGCCGTTGCCGCTGCCGGGCACGGCCATCAGCTTGCGGTCGCGCAGGAGCTGGCGGACCCGGTTGGGCGAAGTGCCCAGGAGCTTTGCGACCTCGGCCGGAGTGAGCGTGTCCATAGACGCCCAGCCTATGGCGCGGCCGGCCGGTCGGGATAACCTGCCCCGGAGCCGTGACTGGCGCATCGAGGTGGACCACCACCGGGGAGCGGCTCGCATCACCTCCGCCGAGCGCCTGGGCACCTCCCCGACGACTCGCGCAGGAGCCCCTCATGACCGGATCAGTGCCGACCCACCGCTTCGACGCCCAGCCCTTCGACGGCACCGCCGCGTCGGCCGCCTACCGCAACGCCCTGAAGGTGATCGGGGCGGTCGAGCCGCGCGTCGCCGACGCGATCGGCGCCGAGCTCGCCGACCAGCGGAGCTCGTTGAAGCTGATCGCCAGCGAGAACTACGCCAGTCCGGCGGTCCTGCTCACCATGGGCAACTGGTTCAGCGACAAGTACGCCGAAGGCACCGTCGGGCACCGGTTCTACGCCGGCTGCCAGAACGTCGACACCGTCGAGGCGCTGGCGGCGGAGCACGCCCGGGAGCTGTTCGGCGCCTCGCACGCCTACGTCCAACCGCACTCGGGCATCGACGCCAACCTGGTCGCCTTCTGGGCGGTGCTGGCCCAGCGGGTGGAGCTGCCCGCCCTGGACGCTGCCGGCGCGAAGCACGTCAACGACCTGTCCGACGACGGCTGGGCCGCCCTTCGCCACTCGCTCGGCAACCAGCGGATGCTGGGCATGTCGCTGGACGCCGGTGGGCACCTCACGCACGGCTTCCGGCCGAACATCAGCGGCAAGATGTTCGCCCAGTCCTCCTACGGCACCGACCCGGAGACGGGGCTGCTCGACTACGCCGCCCTCCGCGCCCAGGCCCGGGAGTTCCGGCCGCTGATCCTGATGGCCGGCTACAGCGCCTACCCGCGCAAGGTGGACTTCGCGGCCATGCGGGAGATCGCCGACGAGGTGGACGCGACCCTCGTGGTCGACATGGCCCACTTCGCCGGGCTCGTGGCAGGCAAGGTGTTCACCGGCGACTTCGACCCGGTTCCGCACGCCCACGTGGTCACCAGCACCAGCCACAAGTCGCTGCGCGGGCCGCGCGGCGGGTTCGTGCTGGCGCAGCCGGAGTTCGCCGACGCCGTCGACCGCGGCTGCCCGATGGTGCTCGGCGGGCCGCTGCCGCACGTCATGGCCGCCAAGGCGGTCGCCTTCGCCGAGGCCCGGCAGCCGGCCTTCGCCGACTACGCCCAGGCCGTCGTCGACAACGCGGCGACGCTCGCCGACGGGCTCACCCGCCGCGGCGTCCGGCTGGTCACCGGCGGTACGGACAACCACCTCGTGCTCCTGGACGTCAGCAGCTTCGGCCTGACCGGCCGTCAGGCCGAATCGGCGCTGCTCGACGCCGGCATCGTGACCAACCGCAACTCCGTGCCCGCCGACCCGCAGGGCGCCTGGTACACCTCCGGGATCCGGGTGGGCACCCCGGCGCTGACGACCCGCGGGTTCGGCACGGCCGAGTTCGACGCCACCGCCGGGCTGATCGCCGACGTCCTGGCCGGCACCACCCCGGCGAGCACGGCCGCCGGGACGCCGTCCCGGGCCAAGTACGCGATGACCGACGGCCTGGCCGACCGCACGCGGGCCGCCGCCGGCGAGCTGCTGGCCGCACACCCGCTGTACCCGGGCCTCGACCTCGCGTGAGCGGCCGCCCTGCAGCGTCCTGCCACGAGCATGCCAGTGGTGGGGGCCAGGGGGGTCGGTAACCATGCGCACCAGCAGTACCGGCCGTCCCCCGCACCGCGTGGTTGGCCGAACGGCATGCTTTCCGCTCCTACACTCGGCCAAGTGGACACCGCCGTGACCGACCCTGCGGTCGGCCTCACCCTCGAGGGGCGCTACCGCCTCGAGGAGCGGCTGGCCCGAGGCGGCATGTCCACCGTCTACTCCGCGACCGACCTGCGGCTGCACCGCACGGTGGCGGTCAAGGTCATGGCCGACCACCTGGTGCACGACCCCACGTTCGTCGACCGCTTCACCCGCGAGGCGCGCGCCGCGGCCATGCTCAGCCACCCCAACGTGGTGTCGGTGAGCGACCAGGGCAGCGACCAGGGTCTGGTCTTCCTGGTCATGGAGCTGGTACGGGGCCGGACCCTTCGTGACCTGCTGCAGGCCCGCGGGCGGCTGACCGTCGCCGAGGCGTTCGCGGTGCTCGAGCCAGTGCTCGCCGGCCTCACCGCCGCCCACCGGGCCGGCATCGTGCACCGGGACATCAAGCCCGAGAACGTACTCATCGGCCTCGACGGCGTGGTGAAGGTGGCCGACTTCGGGCTGGCCCGCGCGGTCGTCGGCACCGGTCAGACCAGCCAGACCGGCGGCGTGCTCATCGGCACGGTCGCCTATCTCTCCCCCGAGCAGCTCGAACGCGGCCGGGCGGACGCCCGCAGCGACACCTACGCCGCCGGCATCGTGCTGTACGAGATGCTCACCGGGCACCCGCCGTTCGGCGGGGACACGCCGCTCGCGGTCGCCTACCAGCACGTTCACCACGACGTCCCCGCGCCGTCGGCGGAGGTGCCCGGGCTGCCGTGGCAGGTCGACGAGCTCGTGGCCCGGACCACCCGGCGCGATCCCGCCGGCCGGCCGCTGGACGCCGGGGCCTTCCTCGCCGAGCTGGCCGACGTGCGCAAGGACCTCGGGGTGGAGCTCGTCCCCGTGCCGACCGGGCGCAGCACCGCCGGCCCCGGCACCCTGCGGCCGACCAACCGGCCGACGCGCCCGCGCCACCCGAGCGACCCCGGCACCGAGATCCTCAACCACAGGTCCGACCGCGCCGGGCGCACGAGCATGCTGCCCGGCATGGGCGCCGGCCCGACGACGCACGTGGCGGGACGCCGGCCCCCGCCGGAGAGGCCCCGCCCGGGCCTTCCTGATCACATCCGCCGCCGCCGGGCGCGGTTCGCCATCGCCATCGTGCTGCTGCTCGCCATCACCGTCGGCGCGATCGGCTGGTGGTTCGGTTCCGGCCGCTGGACCGACGTGCCGGACCTGGCGGGCCTCCAGCGCGACGACGCGATCGCCGTCCTCCAGGATGCCGGGCTGGACCCGAGCCCTGTCGAGGAGCAGTGGAGCGAGGACGTCGCCGAGGACGTCGTCATCTCCGCAGACCCGGAGGGCGGGGAGGCGATCCGCGGAACCGACGTGCACCTCGTCGTGTCCAAGGGCCCGGAGCGGTTCCGCGTGGACACCGCGCTGGTGGGGCAGGACGCGAACCAGGTCGTGGCCCAGTTGCAGGACACCCTGCCGATCCAGGTCACCACCGAGAAGCGCTACGACAACGAGCTCGCCGCCGGTCGGGTGGTCGGCTTCGAGCCGGCCGCCGGCACCGCGCTCAAACGGAACGAGCCCGTCAAGATCATCGTCAGCCTGGGGCACGAGCCGGTCGTGGTGCCCAACGTCCTCGGGCAGACCCCTGAGGCAGCAACGGCCAACCTCGAGCAGCTCGGCTTCACGGTCACCCGGGTGGCCGACGGGCGCAGCGCCGCGGTCGACAAGGGCGAGGTGATGGCCGTCGACCCGGCGCCGACGGCGGGGCCGATCCCCTACGGCAGCCCGGTGAAACTGCAGGTGTCCGCGGGTGTGCCCCAGGTCAAGGTGCCCGACGTCACCGGCAAGAAGACCGAGGACGCCAAACGGACACTGGAGGCGGCCGGCCTGAAGGTCGAGGCCACCGACTGGTTCGGCGACAAGGTGCTCCGGCAGAACCCCCCGGCCGGCACGGTCGTCGACCAGGGCACCTCGGTCAAGATCCTCTCCAGCTTCTTCTAAGAGGACCCCCGTTGCCCCCCACCACTCGCCGGCTCACGGCAGGCCCCCGCACGGGGGCCGCAGGTCTGCCGCCCATCGGCGCGCACATCCAGATCAAGGGCGGCCTGGCCACCGGCGGGCTGCCCTACGCCGACGCCGTCGCTGCGGGAGCAGTCCAGGTCTTCGTCGGCAATCCGCGCGGCTGGAAGCTGACGGCCGGCGATCCGAAGCAGGACGCCCTGTTCACCGCGGGCTGCGCCGAACGGGGGGTGCCCTCGTTCATCCACACGCCGTTCCTGGTCAACGTCGGCTCCCCCACCGAGGCCACGGTGGAGCAGTCGATCCGAAGCATCGCGCACAACCTGGCCCGCGCCGCCCAGCTCGGCTGCCGGGGAGTGGTCGTGCACGCCGGCTCCGCCGTCGGTGAGGACCGGTACGAGACGGCGCTGCGCCAGCTGCACGAGCGGCTGCTGCCGATTCTCGACGACCTGCCGGACGACGCCCCGCGGCTGCTCATCGAGCCCACCGCCGGAGGTGGCAAGGCACTGGCGGCCACCGTCGAGGAACTGGGTCCCTACTTCCAGGCGCTCGAGTTCCACCCGCTGGTCGGGGTCTGCTTCGACACCTGCCACGCGTGGGCCGCCGGCCACGATCTCGCCGTCCCCGGTGGGATGACGGCGACTCTGGACGCCCTCCAGGCGACGGTCGGGGCCGGCCGCCTCGGGCTGGTGCATGCCAACGACTCGCTGGACGAGTGCGGCTCCAAGCGCGACCGGCACGCCACGATCGGCGAGGGGTCGATCGGTGGCGGGGCCTACGGGACCGGCCCCTTCGCCGAACTGCTGACGCACCCCTCGATGGCCGGCGTCCCGGTGGTCGTCGAGACCCCGAGCGAACTCGACGGCTCCCCGTCGGCCGGTCACCGCCGCGACATCGCGCTGCTGTGCGCACTGCGCGACGACAGCGCCGCCGCCGCCTGACGCGGGCCCGCGTTCCATGCGGTCCCACGTCGCCCCCGGCGGCCTGGGGGTCTTCCCGCGCCGGACGGTGGACGGCGGCGAGCAGCTGCGCGACGCCGCCGTCCGGGAGGACCAGGCGACCGAGCATCGCCATCGACCCGAGCGATCCGACGCCGAGCTGCGCTCGGCCGGAGAGCCGCCGCGGACGCGACACGCCCGGATTCCACGACGCGCCGTCCGTCACCTGCCCGATCGGCAAGAGCCAGTTCCGATCGAACCGTTCATCAGCTTCACTCTCCGCATCCGGGTCGCGGCACCGCGTGCGGCCCTCCCCGATCGAGGAGTAAGCGCCGTGCAGATCCGAAAGACCTTGGCCACTGTCGCGGTGGCGGTCGTGTCGGCGACCGGGGTCGGAGCAACCGCGGGCGCTGCCGCGGCTGCGCCGGCCGGCCCCGTCGCCACGTACATCGTCACCCTGAAGTCCGGCACCGCCGCGGGGCCCATCGCCGCGCGGGCCGCCGGCCTGGGCGGGCGCGTCGCCCACGTCTACAGCGCGGCGCTCAGCGGTTTCGCGGTGTCGCTGCCGACCACCGTGGCCGCCCGGCTCGCCACGTTGCCCAATGTCGTCGGTATCGAGCGTGATGCGCGCGTGTCGCTGAGGAGCACGCAGGACCCGGCGACCTGGGGCCTGGACCGCATCGACCAGCAGAAGCTGCCGCTCACGGGCACCTACCACTACACCGCCACGGGCAGCGGCGTGACGGCCTACGTGATCGACACCGGCATCCGACTGGACCACTCCGACTTCGGCGAACGCGCGACCAGCGGCTACGACGCCGTCGACAGCGGCAGTGCCGACGACTGCAACGGGCACGGCACCCACGTCGCCGGAACGATCGGCGGGTCCGCCTATGGCGTGGCCAAGGACGTCTCCCTGGTCGCCGTCCGGGTGCTGGACTGCTCCGGGTCCGGCACCAACTCCGGCGTGCTCGCCGGCATCGACTGGGTGACCGCCCACCACCCGGCCGGCGCGCCCGCGGTGGCCAACATGAGCCTCGGTGGCAGCGCCAGCAGGGCGCTGGACAGTGCGGTGTCGCGGTCGATCGCCGACGGGGTCACCTACGCGGTGGCCGCCGGCAACGGCAATCAGGCCGGCACTCCGCAGGACGCCTGCAAGTCCTCCCCCGCGCGGGTTCCCGCCGCCCTCACGGTCGGCGCGACCGACAGGACGGACAAGCCGGCCACCTTCAGCAACTACGGGTCCTGCGTCGACCTGTTCGCTCCGGGCGTCGAGATCACCAGCGACTGGTACTCCGGCACGACGGCGACCAAGACGATCAGCGGCACGTCGATGGCGACGCCGCACGTCGCCGGGGTGGCTGCTCTCTACCTGCAGGGCAACACGGCGGCGACGCCGGCCATGGTGGCCACGGCCGTCAAGGCAGCAACCACCAAGGACGCCGTCCCCACCACGCGCACGGCGAACAACGATCTGCTGTTCAGCAGCTACTGAGGCGCGGTCCGGCCGTTCGTCCGCATGATCACGCGCGTTGAGGGCTGTCCCCCAGCCCCATCGGACAGCCCTCAGCGCGCAGTGATCTCACCGCGGACGGCGACAGCGGGGAGTGACCTGCCCCGGCGATCCCCCGTCCCGTGCGCGCCGTCGACGGGACCCTCGGCCAGGGCAGCACCGCCCTTCGCGAAGGACTGCTGACCCGACCGGGGCTCGCCGCGGCGACGTCGCGGAGCATGCGAGCGCCGGCGATCCGCTCCGGACGACACCGGTCGGCGCGTGGTCGTCACACGATCAGAGGGCGAGGAGCTTCGCCAGGACGTCGGCGGCGCGGTCGATGCCCGCACGGTCGACGTCGAGATGCGTGACGAGCCGGATTCGCCGGGGGCTCACCTGGCTGACCAGCACGCCCTGCGCCTTGGCCGCCTCGGCGATCAGCGGCGCCTCGACGCCGTCGAGCACCACCATGTTGGTCTGGACCGTCGAGGGGTCGACCCCGAGCCGCGTGGCCAGCTGCCGCGCGTGCTCGTGGTCCTCGGGCAGCCGGCCCAGGTTGTGGTCGAGGGCGTAGCGGCAGGCAGCCGCGATGACGCCGACCTGCCGCATCCCGCCGCCGAGCCGCTTGCGCCACAGCCGGGCCGCCGCGATCCGTTCCGCCGATGCCACCAGCACCGAGCCGATCGGCGTTCCGAGCCCCTTGGAGAAACAGACCGACGCCGTGTCGGCGAGAGCGCCGTAGGTCGACAACGGCACGCCCGAGGCGGCGTGCGCGTTCCAGATCCGTGCACCGTCGAGGTGGACGGCGACGTCGGCCCCCCGGGACCAGTTCCACAGCGTGCGCAGCTCCTCGATCGGCTGCACCAGGCCACCGCCCCGGTTGTGCGTGTTCTCCACCGCGACCGCCGCGGTGGCGGTGAGGTGCCAGTTGTCCTTCGGCCGCACCTGGTCGATCAGCGCCTGCGCGTCCAGCCGGCCACCTGCCGAGACGACCGTGCGCGTCGAGATGCCGAAGACCGCGGCCGCGGCACCCATCTCGTAGGTGACGACGTGCGCGTCGGCGTCGCAGAGCACCTCCTGGCCGGGCTCGCAGACCAGGCGCATCCCGATCTGGTTGCCCATGGTCCCCGAGGGCACGAAGAGCGCCGCCTCGTGGCCGAACAGCTCCGCCGTCCGCTCCTCCAGCGCCCGGACGGTGGGGTCCTCGGCGTAGACGTCGTCCCCCACCTCGGCGTCGGCCATGGCCCGGCGCATGCCGGGGGTCGGCCGGGTGACGGTGTCGGAGCGCAGGTCGACGAAGGACTCGGCGCCGCCGGTCATCCCCGCAGCATCTCGGCCACGAGGAAGGCCAGCTCCAGCGACTGCCCGGTGTTCAGCCGCGGATCGCAAGCGGTCTCGTACCGGCTGTTGAGGTCCGCGTCACTGATGTCCATCGCTCCGCCGAGGCACTCGGTGACGTCCTCGCCGGTCAGCTCGACGTGGATGCCGCCCGGCCACGTGCCCAGCGCCCGGTGGACGTCGAAGAACCCGAGGACCTCGTCGACGACGCGGTCGAAGTGGCGCGTCTTGTACCCGGTGGAGGACTCGTGGGTGTTGCCGTGCATGGGATCGCACTGCCACACGACCTGGTGGCCGCTGGCGGTGACCTTCTCCACGATGGCCGGCAGGACGTCGCGAATCTTGCCGTTGCCCATCCGGCTGATCAGCGTGAGCCGGCCGGGCATGCCGTCCGGGTCGAGCCGCTCGACCAGCTCGGTCGCCTGCTCGGGCGTCGTGGTCGGGCCGATCTTGACGCCGATCGGGTTGGCGATCCGCGAGGCGAACTCGATGTGGGCGCCGTCCATCTGGCGCGTGCGCTCACCCACCCACACGAAGTGGGCCGACAGGTCGTAGGGCCGGCCCTCGTGCACGCGCACCAGCGCCCGCTCGTAGTCGAGGATCAGCGCCTCGTGGCTGCTGTAGAGCTCGACGCCCCGAAGCGCTGCGTCGTCGATGCCGCAGGCCTTCATGAACGCCAGCGCGCGGTCGATCTCCTGCGCGATGACCTCGTAGCGGACACCGGCCGGGGACGTGGCGACGAAGTCCTTGTTCCAGTCGTGCACGGCGTGCAGGTCGGCCAGGCCGCCCCGTGCGTAGGCCCGGATCATGTTCATCGCGGCGGCCGAGTTGGCGTAGGCCCGGACCAGCCGGTACGGGTCCGGGATCCGCTTCTCCAGCACGGGCTCCAGCGAGTTGACCATGTCGCCCCGGTAGGAGGGCAGGCCCAGCGCGTCGGTGTCCGACGAGCGCGGCTTCGCGTACTGACCGGCCACGCGCCCCACCTTCACCACGGGCACGCTGGCCCCATAGGTGAGGACGACGGCCATCTGCAGCAGCGTCCGCGTGGTGCTCTGCAGGTGCGGCTCGGTGTTGAGGTCGAAGGTCTCGGCGCAGTCGCCGCCCTGCAGGAGGAACGCCTTGCCCTGCGCCACGTCGGCCAGCTGTGCCCGCAGGGAGTCGACCTCCGCCGGCGCCACGATCGGCGGCACGGTGGAGAGCGTGTCGAGGACCGCGTCGAGGGCGGGCCGGTCGGGCCACTGCGGCTGCTGGGCCGCCGGCAGGTCGCGCCACCGGTCGAGACCGGGCACCAGCTCAGCAGGTTCGGTAAGACTCACCTCCCCAGAGTACGGCCCGGGAGGCCCCGTCCCGAGGCTCGGCCCGAGCGTGCGAGGGCGGGTGGCCCTGTCCAGGGCAGCGTCACGAGCATGCGGGTCACGGGAAGGGCGGGGTCCGTCCGGGGTCCTTCGTCACCCGAAGAACACCTCCGCCTCGGAGTACCGCTCCGCCGGCACGAGCTTGAGCTGCGCCGTGGCCGCCAACAGCGGCACCCGCACGATGTCGGTGCCGCGCAGCGCGACCATCACCCCCGACTGCCCGTCGTGCACCGCGTCGACGGCGGCCAGCCCGAAGCGGGTGGCCAGCACCCGGTCGAACGGCGACGGGGTGCCCCCGCGCTGGACGTGCCCGAGAACGACGGCCCGCGCCTCGCGCCCCGTGCGGTCCTCGATCAGGGAGGCCAGCGCCGCCCCGATGCCGCCGAGCCGCACGTGGCCGAAGGCGTCCTTCTCCCCGGTGGACAGGCTCAGGCCGCCGTCCTTGGGCTGGGCCCCCTCGGAGACGACGAGGATCGGCGAGTAGCCGGAGTCGAACCGGTGCTGGCAGTGCGCCACCACGGCGTCGACGTCGAACGGCTTCTCCGGGATGAGGATGACGGTGGCGCCGCTGGCCATGCCGGCGTGCAGGGCGATCCAGCCGGCGTGCCGGCCCATGACCTCGACGACCAGGGTGCGGTGGTGGCTGTCGCCGGTGGTGTGCAGGCGGTCGATGGCCTCCATCGCCACCCCGACGGCGGTGTCGAAGCCGAACGTGTAGTCGGTTCCGTCGAGGTCGTTGTCGATGGTCTTCGGAACCCCGACGACGCGCACCCCCGCCTCGGCCAGCTTCGCGGCGACACCGAGGGTGTCCTCGCCGCCGATCGGCACCAGCGCGTCGATGCCGAGGCTGCGCAGGTTCTCCAGCGCGAGCTCGGCCCCGCCCTCCATCGCGTACGGGTTCGTGCGTGAAGTGCCGAGCACGGTGCCGCCCCTGGGCAGGATTCCGCGCACGGCGCGCAGATCCATGGGCACGGTGTCGGATTCCAGGACACCCCGCCAGCCGTCCCGGAAGCCGACGATCTCGTCGCCGTGCTGACCGATCCCCTTGCGGACCACGGCGCGGATGACGGCGTTGAGGCCAGGGCAGTCGCCGCCGCCGGTCAGGATGCCGATGCGCATGGGAGTTCCTCCGGGAACGTTCGTCGCGGCGCGCGTGTTGGTCCGCGTCATGATGCCGCAGAGGAAGGACCCCTGCCCTCCACCCTTCACAGGCTCGGGGCCGTGCCCCGCAGGGGCGATGTCGGTCGCATGAGCCGGGTGATCGCGGTCACGGGGGCCACGGGAGCGCTCGGCCGGCGCCTCGTCGCGCGGTTGGCCGGAGTGGACGACGTCCGGCTCCGGCTGGTGGTCCGTGACGCCGCCCGTGCACCGCGGGCGCATGGCGCCGAGGTCGTGGCCAACCCCGGTGGGTACGCCGACGCCGACGGTCTGCGGGCTGCGCTCACGGGGGCCCACACCGTCTATCTCGTGTCGGCCGCGGAGCACGAGGACCGGTTGCAGCAGCACGCCGACGCCGTCGACGCCGCCGTGGCCGCCGGCGTGCATCGGATCGTCTACACGTCGTTCCTGGGTGCGCGGCACGACGCGGTGTTCACCCTGGTCCGGCAGCATGCGGCCACCGAGGACCGGATCGGCGACAGCGGCGTCCGGCACACCTTTCTCCGGCACAGCATGTACGCCGACTTCGTGCCGTTCTTCGCCACCGTCGAGGACGGCCGAGCGGTGATCGCCGCGCCCGCGGGCGACGGCCGCACCAGCTTCGTCTCCCGCGACGACCTCGCCGATGTGGGCGCGGCGGTCCTGCTCGACGACTCCGGCGCCCTCGACGGCCGGGCGCTGGAGGTGACCGGACCCCAGGCGCTGTCCATGAGCGACGCGGCGGCAGTGCTGGCCGAGGTCACCGGGCGGCCCGCGGTGTACCTCGACCAGACCGTCGAGGACGCGTGGGCGACCCGACGGCCCTCGGGGCACCCCGACTGGGAGATCGAAGGCTGGGTGACCAGCTACCTGGCGATGGCCGCCGGTGAGCTGGAGACCGTCACCGACGTCGTCCCGACCCTGACCGGGCATCCGGCCCGCACGGTCGCCGAGCACCTGCGCGCACACCCGGAGGACTGGGCCCACCTCCACGGCTGACGGTTCAGCCCCGGGCGGCCTCGATGACCCTCCAGCGCTCGAGGTTGTAGCGGGCATCGACCAGCGCGTCGTGCGTGCCGCTGGGCTTGGGCGGCAGCGGCGGCTGCCCCACGTCGTCCCACCGCTGACGGAGCTCGCGGGTGAACCGCGGGATCGGCCGCGGCAACGCCGGCATCGCGCCCCAGAGCTGGGCCAGGGCCACGTGGTCGTAGGCGGCGAACCACGCCCAGAGCTCGATCTCCTCGCCCGGACCGGTGAGGAAGGCCAGCAGGTCGTCGCGAATGCGCTCGCGGCTGCGCCACGCCTTGTCGGCCGGCGACGGCAGCTGGTCGAGCACGTTCCGCCGCACCCAGGGGATCGCCCTCGCCGGGTCGAACTCGGTGCTGACGGCGTAGAACTCCCGGCCGGTCTCGTCGACCACGCCGATCGAGACCAGATCGATGGTGGTCCCGTCCTCGATGAACTCGGTGTCGTAGAAGAAGCGCCGCACGGTCACTGGCTCCGGGTCGGGCCGTGGTGCGGCGGCGCCGGTTCCTCCCAGCTGTCGCGCACAGCGACGGCTTCCACCTCGGCCGGCTGGTCGGAACGGCCGAGCAGGGTCACTCCGGCCAGGGTGCTCGGCGCGTCGTGGTCGCCGAAGGCCTCGCGGACCACCTCCCCCGCGGCGGCGAGGCGGCTTCGGTCGGCGGTGGCCACGTACACCGTCCTCTTCAGGCCCTCGCCCGGACCGGCGCCACCGCCCTCGAGCGCCGTCACCGGGTTGGCCGACACCTGGCGTGCCCGGCCCGCGACGTCACCGCCGGCGACCGTGAAGGCGGCGTGGGCGTGGGGGGCGCCGCCCTGCTGGGCGTCTGGGTGGACGAACTCGATACCGGTGGTCACCAGCCGATCCTTGCTCGTCGGTCACCGCAACGCGCGCCGGGCTAACGTGCCCGCCATGCCGGTGCTGGCCATTGACGCAGGAACGACCGGGGTGACCGCGCTGATCGTGGGCGAGCAGGGCGAGGTGCTGTCCCGTGGCTACCGGGAGTTCGCGCAGCTGTTCCCGCGCCCGGGCTGGGTCGAGCACGAGCCCGACGACATCTGGACGGCGACGGTGGGTGCCTGTCGCGAGGCCCTGGCCGGCACCGACGCGCAGCCCAGCTGCGTCGGGATCACCGACCAGCGCGAGACGGCCGTCGTCTGGCACCCGCGCACCCTGCGCTCCCCCCGCCCGGCGATCGTCTGGCAGGACCGCCGCACCACGGGCATCTGCGTCCGTGTGCGCGACGCCGGACACGAGCCACGGGTGGCCCAGCTCACCGGACTCCGGCTCGATCCGTACTTCACCGCGACCAAGTACTGCTGGCTCGCCGCGGAGGAGCCCAGGCTCTGGGAAGGCGTCCGAGACGCCTCACTGGTTCTCGGCACCGTCGACTCCTACGTGATCGCCCGGCTCACCGGGGGCGCCGCGCACATCACCGACGCCACCAACGCCAGCCGCACGCTGCTGTTCGACCTGGAGAAGGGCGCCTGGTCCGACGAGCTGTGCGAGCTGTTCGACGTTCCGCGGGCCGCTCTGCCGGAGGTGGTGCCGAGTTCGGGCGTCGTCGGCACCACCGATCCCGACTCGTTCCTGGGTCTGGAGCTCCCCATCGCCGGGATCGCCGGCGACCAGCAGGCCGCCCTGTTCGGCCAGGCCTGCTACTCCCCCGGCATGAGCAAGTGCACCTACGGCACCGGGTCGTTCGTGCTGACCAACACCGGGTCGACGCCGGTGCGGTCCGACGCCGGGCTGCTCAGCACGGTCGCCTGGGACATCGGTGACGGGCTGGTCTACGCCCTCGAGGGCGCCATCTTCGTCACCGGCGCCGCGGTGCAGTGGCTGCGCGACGGACTGGGGCTGATCGACTCCGCAAGCGAGATCGAGGGGCTCGCCCGCACCGTGCCCGACACCGGGGACGTCGTCTTCGTGCCCGCGCTGACCGGCATGGGCGCACCGCACTGGGACCCCCACGCCCGGGGCGCGATCCTGGGCATCACCCGCGGCACCACCCGCGCGCACCTGGCCCTGGCCACGCTGGAGGCGATGGCGTTCGAGGTGCGCGACGTCGTCGACGTCATGGTCGAGGAGGCCGGACTCGAGGTGCCGGAGCTGTCGGCCGACGGCGGCGCCAGCGCCAACGACCTGCTCCTGCAGTTGCAGGCGGATCAGCTGGGCGTGCCGGTGCGCCGTCCCAAGGTCACCGAGACGACGGCCCTCGGCGCCGCCTTCCTCGCCGGCCTGGGCACCGGCGTGTGGGGCAGCACGGACGAGCTCGCGCAGACGTGGGCGCTGGACCGCCGTTTCGAGCCCGAGCCGGGGCGACGGGACGACGGCCGGCACGACCGCTGGCGGAACGCGCTCGGCCGGGCCGGGAAGTGGACTTCCTGACCCTGGCGAGCAGCACCAGGGTTCGCCGGTCCCCCCGCCGCACTCGCGCCGCGCCCCCGTCGGGGGGACTGCGGCGGCTGGGTCCACGGCAGCAGCGTCCACCGGTTGCCCGGAGCCGGCCGCGCCCAGTTCCGCTCTGGGGAATCCCCGCCACGGTGGCCGGCGTGGAGGCGGGCAACCGGGCGCCGT
>JAOPWJ010000211.1 GCA_025965715.1 Blastococcus sp. | reverse complement strand
GCACGCCGCGCATCCTGATGTTGTTCTGGACCGACGAGGACCGGATGCGTGGGCACAACATGCTCCGCCGCTTCATCCTGGCCCACCACACGCCACTCGACGGCGACGAGCCCGTGACCATGCCCCTCGTCTACGCCCCGACCGGCCTGTACGACATGGGCAACGACGCGACGGAGAAGAACCAGATCGCCACCGCGACGCGCGTCGCGGAGCTGGGCATCAAGCCGGAGTACTACCTGCTCGACCCCGGCTGGGTAGAGGGCGGATGGCCGGGCGGATCGGGGAACACGGGCGCCAGAGCGGACGCCTTCCCGAACGGCATCGGCGCCGTCTCCGATGGCCTCCAGACCCTCGGCATGGGATTGGTCCTGGCGTCCGAGCCGGAGATGGTCAAGAAGGACACCGAGATCGACTCCAAGCATCCGGAGTGGGCCTTCAAGCTCAATGACGGTTGGGCGGGCCTGTTCAACTTCGGCAACCGCGACGCCCGTGAATGGATGACCGACTCCGTCTCCGATCTGATCCAGTCGAACGACGTCAAGATCTTCCGCCAGCAGTCCGACTGGTACATGGACTACGGCCGTTTCTGGCGGGAGGCCGACGGAGCGGACCGGGCCGGCATCACCGAGATTCGTTGGGTCGAGGGCCTCTACGCCTTCTGGGACGAGCTCCGGCGGCGTCATCCCGGTCTGCTGATCGACAGTTCCACCCATGGTGGACGGCGGCTGGACCTCGAGGCCGTCTCACGCACCCTGCCGCTACTCCGAACGGTGGACTCTTACGGCCAGCCGCACATCCGGGTCCCCGAGGCGAGACCGGACGCGTACTACGCCGATGTCTGCCAGTGCCATGCGTACGCGCTGAATCTCTGGCTGCCCTGTAGCAGCACGGGCGTCAACGCGCCCAATTCATACGAGTTCCGCGCCGCCCTGGGTGCGGGCATGGTGCTGCGCTGGGACCCCACTGCAGATGACTTCCCCGTGGACACCGCTCAGCGGCTGCTGGCCGAGTTCGAGCGGACCCGGCCCTACTTCTACGGGGACTTCTACCCGTTGACCCAGCACAACATTCGCGACGACGCGTGGCTCGCGTACCAATTCCACCGCGACGACCTCGCGAGCGGGGTCGTGCTCGCCTTCCGCCGGCTCAACTGCTTCGACACGACCATCGGTGTGAGGCTTCGCGGACTGACGGCCGAGGCGCACTACGGGCTGAGCTTCGCGGACTCCGATGACACCGCTTCCTACACGGGACAACAGCTCGCCTCGGGAGTCGAGTTGACGCTGTCGGAGCCAGCGAGCTCTCTGCTGCTCAGCTACCGACAGGTCGGAGGCTGATCCGCAGCTCCCGGTCCCCGGCGACCGTGCTCGGCGTCCGGGGCGGGGAGCTGCTGCGCCGTGCGGTCCGCGCCTCGGTGTGCTCGTGCGGGGCGGCACCGATCACCCGGTGAGCTCGGCGGCGGTCAGGTCCAGGGCCATCGTGTGTTGTGTCCTCCCGCGAGAACCAACGGCGGGGTCTCGCTGACCAGCACACGATGGCCCTCGCACGCGACCACCCACGTTGCCAGCGGCCCGGACTTGCACCACCGGCAGGGACGTCACCCAAATGCCACCGAAAGCGAGTTGAGCACTCGGGAGTTGGGCTTCGTGACGTCCCAATCGGGCGAGGTATCGAGCAGACGCATCCGTGGGGCACGGCGCAGTAGGGACCTGAAGACGATGTCGCCCTCCAGGCGGCTAAGAGGAGCTCCGACACAGAAGTGGATGCCTTGGCCGAAGGCAATGTGCCGGTTCGGTCGACGGGTGATGTCGAACAGCGCTGGGTTCGGGAACTGCGCTGGGTCGCGGTTGGCCGAGTGGAGCATCTGGATGACCACGTCCCCGGCGTGCATCGTCGTGTCACGCAGCGACGTGTCCTCCGTCAGAACCCGTGTCTGTCGTGCCACCGGACTCTCGAAGCGAAGGATCTCTTCGACCGTGCCGGTGACGAGGGCTTCGTCGGCGCGAAGGGCGGCGAAAACCTCCGGCCGGCTCAACATCAGATAGAGACCGTTCCCGATCAAGGACGTCGTCGTCTCATGTCCGGCGACCAGCAGGGTGACGCAGGTGTTGATTATTTCCTCGTCGGACACGTTCGACCCGGCGCGAAGGAGGACCGAGACGATGTCGTCCTGACTGGTGTCCCTCCGCTTGCCGCTGATCAGCGCGGCGATGTAGCTGCGGGCGGCGACCAGAGACTCCTGAGCGGTGAGGAGAAGCTGTGCAGCGGGCTTGTTCACGCCCTGGAAGGCGAGGAGGTCGTCCGCCCACCTCCTGAAGAGAGCGCCCTCAGAAGCTGGCACGCCAAGCATGTTGGCCAGTACTGAGACAGGAAGGGCGAAGGCGAGGTCGTCGATGGCGTTCATGCCGCCCTTGGACAGCGCGTCGTCGATCAGGTTGTCGACGATCGCCGATACGCGGGGGCGCAGGCCTTCGATGGTTCGCGGTGAGAAGAAAGGTAAGACCGCCCTCCGCAGTCTCGTGTGATCGGGAGGGTCTGAGTGGAGGAGTCCTTTCGTCGCGTAGTGCCGGCGGAACGCGTCAAGCTGGGCTGCTTCCGGGCCGGTGACGTGGTCGGCTGCGCGGCCCAGCCTTCCTTCGTTCGAGAAGCCGGGAACGGTCTTGAACGTCCACACGATGTCGTCGTATCGCGTCAGCAGCCAGGCCCCGATGCCCTCGCTCCAGTACACCGGTTGATCGTTGCGCAGCTGGTCGAGTACTGGATACGGGTCGCGAACGAAGTCCTCCGACAACAGCGCGGTCTCGAGATCGACATCGGTGGTCATGTGCACCGTCTCCTGGAGTTGGCTTCCTCTGTGGACGGGCCTGCACCCGCTGCGATCCTGCTGGCCTTCGCCGGAGACAGCCAGGCCGGAGATGAATAGGTCGGGCCAGGCGCGCCCTACTTGATGGCCGCGCTTGCGACCATCACCGACGCCTCAAAATGCGGCGTCGGTTGTCCCGAATGGTCGCCAACGACGCCCGCGCGGGACTTCATGTCCCCCCGACGATGAGCACCCGGCCCCAGCCGACCTCGGCTCCGGAAAACGTCTGACTACATGGCGATCGTGATTCACGACGCTATCCCTTGACTGCCCCAGCAGTGAGCCCGCGTAGCAATCCCCGTTGCGCCACAAGGGTAACTACGAGGATGGGCACGGTGATGAACAAGGCGCCCGCGGTGAGTTGCCCGAACGAACTGGAATAGCCGGACACAAGGCCGGCCAGGGCGACGTTCGCGTTGTAGGTGTCTGATCCGCCGATGATCAAGGTGGCGAAGTACTCACCCCAGGCCGCGATGGCCGCCAGTAGGCCCACCGTCGTGATGCCCGGCAGGGCCGTCGGGAGAATCACTTTTCGGAACGCCTGGAAGCGCGTACACCCGTCGATCAGGGCAGCGGCTTCCAGGTCCGGCGGGACATCGAGGAAGTAGCTTCGCATCAGCCAGGCAGTGAGCGGCAGCAGAAAGGTCTCGTAGGCGAGGACGATCCCGACGTAGGTGTTCACCAGGCCGACGTTCAGGAAGATGATGAACATCGGGATGACGTAGACGATCCCAGGCATGACATACGCGGCCAGCAAGAGGTAGCCCGAGCCCACAGTGAGCCGGGATTTGGCGATTGCCAGTCCGTACCCTGCCGGGACGCCGAGGAGCAGGGCTATCCCGGTCGCGGTGACCGTGAGGATCACCGAGTTCATGGTCGCGTGCGCGAACGGGCCGGAGAATAGTTGCCTGAATGCCTCCAACGTCGGCTGGAACACCAGCTTGGGAGGGAGCGCAAAGGCGTCTGCCTGATTCTTGAACGCGGTCGACAGCAGCCACAGGAAGGGAAGGAAGACCCACACCAAACCAAGCGTCAAGATGGCATAGCGAAGGGCCCTGAAAAAATGACGACGGCGACGCGGCCGACGGAGGCGGCCACTCACCGGAGTCGCCGTCCCACCAGGAAGACGACCGAGAGGGCGAGCACCATCAGCACCACGAGGAAGATCGACATTGCGGAGGCGTATCCCAAGCGTCCATATCCGAAGCCTTGTTGGTAGATGTAGAGATTCAATATCTTCGTCGAGATGCCCGGTCCGCCCGTGGTCTCCAGCTGGATCAACTCGAATTTCCGGAATGCATCCACGGTCCGAAAGATCACCGCGATCGTGAGAACCGGTGCGAGCCCCGGCAACGTCACACGACGGAAGATCTGCCAGGGGGATGCGCCATCCGTGGCGGCCGCCTCCGGAAGTTCGGGGTCGAGCCCGATGAGGCCGGCCAGGAGCAGAATGGCCATCAAGGGGACCCCGACCCACATGTCGCTCAGAACCACACCGATGAGTGCCGTGCTGGAGGACCCGAGCCAGTCGATTCCAGGTATGCCCAGCAGCCCCAAGAGGTAGTTGAACCACCCGAAGTTGCCATTGAGCAGGTACCGCCAGCTGATGGCCACAACGACGCCGGCCGTCAGCAGCGGCATCGTGTACAGGACTCGGTAAGCCGCCAGGCCCCGCATCGGTCGCTCGAGCAGAAGTGCGAGGCCGAGCCCGAGTACGGTTTCCGCGCCGATCATCAGCACCACGAACAGGAACGTCGTCATGAGGACTCGAGGAAGATCTGGATCGGCGAACAGATTTCTGTAGTTGTCGAAGCCCACGAACCGGACCTGAGACGGCGTGGTCGTGTTGTAGTTCGTGAAGCTGTAGCCGATGCCGATGAGGATGGGGACCAGCGTGACCGCTGCCACGGTGAGAAGGGCCGGCAGCGTCAGCAGGGTGGCGAAGTGCCGGTCAGTGAACCGGCCCCTACGCCGGGGCGCCCGGCCGGGCGAAGTCGACTGCGTCTCCCTCACCCGGCCGTCAGCCCTTCGTTCACGCATGAAGGTCGCCATGGCGCAACCCCTGCCTGTCTCCCTCGCTGCCTACTTCAGGTGCCCGCCCTCTTGAAGCGTCTGCGTGTACTTCGCGTTCAGGGCGGCGAACTCGTCCTGCACGTCCGCTCCGGCAATGATCTTCGAGAAGGTGTCGGAGACTCCTATCACGAGCTGCACCAACTCCGGGATGGGCGGGAACGAGTTCGGATTCAAATGGTCCTTCTGGTAGGCCAGTGCCGTCGCGAGATCCTCGGGCAGCTCGCTCGAGACACTGCTCAGCGCGGACTGGCGAATAGCGCCGCCATAGAAGTTCCCCCGCTGAACCATCTCAGTGGTCGCGTCCTTCGACGTCACCCACTTGATGTACTCCCACGCCGGACCCTTCTTCTCCGAGTTCGGATTGACGAACCAGCCCTTCCCGATCGCCGGCATGCAGTGGTTGGGGTTGACCGGCGGGCATGGGATCTGTGCGAAACCCACCTGGTCGGCGACCTGCGAATTGGCTGGGTCAAGGACTTGACCCACGTAAAGGTCGTTGTCCAGCCACATGGCGACCTTTCCCTGCTGGAAGTCGCGCGTGCACTCGACATACCCGTAGTTGGCGATGCCCTCGGGCCCGTAATTCAGTAGCAGGTCCTGGTATACGCGTCCGAACTCCAGTGCCTCCGCAGTCTCGAACTGCGGCTCCCAGTCCGAACCCAGGAAGACTCCCCGGGGTGGTTCCTTGTCCGAATACTTCAGGAAGTACTGGCTCATCACGTAGACGTCCCACGTGAGGTTCTGTGCGGCGCTTCCCGTTTCGCAAACCCCCGCGATCTCGTCCGTCTTGGTGGCCTTGGCGATCTCGACGAACTCGTCAAACGTCTTCGGAGGCTCGGAGAAGCCCGCGTCCGCGAGCAGTTGCTTGTTGTAGTAGAGCATGGGTCCGCTCGACCACTCGGGGACGCAGACCATCTTCCCGTCCAGCGTGCAGAGGTCCACGTTTCCCGCTGGGAAATCTGAGAGGAAGTCCGTAGGCGAGGCGACCGACGACGTCACGTACGGGTCGAGGGGCTCGATCGCGCTCCGACCGTCGTACTCACCCTTGAACGCAACGTCGCCTTCCCACACGTCGTACGAACTGTCGCGGGCTACCTGGGCGAGCCGCACCTTGTCGGTCCAGCCTGCCTCGGGAATGTCATTGAATTTGACCGTGATTCCGGTCAGACTCTCGAACTCCGAGGACATCTCGTTCTGGTACTTCGACCACGTAGCCGTGGCGAGAGTCCAGACTCCGATCTCCTCGCCGTCATATGGCTTCCCGTCCAGCACGCCGCCGTCGAGGAAACCGGTGCCGGCTTTGAGGGCTTCCGAAGAAGCGGAATCAGTGCCGGAACTACAGGCGGCACCGAGCAATGCGGTAACTGTTAGTGCCACCGTGGCAAGAACTCGACGATCTGGCATTCTGGCGCCTCCTGAGGGGTCGGGCTCGGGCGAAGGCTAGCCAGCGGAACGGCGGATCGTCAACTGTCAACGATGCACAACATTCGGCTCGTCGCAGGCCGCCCGGGTCCATGGGCGGGGCACCGCCACTGTGGAAGGTCGCCGGACCGGCTGCGGCGGGCTGAATCATCGACCCGACCGGCGAGCCTCAGACGGACGGGGTGGGCTCGGGGACTCGACTGGCCGCGTGGGCGCGGAAGAGCCGCGAGCGGCGGCGGGGGAACGCGCTGTCCTCAGCCGACGAGGGCGGGCCCCTCGCGGTAGCGGCGGGCGTTCCCGATGTAGGCGGCCACGGCATAGTCAATGTGCGCGGCGATCCCGGCGCCCGGCCGAACCCGAGCGGGGAGGCCGAGAGCCCGGTGACCCGGCGGGACCCGGGTGCCCTCGGCCACGATCTCGCCCACGCCGACCAGAGATCCAGCTCCGAGGACCACGCGAGTGACGACCACCGAGTTCGAGCCGATGAGGCAACGGGTGTCGACCGTGCAGCCCTCCAGATGTGCGCGGTGGCCGACGACGCAGTCGTCGCCGATCAGCGTCGGCCACTCCTCGGTCGTGTGCAGAACAGTGCCGTCCTGGATCGACGTGCGAGCGCCCGCACGGATCTCGTCGCAGTCACCCCGCAGCACGGTCTGCGGCCAGATGCTGGCCTCAGCACCGATCACCACGCGACCGATGACGGTGGCCTCCGGATGCAACCACGCCGAGGGGTGGACCTTCGGGGCGACGCCGTCGAGTGCCCAGACCGCCATCAGGCGTCGGCGACGGCTCGGTGTCCGCGCCGATCGTGCCGGCGTTCTTCGCCCCGCCGGGACTGCCAAGAGGGGCATCCCGACCCGGGAGCGGCTCGATGAAGAAGCGCCGGTTGTCGGCGACGTGCGGCTCACGTCGGGATCGACGGGCACGCCGAAGGGGGTGCTCAACACCCACGGCATGCTGTCGGCCAAGCAGCAGCAGAGGCGCCAGGTCTGGCCCTTCCTCGCCGACGAGCGCCGTGCTGCTCGACTGGCTGCCGTGGAGCCACACCCTCGGCGGCAACCATGACACCCATCTGGGTGCTCACCAACGGTGGGAGGCTCTGGGTCGACGACGGCCGTCGGTGCCCGGACGCGTCGAGCGAACGGTGCGCAACCTGTCCGACGCCCGGCCGACGGTCTATCTCAACGTCCCGGCCGGATTCGCCGCCCTGCTGCCGCACCTGGAACGGGAACCGGCAGCTGCGCGCGCCTTCCTCGACCTCCTCCGGCTCGGCTTCTTCGCCGCCGCAGCACTGCCGCAGCAGCTGCGGGACCGGCTGCACAGGCTTGCCACCGGTCAGGCTCCGCGGTGCAGATGACGACGTCGTGGGGGTTGACGGAGACCTCACCGCAGCGACGTCAGCTCATTTCGCCATCACCCGCAGCGACGTCCCGGGCGTGCCGCTGCCGGGGGTCGAGCGTGCGCTGGTACCGGCGGGGGAGAAGGTGGAGGAGGTACGGGTCCGAGGCGCGAACGTGACGCCGGGCTACCACCGTCGTCCCGACCTGACCGCGGCAGCCTTGGACGAGTACGGCTTCTTCCGCACCGGGGACGCCGTGGGTCTCGCCGACCCCGCCGATGCCTCCGCCAGGCTCCTCTTCCGAGGCCGGATCGCGGAGGACTTCAGACGGTCGACCAGCACCTTCGTCAGCGTCGGGACCCTGCGTCCGCGACTGCTGTCGGGGGCTCGCGGGCCGGTGACCGACGCGGTCATCTGAGGGGAGAACGGCGACTGCGTCACCGCAATGGTCTGGCTGACCCCCGATGCCGCCGGCCGGGTCGACGCCGACGGGATCCCCGAGGAGCCCCGGGCCGACGTGGTCGAGCCGCTGTCGGCGACCCGGCTGCCTGCTTGCGTCGTCGTCCGGGAGGATTCCGCGCATGCTTGACGGTCACCTCCTGGTCGATGCGCACGTCCACGTGCCGCACCTGGGCAGCCTCGCGCCGGCGTGGGTCGACTGGGCCCGCCAGTTCGGCCGCCCGGGCGTCCTCGAGGAGATCTGGGCGGCGGACGGGACGCCCGACCCGGCCGCGCTGGAGCGGCTGATGGCCGACGAGGGCGTCGACGTCGCCCTGCTGTTCTGCGAGTACAGCCCCAAGGCCACCGGCTACCAGCTCTTCGACGACCTACTGCCCCTCGTCGAGCAGAACCCGCACCGATTCCGCCCGGTGGCCAACGTCAATCCGCACCTGCACTTCCCGGTCGCCCGGGAACTCGAACGACAACTCGGTCACGGGGCGGCGGCCTTGAAGATCCACCCGGTGCACGGCGGTTTCCGCGCCGACGACGCCGCCCTCTACCCGGCGTACAGCGTGCTGGTGGAGCGCGGCGTGCCCTTGGTGGTTCATTCGGGCACCAGTAGTTTTCCGGGGTCGACGAATGCGTATGCCGACCCCATGCACCTCGACGCGGTGCTGCGGGACTTCCCCGAACTGAACGTGGTCCTTGCCCACGGGGGACGCGGCTGGTGGTACGACGCGGCAGCATTTCTCGCGGTCTCCCGGCCCAACGTGTGGATCGAGTTGTCCGGTCTGCCGCCGAAGCGGTTGCCGGAGTACTACAGCCGCTTCGACCTCGGCCGGTTGGCTCGGAAGTGGATCTACGGCACGGACTGGCCGGGTGTTCCGGGCCAGGCGGCGAACGCCCGCGCGGTGGCGTCGCTGGGCTTGCCGGAGGACGTCCTGCCATTGGTACTCGGCGGCAATGCGCTCCGGGTCTACTCCGGACTGGATCCGGCCTGACGCTGGACGTCGCTGCGCTCAGGCGCGAGTGGATGACCGGGGGCCCAAGCGGCGGGTGTGGAGGCGGTTATCAGGCTCCGCGAGCCGGCCGGACGAGGCACGTCAGACGGGCGCTCGTGGTCAACTGCCCCTCGTCGTCGAGGACCTCGATGGCGAAGGCGGCAAGTGGCAGCTCCGAACCGAGGGGCGTGCATACCGCCGTGACATGCCCCGACGTCGCCGGAAGGTGGTAGCTCGCGTTCAGTTCGATGCCTACCACGGTGGCTCCGGGCCCCGCTCCGAGCGCGGCGGCGTATGAACCCACGGTCTCGACCAGGCTGCACGTCGCCCCTCCGTGCAGCAGGCCGTAGGGCTGGGTGTTGCCGTCGACGGGCATCCGGGCCATCAGTCGAGCGGGATTCCAATCGATGATCTCGATGCCCAGCTTCTCGTCGAGGGCGCTCGAGACGTCGGCGGGAAGCCAGGACGGCGCTTCGCTGGTCACGGGGGGACCCTAGCGGGCCTCGCCCACGACTCCCACGGCTCCCACGAGGGCCCCGGCCCCGGACCAGCGTCCCTGCTGGCGACCGTGCGCGGGCTCGGACCACGCGCGGGACGCGCCCGTTGGCCGCTCACAACCCGTCGGCTGCCCACCCGGTCACGGAGACGATGCGGCACACGAGGACACGGTGGAACGGTTGGTCTGCGTACTGGGGAACGGCCCGCGCCAGGCGTGCGGCGAGGTCGTCGGTCAGTGAAGGGGGAGGCGCCTTGACGTGCTCCAGGTGGGCGCGCACCCACCACAGCCGCGACCAGTCGGCGGCGTCCCAGTGCTCGACCAGCAGAGCGCCGCGCGGATCGGCCTCGAGGTTGTCCTCTCGTCGGAGCCGGGACGAGGCCTTGGGCTTGATGCGGTCGACCGGAATTCCGACGTGACCGTCGTCGCTCACGGCGTATACGGCCGGCACGGGATCGGGACCACGCTGAGGATGCGTGGTGCACATGACGCCGTGGACGTTGGCAGCGAGCCTGGCGTGGGCCTGTCGGGCGCTCAGCCTCATCGCGGGCGACCGACGGCTACGGGCGGCCGGGTGCAGTGCTGCGGATGCGCCATCCGCGGACGTTAGCCCGCACGGGGTTGCGTCGCTAGCGAGCGGCGCGGCAGCATCCGGGACCCAGCCGGATGCCGACGGAGGTAATGCCCGTGAACCTGGCGACCTGGGTCGAGCGCAACGGCACGAGGCTGCGGGAAGCGCCGGCGCTCGCCGAGGGCGAGCGGGTGCACGCGACCTGGGGGGAGTTCGCCGCGCGCACCGCCGGAGCCGCCGCCGGGCTGCGCGACGGCCTGGGGCTGGCCCCCGGGGACCGGGTTGCGATCGTGATGCGCAACCGGCCCGAGTACCTCGAGGCGCTGTACGCGATCTGGCACGCCGGCCTGGTCGCCGTTCCCGTCAACGCCCGGTTGCACCGCGACGAGATCGCCTTCGTCCTCGAGGACAGCGGGTCCGCCGTCGTCATCACCGACGACGAGCACGGGGACGACGTGGCACCGCTGGTGGGCGCCATCGAGGGGCTGCGGGCTGCGGTGCTCGCGCCCGGGGCGCAGTGGGACCGGATCGCCGCATCGGCCTCCACGCGTCTGGTCGAGCGGTCGGCGGTCGACCCGGCCTGGCTCTTCTACACGAGCGGCACGACTGGGCGGCCCAAGGGGGCGGTGCTCACGCACCGCAACCTGCTCATGGCCTCACTCAGCTACTTCGCCGATATCGATCCGGTGACGCCGCAGGACTCCATCCTGCACGCCGGGCCCCTGTCGCACGGCTCCGGGCTCTACGGCTTGCCGCACGTTGCGCGCGGGGCGGTGAGCGTGGTGCCGCAGTCCGGCGGTGTCGACGGGGACGAGATCGCCACGCTCCTGGGGCGCTGGCCCGGGATGTCGTTCTTCGCTGCCCCGACGATGGTCAAGCGGCTGGCCGGCGACGCCGCCCTCGCCGCTGGCGACCTCCCGAACCTCAAGACGATCGTGTACGGCGGCGCGCCGATGTACCTGGCCGATCTCCAGCACGCCCTGGAGATCTTCGGCCCGCGCCTGTCTCAGATATACGGGCAGGGCGAGACGCCGATGACGATCACTGCCCTGTCGAAAGCCGACCACGCCGACCGCGAGCACCCGCGCTGGCGGGACCGCATGCAGAGCGTCGGGTTCCCCCGGACCGACGTCGAGGTGCGGGTCGTGGACGACGACGGGGGGGCGCTGCCCGCCGGAGAGGTCGGTGAGGTCGTCGTCCGGGGTGACGTGGTCATGGCGGGCTACTGGGGTCGGCCCGAGGCCACGGCAGAGACCCTGCGCGGCGGCTGGTTGCACACCGGTGACGTCGGAAGCTTCGACGACGACGGTTACCTGACGCTGCGGGACCGATCGAAGGACCTGATCATCAGCGGCGGCTTGAACATCTATCCGCGTGAGGTCGAGGAGGCGTTGCTGTGCCACCCCTCGGTCCAGGCTGCTGCCGTCGTCGGGCGACCAGATCCGGAGTGGGGGGAGGCGGTGGTGGCCTTCGTCGTGACGGCGACCGGGGACCGGCCGCCCATAGACGAGCTCGACCGCACCTGCCTGGACCGCATCGCCCGGTTCAAGCGGCCGAAGGAGTACCACTTCCTCGACGCTCTGCCGACGAGCAGCTACGGCAAGGTCCTCAAACGGGAACTCCGCGACCGGGCAAGGACCGAGGCCGACCCATCCGGCTCGACATGATCGGTGTGGACGCGCAGGCGCCTTCTGCTGTTAGGTAAATCACACCAGTACCGAAGCGCCTGGGACAGGTGGCGCTGCCGCCGTCCGAGGGTGCTGTCGTACGCCCTCTCGGCCGCCGAGGAAGGCACCCGATGAAGCTCGCCCTGTACCTGCCGAACTTCCGAAACAACGTCACGGTGAAGGAGCTCGCCGATCTCACCGACCTCGCCGAGGAGCTCGACTTCGACTCGGTCTGGACGCTGGACCGCGTGGCGGTTCCCGAGGCCTCGGACCGGGGGGAGCTGGTCCACTCCTTCGGGATGATGAAGGAATTCCCCAAGCAGCTGCCGGTGGCCGCCAACGGCAAGTGGTTCCAGGGCTGGCCCCTGCTGCCGTGGCTCGCCGCCCGGACGAGCAAGGTCCGGATCGGCATGAGCATCACCGACACGCCCTACCGGTCCCCGGGCGTGTTCGCCGCCGAGTGCGCCACCATCGACCACCTCTCGGGCGGACGGCTCAACGTCGGCGTCGGGGCGGGCTGGATGCCCGAGGAGTTCGCCGCCTCGAGCGCCACGCACCTGTACCCCCGCCGGCACGCGCACGTGCGCGAGACCATCGAGATCTGCCAGGGCATCTGGGCGAACGAGACGTTCGAATACCACGGGGAATTCGCCGATTTCGAGCCCTGCGGCTTCGGCCACCAGCCGGTGCAGAGGCCGGGCCCGCCCATCTACTTCAGCGGTCTGCGGGACCCCAAGCGCTCTGCCAAGCGGGTAGCGAAGTACGGCCTGGCGGGCTGGATCGGTATCCAGGACACCCCTCGAGAGCTCACCGAGTGGCGCACGGCCATCGGTCAGGAGCTCGAGGAGCTGGGCAAGTCCGTCGACGACCTCGACATGTGCAGCATGATCTGGTTCACCATCACCGACGCGGAGGTCGACCAGAGCGACAACGGCAAGGCGTCCAACATCCTCGTCGGCACCGCCGGGCAGATCACCGACATGCTGAAGCGCTATCAGGAGGCCGGCCTGACGATGCCTCTGCTGTGGCCGCCTTTCGCGGACGTGCCGGTCTCCAAGACGCTCGACGACCTCAAGCGCCTCAAGGAGGAGATCATGCCGAAGGTCGAGGCCTCCTAGCCCGGCCGCTCCGGCTACGGCCGTGACCGCGGGTGGGTCGCTCCGCGATCCTGCTGGGTCGGCATGCGGGCAGGAGCGAACGCGTCGAGCACGCGCTCGGCGTAGGCGGTCGCCGCGTCGGCGTCCACATCGGGCGAGCCGACGCGGGGGGAGAAGTTGAGGTCGAAGAAGACCTCGGTGGCGCCCTGCCGGCGCAGCGCCGCGAGGTCGTCGAGCAGCTGCTCGCGGGTCCCCTGGAGTGGGCGGCGGTCCGGGCCGGGGTCCTCGTCGACGAGGTCGACGAGGCCGCGCACGAGGATGCGGACGGCTTCCGGGTCGCGCCCGGCCTCGCGCGCGCCCTCGCGCACCAGCGCGACGGACTCACCGATGCGGTCGAGGTCCTGTCTGCTGCTGCTGATCCACCCCTGGGCGAGTCGCCCGGCGCGACGCAGGGCCGCCGGCGCGGCACCGCCGAGCAGCACGGGGGGGTGCGGTCGCTGTACGGGCAGCAGGCCGGTGTGCGAGCGCGGCACCGTGTAGAACTCGCCGGCGAATTCGACCGGGTCCTGCGTCCACAACGCCTCCAGGCACCGCAGGTACTCGTCCATGCGCGCCCCTCGCCGCGCGAAGGGAACACCGGCAGCGGTGTACTCGTGCGGCAGCCAGCCGATCCCGAGCCCGACGGTGAGGCGGCCGCCGCACATAACGTCGAGCGAGGTCATCGCCTTCGCGAGCAGCGCAGGGGCGGTGAAGGGCGCGCAGAGGGTCGCGGTCCCCAGACCGATCCGCTCGGTGTGCCCGGCGACGTAAGCGAGCGGGATCAGCGGATCGTGCACCGAGCGGTAGGACGGATCGTCCGCCGGCCGTGCCCCGGGGTTCTGGTCTGCCTCGTACGACGGCTCGGGGCCGCCGTCGGCGGCCGGGTACAGCACGCGCTGAAAGGTCCACAGGGACGCGTACCCCAGCTCCTCGGCGCGTCGGGCGACGTGGACCATCGTCCGCGGCGTCGCCCAGCTGCCCGACACCGGCAGTCCGAATCCGAGCAGCGGCAGGTCGTCGGTCACGACCTCGACTCTGCCCGGGGAGACGACCAGGCGCGAGCCGCAGCGCGGCCGACACTGGCCTGCAGTGCGCGTGGGCGCCGCCCGGTGGCGACGCCTGGGCGCCAGGAAGCCTCGCAGTGGCCTCTGGCCCAGGAACAGAGGGCCCGCCGCCCGGGACGACCGCGTCGGGTCTCGCCCACGTGGGGACATGGGGACCGGCCCCTCCCGCGAGGGCTCGATCGTGCTGTCACGGGGTCGGCAGGGGCCGCGGAAGAGGGAGCGAGGCAGCCGACCGGAAGAGCGGGCGGTAGAGGGCGGCGGCGTAGCCGGACACGGCCGCAGCGACGGCCGTCGCTGCGATCGAGAGGCTCAGGGGGGCTTCGCCGGCGCCGCTCCGCACCATGCTCCAACCCATCGCGGCCACCGACCAGCCCAGCAGTCCGTACCCGCCGAGGACGGCGGCGGCCGGCGTCTTCGCCCAGGACCGGCCGCGCAGCAGCCCCGTGCCCAGAATCAGCGCGGCGGGGGCGACGAGTCCGAGGTCCATGGCCTTGACCACCCAGAACGCGTTCGGTGTGCTGAGCAGCGCGACGCCGACCGGGTGGTCCCCCAGTGCGTCGATCAACTGGCTCAGGTGGATGCCGACGACGACGAAACCGGACACGGTCAGCAGCAGCACGCCGGTGGCCCGCTCCTGCCGGCGGCTCCAGGCCAGCGGAGCCCGGGAGCGCAGCGCGCGGAGGGCACGGACGGCCACCGCGACGCCGACGCCCACGACCCCGAGCAGCAGCGGAGAGAACCACTCCACGTTCCCGGGAAGTCGGCCCCATTCGCTGCCGACCAGGAGCTGGGTCCAGATGTAGATGCTGAAGCCAGCGGGAGCCAGGGCCAGGACTGGCGCTGCCGGGTGGCCGTCCCGGGCCAGCCGGCCGATCCAGAGGCAGAGTGGAGAGACGACGGCGAGCGCGGTGAGATCGGTGCCGATGATCTGGTCCAGCCCCGACGCCGAGGTCCGGTAGTGCAACACGTCGAGAAGGAGCGGGCCCAGCGCAGCACTGCTCCCGACCAGGGTCGCCTCGGCGACGAGCAGTCCGGCCAGCCCGCGGTCACCCGCCGCGTGCTCTACCGGTGTCCGGGTCATCGGCGAGGTCCCGATGGGGTCATGCAGCCATCCTCGACCGCCCACCCGCCACTGGGCACGGGCCACCGGTCCTCGGTCGAGCAGACCTTGGGCTCTGCTCGGACCTCAGTGCCGGGAATGCCGGGGCCAGGGGAGGCGCGACTAGCGTGCAGTTCCGTTGCCGCGTCGGGCGCCTCCGCAGTCAGCGCGGAGCGGTGCGCGGCGGAGGAGCGTCATGAGCAGCAGTGCCGAGCCGTCGCCGATCCGCGTCTTCCTGCTCGACGACCACGAGGTCGTCCGCCGGGGTGTCGCCGACATCCTCTCCAGCGATCCGGGTATCACGGTGGTCGGCGAGGCGAAGGACGCCGCCGAGGCGATGAGCCGCGTCCCGGCACTGCGTCCTGACGTCGCCATCCTGGACGTGCGGCTGCCCGACGGCGACGGGGTCACCGTGTGCCGCGACCTGAGAGCCCAGCTGCCTGACCTCGGCGTGGTGATGCTGACCAGCTACAGCGACGACGAAGCGCTGTTCCAGGCGATCCTGGCCGGTGCCGCCGGCTACCTGCTCAAGCAGATCCTCGGTCAGGATCTGGTGACCGCCGTCCGCACCGTCGCTGCGGGTGGATCACTGCTGGACCCGACCGCCACGGCCGCGGTGCTCGCCCGGATGCGTCGGGCCGCCGAGCCCGCAGGGCCGTTGGCCGGACTCAGCGACCAGGAGCGCACCGTCCTGGACCTGATCGGGGAGGGCTTGACCAACCGGCAGATCGGGGAGCGGATGTTCCTGGCGGAGAAGACGGTCAAGAACTACGTCTCCCACCTGCTGGCCAAGCTGGGCATGGAGCGCCGCACACAGGCGGCGATCCTCTCCACCGAGCTGAAGGCCCCCGGATCCGGCCGGTCCGCGGACCGCTGAGGTCGTGCACGTCCGGCGCGCTGCGGTTCCGGGCCACGGTGCCACGGGCGTGCCTATGACGACGACGTAGGCGATCGGCAGCCAGCCGCCCGGAAACGCGGTGCCAACGACACCGGATGCCGGGACCTTCCTCCCTGCTCCGGGGGACCGTGACCCGATGACACTCAGGTGGTGACCCACCAAGAGGCAGCAGCGATGACCCGAGCAGGCGCAGCCGAGCACCAGGGACGGATCGTGGTGGGGGTCGACGGATCACCGGCGTCGCTGGACGCCCTGCAGTGGGCTGTCGGCCAGGGGGCCCTCACCGGCGCAGTCGTGGAGGCGGTGACGGCCTGGCACTTCCCGACCTCGGCTGTCGGCGGGTACCCGGTCATCGCCGACACCGACTGGCATGACAACGCGCGGCTCATCCAGGACCTCGCCGTCAAGGAGGCACTGGGGGAGGAGGCGACGTTCCTCCTCCGCCGGGTGGCCCAGGGGCACCCGGTCAGTGTGCTGCTCGACGCAGCGGCCGACGCCGACCTGCTGGTCGTGGGCAGTCGAGGACATGGCGGCTTCACCGGCATGCTCCTGGGATCGGTCAGCGGGCATCTCGTCGCGCATGCACCGTGCGCCGTCGTCGTGGTCAAGTCGCCGGTCACGGCCGGCGCAGCCCGCGACCTCTCGGGGAGCCACTCATGACCGACATGCTCACCGCCGTTGCCGTCGCCGTCGCCGTCGTCGTGATCGCGATGGCCCTCTCGCTGCGGATCATCAAGCAGTACGAGCAGGGGGTGCTCTTCCGCTTCGGCCGGGTGCTGGCCGTGCGTGAGCCGGGCCTGCGGTTCATCATTCCGCTGGTCGACGTGCTGCACCGGGTCTCGCTGCGGATCGTGACGATGCCGATCCAGTCCCAGGGGATCATCACCCGCGACAACGTGAGCGTCGACGTGTCCGCGGTCGCCTACTTCCGGGTGCTCGACGCCACCAAGTCCGTCGTGGCCATCGAGAACGTCCGCGCCGCGATCGACCAGATCGCCCAGACCACCCTGCGCAAGCAGGTCGGGCAGCACACGCTGGACGAGACATTGTCCGAGACGGACCGGATCAACCTGGACATCCGCGCGAACCTCGACGTCGCCACCGAGGCATGGGGTGTGGAGGTCACCCTGGTGGAGCTCAAGGACATCCAGCTCCCCGACAGCATGAAGCGCGCCATGGCCCGCCAGGCAGAGGCCGAACGGGAGAAGCGGGCCAAGATCATCAATGCCGAGGGCGAGTCGCTGGCGGCAGCCGCGCTCGGTGAGGCCTCCGACATCATGGCGGCCCACCCGCTGGCCCTCCAGCTGCGCAACCTGCAGAGCCTGGTGGAGATCGGGGTCGACCGGAACACGACCGTCGTCTTCCCGGCGCCCCTGATGAGCACCATCGGTGAGCTCGGTGCCTTCCTGGCCAAGGAGACCGCCGCTGCCGGCGCCCTGTCGCCGGCTCCCAGGATCCCGCCAGCCCCCCGGATCGACGCCCCGAGCGGCAGCCGGCCCGCGGAGCCACAGCACAACTGACCTCCCCGGGCCCTGGGATTCCCGGCGCTGCCCGACACCGCCCCTTCCGCACGCCCGCGCGAAAGAGGAACAGCTGTGTCCGTACCGACCTTGCAGCCGCCGGCGGGCCCCTCCGTCGCGGCGCCGCTCCTGGATCCCCGTGAGCCGGTCGCGCGGTTGTTGCGGGACCTGGACTCCCAGCCCGCCGGACTCTCCGGGCGGGAGGCGGCGCGGCGACTCGAGCGCTACGGACCGAACGCGCTCACCGTCGGGCGCCACCGCACGTGGCCACGCGCACTGGTCCGCCAGTTCACCCATCCACTCGCCGTCCTGCTGCTACTGGCCGCTGTGCTGTCCGTGGTCGCCGGCACGCCGCAGCTGGCCTGGGCGATCCTGGCCGTCGTCGTCCTCAACGCGGTGTTCTCCTTCGTCCAGGAGCGCCAGGCCGGCCGTGCGGTCGAGGCGCTAAGCCGCTTCATGCCACCGCAGGCGCAGGTTCGCCGGGACGGCGTCGCGCGGTCGGTACCTGCCTCCGAGGTGGTCCCGGGTGACGTCCTGGTGCTGGCCGAGGGCGACCGGGTGCCGGCCGACGCACGGCTGCTGTCGGGCGGGCTGGAGATCGACGCGTCGGCCCTCAGTGGGGAGTCGGCGCCGGTGCAGCGGGTGGCCGACGCCGTCGACGCTGCCGGTCACCCGCTGGACTCCCCGGTGCTGGTCTTCAGCGGCACCGGATGCGTCGGTGGTGCCGCCGAGGCCGTCGTGCACCGCACCGGTGCGCACACCGAGCTCGGTCGCATCGCCGCGTTGACCGGGCCGCGGCCGCAGGGCGACAGCCCGCTGGAACGCCAGGTGCGGCGGGTGGCCTACCTCATCGCGGCCGTCGCCGTGGGGGTCGGCATCGCCTTCCTGCCACTCGGGGTCTATGCCGGGCTCAGCTGGCCTGAGGCGTTCGTCTTCGCCGTCGGCCTGCTCGTGGCCAACGTGCCCGAGGGTCTGCTGCCCACCATCACTCTTGCGCTGGCCGGCGGCGTGCGGGCCATGGCCAGGCGTGGCGCCCTGGTGAAGCGGCTTTCGGCGGTGGAGACGCTCGGGTCGATCACCGTCATCTGCACGGACAAGACCGGGACGCTGACGGCCAACGCGATGCGCGTCCAGGAGGTACGCGACGTCCGCGGTGCGCTGCTGTCGGCCCCCTCACCGGAGCTGGCCGACGCGGTCAGCCGGTGCAACACCGCGGACGCCGGTGCCCGCACGGGCGATCCGACGGAGCTGGCGCTGCTGGACATGGCCATCGCCGCCGGCGTTCGGCTCGACCCAGCGGTGCGCAACGCGGAACGGGTGGCCCTGTTCTCCTTCGACCCGCGTCGCCGGCTGATGGCCACCCTGGACTCCGCGGGCGCCGACCTGCAGGTGCACGTCAAGGGCGCACCGGAGGCACTGCTGCCGCTCTGTGGCACTGACGCCGGGCAGGCCGACGACCTTGCCCGCGCGGTGGAGGAGATGACCGGCCGGGGCCTCCGGGTCCTGGCCGTGGCCCGACGCAGCTGGACCGACCCGGTGGCCCCCGACCGGGACGCCGCGGAAAGCGCCGGGCTGACGCTCGTGGGACTGGTCGGCCTGCTCGACCCGCCCCGTCCCGAGGTCGCCGCAGCCGTCGCGGCGTGCCATGCGTCGGGCATCCGCATCCACGTCGTGACCGGGGACAACGGGCGGACGGCCACCGAGATCGCCCGCCGGGTGGGGATCCACGCCGACCGGGTCATCGAGGGCTCAGTCCTCGACGCGCTCACCGACGCCCAGCTGGACGAGCTGCTCGCCGGACACGAGGAGTTCGTGTTCTCCCGGGCGGCACCGGAGGCGAAGCTGCGCATCGCGGACGCGCTGCGGGCCGGCGGCAACGTCGTCGCGATGACCGGGGACGGCGTCAACGACGCACCGGCACTGCACCACGCCGACGTCGGCGTGGCGATGGGCCGGGGCGGCACCGAGGTGGCGCGCGAGGCCGCGGCCGTCGTCCTCACCGACGACAACTTCGCCACCGTGGTGGCCGGGGTCGAGGAGGGCCGGCGGGTCTATGACAACGTCGGCAAGTTCGTCCTCTACATCTTCGCCCACGCCGTGCCCGAGGTCGTGCCGTTCCTGGTGTTCGCGCTGTCCGGCGGGCTCGTGCCGCTGCCCCTGACCGTCCTGTCGATCCTGGCCATCGACCTGGGCACCGAGACGCTGCCCGCGCTGGCCCTGGGACGTGAGCCGGCCGAACCGGGCCTGATGGCCCGGTCGCCACGCAAGCAGGGGCAGAACGTCATCGACAGGGCCATGCTGCTGCGCGCCTGGGGCCTCATGGGACTGATGTCGGCCGCGCTGTCCATGGGCCTGTTCTTCCTGGTGCTCACCCGCGGTGGCTGGACGGTCGGTGCGGCCACGGGCAACGGCACCCCGCTGCACGGCGCCTACGTGCAGGCCACCACCGCCACCTTCGCCGCGATCGTCGCCTGCCAGATCGGCACCGCGTTCGCCGCCCGGACGCAGCACAGCTCGCTGCGGGCCATCGGCCTGTGGACCAACCCCCTGCTGCTGGCCGGCATCGCCTTCGAGCTGGTGTTCGCGGCCGCGGTGATCTACCTGCCGCCCCTGCAGGACGTGTTCGGGACAGCAGCCCTGCCGGCTTGGGTGCTCGCCCTGCTCATCCCCATGCCGGTGCTGGTGTGGGGGCTGGACGAGGCCTACCGCGCTCTGCGCCGCCGGTCCACCGCGGACGCGTGAGCCGGCCCCGCCACCCGCCCGCTGCCGTCCCCCTGCGCAGGCACCTGAGCCCCCAGGGCCGACGTCCTCCCCGGTCCTCATGGGCGGTGACGACGCCGCGGAGGCGCACAGCGGCCCGGGGCTGTGCCGTCGCCCTGCCGGGCTCGGCGCCGGACAGCTGCCTCGGATCGTCGAATTGCTGTGCCACACTTGGGTCACCGAGGACACCCCGCACGTCGACGACCAAGTCGACGCCGTCCTCGGCAGCAGGGTGCGCTCCGGTGCCCCTGCCAGAGGGGACGACCGCCATGGTCACCGCACCGCATCCGTCCGGTTCACCGACCTGCGCCGCGCCCCCACGGGCACCGGGCTCCCGCCCCTCCACCCGTTCGGCAACTGTCCGCGGACAGGGCTGATCGCGTGCCGGTCGGCTGGACGTTCGCCGGTGAGCCGCCATCGCTGGGTTCCCTCGGCGGGACGGTCACCCTGGTCGAGGGCGCCGGTTTCTGCGTCTGCGGCCGGACGGGTGACATCCACCCTGACCAGCCGCACGGCCTGTTCTTCCGCGACACCCGCCTGCTCTCGCGTTGGCAGCTGCTGGTCGACGACGCCTCACCCGAGCCGCTGGCCACCATGGAGGCGGAGCCCTTCGCCACGACCTTCCTCGCCCGTGCCCAGCCCCGAGCCGGACGTGCGGACAGCACCCTGCTGGTCCTGCGGCACCGCTATGTGGGCGACGGGATGCGGGAGGATCTGGTGCTGCGGAACCTGGCGGCGGAGCCTGCCGCCTGCACGTTGTCGATCGCCGTCGAGGCTGACTTCGCCGATCTGTTCGAGGTCAAGGAGAGCCGGGTCCAGCACCGTGGCGAACACCGACTCGACGCCGGTTCCGACGGGCTGCGGTTCGAGCGCGTCTGGCGTGACGACGTCCGGGGTTCCCGGGTGCACGCCGAGGGCTGGACGGCGAACGGCGACGGCACCCTGACCGTCGACGTCGTCATCCCGGCACGGGGCGAGTGGTCCAGCTGCCTTCAGGTCCAGCCCTCCCTGGGCGGCGTGGAGCTTCCCTCGCGTTACCAGTGCGGGGAGCCCGTAGACCGCACGGTCCCCTCGCAGCGGCTGCGCGAGTGGCGGCTGGCCAACCCGGTGGTGCACACCGAGCACCGTGGCCTGGCCGCGCTGCTGGAGCGCACCGAGGAGGACCTGGGCGCACTGCGCATCTTCGACCCCGAGCACCCCGACCGGGTCGCGGTCGCCGCGGGCGCACCGTGGTTCATGACCGTGTTCGGGCGGGACTCACTGCTCACCGCGTGGATGGCGCTGCTGCTGGACCCCACCCTCGCCCTGGGCACCCTGCGGACGCTCGCCCGCTTCCAGGGCACGGAAGTGGAGCCGCGCAGCGACCAGGAGCCCGGCAAGATCCTGCACGAGATGCGCTTCGGCATGGACTCGGCGCACTCGCTCGCCGGCGGGACCGTCTACTACGGCAGCATCGACGCCAGCCCGCTGTTCGTCATGCTGCTGGGGGAGGCGGCCCTCTGGGGCGCTGATCCCGCCGCCGTGGCCGAGTTGCTGCCGGCGGCGGACCGGGCGCTGGGCTGGATCGAGACGCACGGCGACCGGGACGGCGACGGCTACGTCGAGTACGAGCGGGCCACCGACCGCGGACTGCGCAATCAGGGGTGGAAGGACTCCTTCGACGGCGTCACCTTCGCCGACGGCCGGATCGCCGACACCCCGATCGCGCTGGCCGAGGTGCAGGGCTACGCCTACGCGGCATACGTCGCCCGCTCACAGCTGGCCGCGCACGACGGCGACGACGCCACGGCGCAGCGGTGGGCGACCCGCGCCACCACGCTTCGCGCGGCCTTCAACCGGGACTTCTGGCTACCGGACCGGGGATGGATCGCCCTGGGTCTGGACCGGGACAAGCGACCGATCGACAGCCTGGCATCCAACATGGGGCACTGCCTGTGGACCGGGATCCTCGACGAGGACAAGGCCGCCGCGGTGGCGGAGCATCTGCTCTCCCCGGAGATGTTCACCGGCTGGGGGGTGCGGACGCTCGCCTCCTCGATGGCGGCCTACAACCCGATGAGCTATCACAACGGGTCGGTGTGGCCCCACGACAACGCGTTGATCGCCGCGGGGCTGATGCGCTACGGGTTCGTCGAACACGCCCAGCGGATCGCCGGGGGGCTGATCGAGGCATCCACTCACTTCGGCGGGCGGCTCCCTGAGCTCTTCTGTGGCTTCGACCGCACCGAGTTCGAGACGCCGATCCCGTATCCGACGTCGTGCTCTCCCCAGGCGTGGGCTGCGGCCAGCCCCCTCCTGCTGTTGCGGACCCTGCTGCGGTTCGACCCGGAGGTGCCGGACGGCCGGCTCTGGCTCGCACCAGAACTGCCGGCCGACTGGGGCGACCTTTCCCTCGAGCGGGTGGCCGTGGCGGGCGGGCGCATGACCGTCACCGTGGCCGGTGGAGTGGTGGAGGCCCAGGGGCTGCCGCCCTCGGTCGAGTTCGTCCGGGGTGCCCGCCCCGCCATCGTCCGGTCCGGAACGGCGCCCTCTGCAGATCGGACCCCATGAGCCCCACTCGACCGCTCCGTCCGCTGCGCCTGGCCATGATCGCGCCGCCATGGTTCACGGTGCCGCCGCAGGGCTACGGCGGCGTGGAGAACATGTGCGCGGACCTGGTCGACGGCCTGGTGGATCGCGGCCACGAGGTCACCCTCATCGGGGCCGGGAAGCCGGGCACACGAGCCGGCCGGTTCGTGCCGACCTATGCCGAGCCGCCCAGTGGGCGGCTCGGCGAGCCACTCCCCGAAGCACTGCACACGGCCGCCGCCGCCCGCATCCTGGCCGGCCTCGACGTCGACCTCGTGCACGACCACACCCTGGCCGGGCCCCTGCTGGCGCGTGGCCGCCGCGTCCCGACCGTCGTCACGATGCACGGACCGGTCGCCGGCGAGCCGGGGGAGTACTACCGGCAGCTGGAGAACACCGTCGACCTCGTGGCCATCTCGCGCGCGCAACGCCGCGCGGCCCCCGACCTGTCGTGGCTGGGAACCGTGTACAACGCCGTCGACGTCGAGACCTTTCCCTACCGGGCGGTCAAGGAAGAGATGCTGCTCTTCCTCGGCCGGCTGCACCCGGACAAGGGCGTCCACCTGGCCATCGAGGCCGCCCGACGCGTGGGACTGCCGATCGTCGTGGCCGGGAAGTGCTCGGAGCCGGTCGAGCTCGAGTACTTCCACACGCAGATCGAGCCACGCCTCGGCCCCGACGTCACGATCTTCGGCACCGCCGACGCCACCCAGAAGCGGGACCTGCTCTCCCGCGCCGCCGCGCTGCTGTTCCCCGTCCTCTGGGACGAGCCGTTCGGCATGGTCATGATCGAGGCCATGGCGTGCGGCACTCCGGTGGTCGCGCTGCGCCGGGGATCGGTGCCCGAGGTCGTCGTCGACGGCGTCACCGGCGCGCTCTGTGACGACCCGCAGGAGCTGCCCGCGGCAATCCAAGCAGTCCGCCGGCTCTCGCCCGCGGACTGCCGTGAGCACGTCCGGAGCCGTTTCGACGTCGACACGATGGTCACCGGCTATGAAGCTCTCTACCGCAAAGCCCTCTTCCGTCGTACGCCGACGCTCCACGACGACGTCCGCCTGCCCGGCAGGCGAGGGGGCACCTGGACGCCGGCCGCTCCGGGGACGCCGGTCGCTCCGGGGACGCCGGTCGCCACGGGGACGGCGGCCTGACCCCGGAGGAGGCCGCCGTCCCCGTGGCGACCGCCCGCTCAGCCACCACAGGGCGCGTGCCCCCGCCGTCGCTCGGGCTGCGCCGAATCAGAACGGACGTTCCGGCCCGCCGCATCGTCGTGCCCGTGGGCGCTCGTGACGGCAGGCCGGCATGCAATGAGGAACCGACCATGAGGAGAAGTGAATGATCGAAGTCTGCGAGACCGTGAACATCGACGGCGGAGTGCTCGTCGGGCACGACGGATCCACGTGCGCTCAGGAGGCGCTGGTCTGGGCGGCGCGACTGGCGGGCCGGGCGGGGCTGGACCTGCACGTCGTCCGCGCGTGGGGCCTGACCACCGCACCCCGGCCGGCCACCTGGAAGCCCGGGTTCGTGCCCCCGATGACCGAGTACGAGCAGGCGGTCCGCGACGAGCTGGACGCCCACGTGACGGTCGCGGCGCTCGAGCCCTCGGTGCGGGTGCGCACTCACGTCCTGCACCGGCCGCCGGTCAAGGGACTGATCGAGGCCGCGAAGAGCGCGGACCTGCTGGTCGTGGGCGCGCGCGGGGGCGGCGGTTTCGCCGGGCTGCTGCTCGGCTCGGTGAGTGACCAGTGCGTGCACCACGCCCCCTGCCCGGTGACCGTCGTCCGAACGGGTGCCGACGGGCCGCTGTCACCCCTCGCCGCCGTGGCGACGGAGTCCGACGCCGGGCGGTGACCGCAGGCGGTCAGGCCCGGTCAGCGGTGGGCACCGGTGAGCCCGCGGTCACGGGGGAGCTCCTCGTCGGCCGGCGCCGCTGCGTCCCGCCTCGGCTCGGGCGCCGAGGACGCACCCCGTTCCGCCGACCAGTGCCGGGAGCGCGTGGAGGGGCTGGAACCCGATCCATGCCAGTTCGCCCAGCTGGAAGACGATGAGCCGCCGCCCGGCCAGCACGGACAACTTCCGTGCGTGCTGGCCGCGGCGCCTCTCCCACGCCGCGGCTGCGCGGAAACGACCGCCTACCCGGTCAGGCCGGCGGGGGCCGGGTAGGAGCCGGTCGGCGGAGGGCCGTCGCCCAGTGCGGACCCAGGTGCCGGAATTCCCACCGGCACGGATCGGCGCAGCCATACCGGTGCCGTCGAACTCAGCCAGGCGCGAGCACGACCTCCATCCGGTCGGCTGACAGCAGCTGCCTGGTCTGACGGTCCATCACCCGTTCCTCGTCGGCGGGAACCACCAGGGTTCGCACCGGAGCGCCCGGCCCGCTGACGTCCCCCGGCACGGGGGCCGCGTCGTCCGTGACCACACCGAGGTGCCTCAACCGCTCGGTGACCGCGTCCCGGACGGGGGCGGAGTGCTCGCCGATCCCGCCGGTGAACACCAGGGTGTCCAGCCCGCCGAGCACGGCGGTGTAGCCGGCCACTCCTATCGCGACGGACGTCGTGAACACCTCCAGGGCCAGCTCGCAGTCCCGGTCGCCGGCGGCTGCCCGGCGGGTCAACTCGGCGACGTCGGTGAGTCCACCGCTCATCCCCGCGAGGCCGGAGGAGCGGTCGACCAGCTCTCGGAGGTCCGCGGTGGACCATCCCCGGTCGGCCAGGAAGAGCAGCACCTCGGGGTCGAGGTCCCCGCTGCGACTGACCGACGGCAACCCGCCGGTGGGGGAGAAGCTCATCGATGTGTGCACCGAGCGGCCGCCGCGCACGGCGGTGATGCTGCAGCCGCCGCCGAGGTGGGCGACCACCGCTCGCCCGAGCCCCGGAACGGTGTCCACCACGTGCTGCACCGACAGGCCGTGGAAGCCGTAGCGGCGAATCCCCAGGGCGGTGACGGCGTCGGGTACCGGCAGCCGGTGGACGGCCGGTGTGAGAGTGGCGTGGAAGGCGGTGTCGAAACAGGCCACATGCGGCAGGTCGGGCCAGCACTCCCGGGCCGCCTGGATCGAGTCGAGGTCACCCGGCAGGTGCAGCGGGGCGAAATCGACCAGAGCCTGCAGTTCGGTCATCAGTTCGTCGTCGACCAGCTCGGGCTGTACGTGGACCGGCCCACCGTGCACCACTCGGTGCGCCACCGCCGACGGGGCCACCCCGGCAGCCGCCAGTCGCCCCACGACCTCGGCGAACGCGCTCCCCACGTCGGTGACCGGACGAGGAACGCAACGGTGGAACAGCCGCGCTCCCGAGGCGTCGTGGGCGGCCACCTTCAGCGACCGGGACCCGGGGTTGATCGCCAGTACGACCGGCCCGGTCATCTCGACCACCGCCAGTTCCG
Source organism: Blastococcus sp. (assembly GCA_025965715.1). GTDB lineage: Bacteria > Actinomycetota > Actinomycetes > Mycobacteriales > Geodermatophilaceae > Blastococcus_B. Next base: position 869 of record JAOPWJ010000211.1, on the reverse strand, counting down.
CACCTCGGGCATGTCCTCGAAGTGCTCCCGGATGTAGCCGTGGTGCCGATCGAGCATCTGCCGGCAGTGCGCGACCAGCTCCTCGCCGCCCTGGGGAATGCGACGAGCGTGCCGCAGGGCGGCGAGCGCCAGGTGGTACCGGCTCATCCGGTTCAGCACGACCATGTCGAACGGCGTCGTCGTCGTCCCCTGCTCCTCGAAGCCGCGCACGTGGAACCGATCTGCACCGGGGCGGCCGTGGAGCAACTGGTGCACGGCTCTGGGGTAGCCGTGGAAGGCGAAGACGACATGCGTGTCGTCGGTGAAGAGACGGCGGAAGTGCTCGTCGGTGAATCCGTGGGGGTGCACCTCCGGGGGCAGGAGCGCCATGAGATCGACGACGTTGACCATCCGCACCCGGAGCCAGGGAACCCACGTCCGCAGCAGTTCGGCCGCCGCGAGGATCTCCAGGGTGGGCACGTCGCCGGCGGCGGCGAGCACCACGTCGGGGTCATCGAGCTGATCGGGCTCGGTTCCGGCCCACGTCCACACCGACGCGCCGGCCGCGCAGTGGGCGTCGGCCTCGGCCATCGTCAGGTACTGCAGATGCGACTGCTTGTCGGCGACCACCAGGTTGACGTGATCGACGCTGCGCAGGCAGTGGTCGGCGATCGACAGCAGGCAGTTGGCGTCCGGCGGCAGCCAGACGCGCACGACGGCCGGTGACAGCGGGATTACCGTGTCGATCAAGCCGGGCCCCTGGTGGCTGAACCCGTTGTGGTCGTTGCGCCAGCAGGTACTGGTCAGCAGGATCGTCAGGGAGGACACCGGCGCGCGCCAGGGCAGCTCGACGGCGTGCTGCAGCCACTTGACGTGCTGGATGACCATCG
>JAOPWJ010000214.1 GCA_025965715.1 Blastococcus sp. | reverse complement strand
GCGCCCGGCAGGGATCGAACCTGCGACCAAGTGCTTAGAAGGCACCTGCTCTATCCACTGAGCTACGGGCGCTCGGGCTGATCGATGGGCGATCAGCCCCTGAGGATCAGCGCAGATTACCGCCCGGCCGGCTGCCGGCCGTGTCACTCGGCGGTGCACGGTCCACAGGGGATCGCCCCATCCACAGATCCGTCGACGCGCTCCTCGCCGGCCGGCGAAGGACCGAGGGTTTCCCCAGACCGGCACCGCGCCGGCCGCGCCGTCCGGCGCAGCACCCCCGAGGAGCACCGTGAACGACACCCTGGTCACCGTCGTCGGCAACGTCGTCGACTCACCCCGCCGCGTCAACCTGAATGACGGCGCGGTCACCAACTTCCGCATGGCCTCCACCGCCCGCCGGTACGACGCGAGCACCCAGCAGTTCGTCGACGCCGGAACGCTCTGGGTCGACGTCGAGTGCTGGAACGGCCTGAGCAGCAACGTCTCCGCCACCGTGAGCAAGGGCGACCCCGTGATCGTCCAGGGCGCGCTCACGACGCACAGCTGGGAGAGCGAGGGCGGCCGCCGCAGTGCGCCCCGGATCAGGGCGTTCGCGGTCGGGCCGAACCTGGCGCGCGGAACCGCCGTGTTCAAGCGCGACCGTCCGGCGCGCACCGCCGAGTCGGCCGACGCGGCGGCGACCGAGTCCATGTCCTCCGCGCTGGACGCGGCGCCGGAGGAGTTCGGCGATCCGTCGACCGGGCTGCGGCTCGGGCGGGACTACGAAGCCGACGCCGAGACGTTGGAGCGGATGAACGCCGACAGCCTCTCGCCGGAGCCCGCGCACGCCTAGTTGCCCCGGGCTGGGAGGATCGGAGGCGAGAACGCACGGGGTGGGGCCGCGATCCGGCGGCCCCGCCCCGCTCGCGAAACGACGGAAGGCTCCGAAGCCCAGTGGCTCAGTACATCTACACGATGGTCCGCGCGCGCAAGGCGCACGGCGACAAGGTGATCCTCGACGACGTCACCCTGTCGTTCCTGCCCGGCGCCAAGATCGGCGTCGTCGGCCCGAACGGCGCCGGCAAGTCGACCGTGCTCCAGATCATGGCTGGGATGCAGCAGCCCTCCAATGGTGACGCAACGCTGGCGCCAGACGCCTCGGTCGGGATCCTGCTGCAGGAACCACCGCTCAACGAGGCGCTGGACGTGCGTGGCAACGTGGAGGAGGCCGTCAAGCCGCTGCGCGACGCGCTGACCCGCTTCGAGGAGGTCAGCGCGGCGATGGGGGAGCCCGACGCCGACTTCGACGCGCTGCTCACCGAGCAGGGCGAGCTGATGGAGATCATCGAGAACCACGACGGCTGGGAGCTCGACGCCCGTATCGAGCAGGCCATGGACGCCCTCCGGTGCCCCCCGGGCGACGCCGACGTGACCGTTCTCTCCGGTGGTGAGCGCCGCCGCGTGGCGCTGTGCAAGCTGCTGCTCGAGGCGCCCGACCTCCTGCTGCTCGACGAGCCGACCAACCACCTCGACGCCGAGAGTGTGGCCTGGCTCGAGCAGCACCTGGAGAAGTACGCCGGCACCGTTGTCGCCGTCACCCACGACCGGTACTTCCTGGACAACGTCGCCCAGTGGATCCTCGAGCTCGACCGCGGCCGGGCCTACCCCTACGAGGGCAACTACTCGACCTACCTGGAGACGAAGGCCAACCGTCTCAAGGTCGAGGGTGCCAAGGACGCCAAGCGCGCCAAGCGGCTCAGGGACGAGTTGGAGTGGGTGCGCTCCGGCGCCAAGGCGCGTCAGGCCAAGAGCAAGGCCCGTCTCGCCCGGTACGAGGAGATGGCCGCCGAGGCCGACAAGTTCCGCAAGCTCGACTTCGAGGAGATCCAGATCCCCCCGGGCCCCCGTCTGGGGAGCCTCGTCGTCGAGACGAAGAAGCTCACCAAGGGCTTCGGTGACCGGGTGCTGATCGACGACCTGTCGTTCACGCTCCCGCGCAACGGCATCATCGGTGTCGTCGGCCCCAACGGCGCGGGCAAGACGACGCTGTTCAAGATGCTCATCGGCGAGGAGAAGCCTGACGACGGCGAGGTCAAGGTCGGCGAGACGGTCAAGCTGTCCTACGTCGAGCAGAACCGCAGCGGCATCGACCCGATGAAGACGCTGTGGGACGTCGTCTCCGACGGGCTGGACCACATCAAGGTCGGCAACGTGGAGATGCCCTCGCGGGCCTACGTCGCCGCGTTCGGCTTCAAGGGGCCCGACCAGCAGAAGCGGGCGGGCGTGCTGTCCGGTGGCGAGCGGAACAGGCTCAACCTCGCCTTGACCCTCAAGCAGGGCGGCAATCTCCTGCTGCTCGACGAGCCGACCAACGACCTCGACGTCGAGACGCTGACCAGCCTCGAAGGTGCCCTGCTCGAGTTCCCGGGGTGCGCCGTGGTGATCAGCCACGACCGGTGGTTCCTCGACCGGGTGGCGACGCACATCCTGGCCTACGAGGGCGAGTCGAAGTGGTTCTGGTTCGAGGGCAACTTCGCCGACTACGAGAAGAACAAGGTCGAGCGGCTCGGACAGGACGCGCTGCGGCCGCACCGCGCGACCTACCGCAAGCTCAGCCGCGACTGAACAGGGACCTCGCTGCCCCCACGCCCCGCAGGACCGGCTCCGGGGTCCTGAGGTGCGAGGGCTCTGTGCGGGCATCAATCGCCGGTGCGGAAAGGTGACGGGCGTGAGGCACACCGTGCACGTACCGATGCGCTGGTCGGACATGGACGCCTACCAGCACATCAACAACGTGGCCTTCCTCGGCTACTTCGAGATGGCCCGCGTCAACCTCTTCTTCGATCACCCCACCCACGACGCGAAGACCGGCATGCGCCGCGGCCTCGTCGTCCACTCGCACGAGATCACCTACAAGCGGCCCGTCGCGTACGACGCGGAGCCGCTGGAGGTGCAGGTCTGGGTGTCGGGCATCCGTGCGGCGTCCTTCACCTGCCACTACGAGCTGTTCGACCACGGAGCCCTCGCCGTCACGGGCAGCACCGTTCTCGTGCCCTTCGACTTCTCCCTGAACCGCCCGCGGCGGATCACCCCGGAGGAGAAGGAGTTCCTGCTGAGATACACCGAGGAGGCGCCGGCCTGATCCGACGACCCGCAGCGGAAGGGCGGTGACCAGGAACGGACGGCCTGTGCCGCTCCTGGTCGGCATCGCGGCGGACGCGCTTCCGCCCGCATGCGGGGACGCAGGCTCCCAGAAGGCCCGGGGAACGGTCGAGGTGCTTCGCGACGCCAGCTGACCGGCCTCGGCACGCTCCAGTTGATCGCCTTGTCGTGCAACGGGGTCGCCGGAGATGACTCAGCTGTCCGAGGACGACCAGCGTCCGCACGGTGAGCGCTGGTGGTGCGGACCTGCCGGTAGGCCCATCGGTGTCCCGCGTGCCGTTCCCCGTTCGACCGCGCCGTTCTGGGGCTGCCTGCGGCGGGACCAGGCACCGAGAGGGGTGCGGGCCGCCACGCCGACCTCCGCTGGTGTGCGGGCCGCCGTTCTGCGCCCGTTGTCAGGCCGGGACGAGCCGTGGCACCGGCCGGTCGGGCCCGGTCGGTGCGCCGCGCCCCGCCGCTTCCTCCTCCGTGACCAGCCGAACCGCGTCCCCGTCCGCGATGGCGGCGCCGGCGAAGACGGCCGCATTGATCCCGCCCCGGTGCACCATCGCCTTGACCAGGCGGCTGCCCGTGAGCTGCTCGAGGTGGGTGCAGGGCGGGCAACGCTTCATCCCGAAGAGCAACGCGTCCCCCACGGCGAACCACCGCCCGATGAGCATCGGCAGGTCGACCCCGACGGTGACGAGATTCCGCCGGGTGTCGCCGGCGGAGAATTCCGCATCGATCTCGGACGCGACTGCTGCGATGTCGTCTCGATCGATGAGCGTCAGCTGCTTCTCGAGGGCCGGGTACTGGGCCCAGGTGCCGCCGCCGAGCGCATAGCGGTCCCCCTCGAGGCCCACGCCGGCTACCAACAGCCCGATCGGACGCCGCCGCATCGGCCGGGCGGCTACGGGCGTCGTCCAGATCTCGGCCAGCGTTCCGCTCACGACAACCGACCTCCTGTCCTGCGCCGCCACGAGGGCTGGGCCGGCACGTCGTCGGCCCCGCGGGCATCCAGCGCCTCGCCGACCGTGTCGGCCATGCGCAGGACCGACACCAGGAGGGGCACGACCATGGTGACCGTCGCGCGGAGCCCGCGGACCGGTCCACCGCGCGCTGCCTGTGCCTCCCGGATGGCGTCGGCCCGCTCGGCCAGCACTGGAAGGAACCGCAGCGCCATCGCGATGACCAGTCCCACCCGGGCCGGCCGGACCCCGACCAGCCGCAACGGCGCGCACAGCCATTCCACGACGGCGACCATCTCGGTGACCCGGGTCGTGGCCGTGACCACGGCGGCGGCCAGCACGAGGGCGAGCAGGCGCAGTACCGCCACGGCGCCGGTCTCCGGATCGGTCGTGAGGAGGTGCAGGGCCAGCAGGGCCACCAGCCACCACAGGAGGGTCCGGGCCTGCCGCCCGAACAGTTCCGGCGGAAGCTCCGCCACGAACAGTCCCACCGCGAGGACGGCGGCCAGCGCCCCGGCGGCGACGGGCAGCGTCGGGACGGCGAAGACCAGCACTCCGGTGAGTGACAGGGACAGCAGCTTGAGGCCCGCGGGCGCCCGGTGCACCACGGTCGCCCGGGGAACGTAGAGGGCGAGCGTCACCGGTCGTCCATGAGGCGACGGTAGGTGGCCAGCGACGACGACGGTGGGCCGTCGGCCACCACCCGGCCGCCGTCGATGACCAGGACCCGATCGAAGTCATCGAGCAGGTCCAGATGGTGGGTGACCACGACCGCCTGCTGGTCGAGTGCCTCGATGACCTGGCGGATGCGGCGGGTGTTGATCAGGTCGAGCAGCGTCGTCGGCTCGTCGAACACGATCCGCGCCGGACGCATCACGAGCACACCGGCGATCGCCAGCAGCTGCTTCTGCCCGCCGGACAGGAGGTGCGCCGGGTGGTCGGCGTGACCGGCGAGGCCGTACCGCTCGAGCACCTCGCCGACGCGAGCGGCCCGCTCGGTGGCCGGCACACCCTGGTTGACCAGCCCGTAGGCGACGTCCTCAGCGACAGTGGGATGGACGATCTGGGCGTCCGGGTCCTGGAAGACGAAGCCGACCCGTCGGCGCACCGCTCGGCCGTCGCTGCGGGTGTCGAGACCGTCGACGAGGACCCGGCCGGCCGACGGGAGCACCAGGCCGTTGAGCAGCCGGGCCAGCGTGCTCTTGCCCGAGCCGTTCCCCCCGACCACGCCGATCCGGTGCTCGGTCAGGTGCAGGGTGACGTCGGAGAGGACGACCCGGTTCCCGTAGGAGTGCCCGACTTCGAGCAGCTCGAAGCCGCGGGCGGCGTCGGCGACCGGCGCATCGCTCGCGACGGCGACCGACCGCCGCCTCACCGCGGAGCGACTGCCCGGTCGCGAGGCTCGATCACCGGATAGCTGCGGCGCACCTGGACGGCGACGGCGGCGGCGAGCACGGCCTTGACCAGGTCGCCCGGCAGGAAGATGAGGGCTGCCACGGACGTCGTCCACAGCGAGGCGCCGAGCACGGCGGCGGAGACCGGTATGCCGACCGCGTAGATGACCACCATGCCGCCGAGCACGTTGGCGAAGACGCCCCAGCCGAGGTTGTACCGGCGCCAGACCCGCTCCGTGATGAGCCCGATGACGAGAGCGGCCACGGGCCAGCTGAGCAGATAGCCCGCCGTCGGACCGGTGAACACCGACAGGCCACCGCGACCTCCAGGCAGCAAGGGCAGCCCGACCGCCACGAGGACCAGGAACAGCAACTGGGACAGGAATCCACGCCGGGCGCCTACGACCGATCCGGCCAGCATCACGCCCAGCGTCTGCGCGGTGATGGGCACCGGCCCTACGTTCACCGCCGGAACGACTCCCAGCACAGCGGTGATCGCTGCGAACAACGCGATGTGGACGAGTTCCCTGCTTCTCACCCGGGGGAAGCTACCGGAGTGCGAGATCTCCGCGGAAAGCAGCTCAGCCCTGCAGCCACACCGCGGCGTCCACCGGCACCTGCCCGGCGGAGACGTCGGCGCTGGCCAGCAGCACCGGACCCTCCGGAAGGGGGACAGGCGCGTGGGAGAGATTGAGCAGGCAGACCAGCCCGCCGGGACGGCGGAACGCCAGGCAATCCTCGGGTGCCGGTAGCCACTGCAGCTCTTCGCCGGCGAAAGCGGGCGAGGACGAGCGCAGCCGTAACGCTTTCCGGTACAGCGACTGTATCGACGACGGGTCGGCTGCCTGGGCTTCCACGGTGAGCGCCGCCCAGTCCGCCGGCATGGGCAGCCATGTCTCGGGCGACGACGAGAAACCGTAGGACGGCTCCTCGCCCGACCACGGCATCGGCACCCGGCAGGCGTCGCGCCCGCGCTCGGTGTGGCCCGACCGCTCCCACACCGGGTCCTGCAGCACCTCCTCGGGCAGGTCGTCGACGTTCGGCATCCCGAGCTCGTCGCCGTTGTAGACGTACGCCGCGCCGGGCAGCGCGAGCTGGAACAGGGCCGCAGCCCGTGCGCGCTGAAGGCCGGTCTCCCCACCGCCGTACCGGGTCACGTGCCGCGGGCGGTCGTGGTTGGACAGCACCCAGCATGCCGGCGCTGGTGTTCCCGACACCGAGGCGAGGGAGTGCACGACGGCGTCGCGCAGGTCCTCGGTGGACCACTCGGCGGTCAGCAGCTTGAAGTTGAAGGCGAGCTGCAGCTCGTCCGGGCGCAGGTACCGGGCGAGCCGGTCGTCGTCGGACACCCAGACCTCACCGACCGCCATGGTGCCGGGGTACTGGTCCAGTACGCGCCGGATGCGCCGGTGCACCGCATGGACTTCGTCCTGGTCGAAGCGGTGGTCGCCCGGGCCGTGGTCGGCGAGCAGGCCGGTGTCCTCCATCGGCACCATGTCGGGCAGGCCCTCGGGCTTGGCCATGCCGTGGGCGACGTCGATGCGAAACCCGTCGACCCCCCGGTCCAGCCAGAACCGCATCGTCTCCTCGAGGTCGGCGAGCACGTCGGCATGGGTGAAGTCCAGGTCCGGCTGCTCCGGCGCGAAGATGTGCAGGTACCACTGCCCGTCGGGCACGCGGCTCCACGCCGGCCCGCCGAACACCGAGGGCCAGTTGTTCGGTGGCTCGCTGCCATCGGCGCCGCGGCCGTCGCGGAACAGGTAGCGCCCGCGCTCCGGCGAGCCAGGGCCGGCCGCGAGCGCGGCCTGGAACCAGTCCCGGGCGTCCGAGCTGTGGTTGGGCACGAGGTCCACGGTCACCCGGATGCCCAGCGCGTGCGCCTCGGCGAGCAGCGCGTCGAACTCGGCGAGGTCGCCGAACACCGGCTCGACGTCCCGGGGATCGGCCACGTCGTAGCCGTGGTCGGCCATCGGCGACGGATAGAACGGCGTGATCCAGAGGGCGTCCACGCCGAGGTCGGCCAGGTAGGGCAGCCGGCTGCGGATGCCGGCGAGGTCGCCGACGCCGTCGCCGTTCCCGTCGGCGAAGCTGCGGATGTAGACCTGGTAGAACACCGCGTCGCGCCACCAGTCGGCGTCCGCGCGCAGGGTCGTGTCCGGATTCACCGGGCTCCTCGAGGTTGTGCGTACGGCCCCGTCAGAGGCTCATCCGGAGGGCTGGGGGAAGGGGGTTCTTTCACTCGTCCGGGGAGCGGTTCTGCATGCTGAGGGCCGCCATCTCCAGATAACCCCAGAGCGTCGCGTCCTGCTCGGGGGAGAGCTGGAGGGAGTCCACGGCGTCGCGCATGTGGGTCAGCCACGCGTCGCGCTCGACCGAGCCGATGGCGAACGGTGCGTGCCGCATGCGGAGACGGGGGTGGCCCCGTTCCTGCGAGTACGTCTTCGGGCCGCCCCAGTACTGCTCGAGGAAGCCCCGCAGCCGGGTCTCCGCGCCCTCCCAGTCGTCCTGGGGGTACAGCGGCGCGAGCACCGGATCGGTGCGGACGCCGGCGTAGAAGCGGGACACGAGCCGGACGAAGGTGTCCCGCCCACCGACCTCGTCGTAGAAGGTCCGCGCCGACGGCAGGGATCTGCTCGACTCGCTCATAGGATCGATCGTCCCTCAGCGGAGCCCGTGGCGACCATGTGACCCTGCGTACGTCGGAACCCGATCACCGACGGGACGACGGCGATGAGCCCCAGTCCACCGCAGAGGGCGACCACGGCGGTGGGCCGCAGTCCCTCGGCGAGGAGGCCCGCGCCGAGGGCGCCGATGCCCTGCACGCCGTAGAGCCCGCTGACCGCGACGCCGAACGCCCGCCCACGGTAGGCGCTGGGCACCGCCTGCACGAAGGACACGTTCAGCGGGATCAGCCACGATGCGCCCAGGCCCGAGACGAAGAGCATCCCCACCAGGACGCCGAAGGGCATGCTTCCCGCGCCGAACAGGTACGCCACCAGACCGCCCACCAGGATGGGCGCCAGAGACAGCACGACCAGCGGCGTGACCAGCGCCTCCCGCCGGGCCGGCGCCACCAGCCGGGCGATGACCAGGCCGCCGAGGGTCACCCCCAGTGGATTCGCCGCCAACAGGAGGCCGATGCCGGTCGCCCCCTTGCCCAGTTCGTCGGCGATGGGCGTGGCGACGCCCTCCCACGCGTAAGCGAACAGGGTGGCCACCCACAGCAGCGACACGATCGCCAGCAACCGCGGTGAGCGGCCGATCAACGCCAGCCCCTCGCCGGTGTCCTGCCACAGCGACCGCCGCTCGTGGCCGACCTCGGACATCGGCGCGGGACGGCGTTGCAGTCCCCGTGCCAGCCACAGCGCCGACACCGCGAAGGTCGCTGCGTCGATGAGCAGCGCCGATGACGGGTTCAGTACGGCCACCAGCGCGCCGGCCAGTAGGAAGCCGACGACCTGTGCGAGCTGCAGGGTGATGTTGGTCAGCGACGTGGCCACGGCGTACCGGTCGCCCTCCAGCACGTCGGCCATGAGGGCGGACCGGGCGGATTCGAACGGTGGCGCGCACAACGAGACCAGGAAGAGGAGCCCCAGCAGCAGGGGCAGGGGCGTTCCGGGGATCGACATCACGACCAGCAGCGCCGCGCGGACCGCGTCGGCCGCGATCAGGACACGGTGACGGGGCAGGCGATCGGCGAGCGTGGACAGCACCGGGCCACCGAGCAGCCAGGGCAGATGGCCGATGGCGAAGGTCAGCGCCGAGAGCAGCGGCGAGGACGTGCGCTGGTAGACAAGCACGGTGAGGGCCACCCGGGCGAGCTCGTCGCCGGCCGTCGACAGCAGGAACGTGCCGAACAGGGGGCGGAACTCCCGGACGGCGAAGACCTCCCGGAAGGTGGCCGGCCGCTCGGGCACGCCCGTGGCGGTGCCACCGCTTGTCTGTGCGGTCATCGCGAACGCGCCCCGGGGGCGGACAGGCGACCAAGCACATGGATCGGCCGGTAGGGCTCCGACCATGCGCGGACCCGAGGGCACAGTGTCGGAGCGCCTGCGACGCAGCTGGTGAGCGCGCCGGCGACGCCATCGACTTCGGCGGACACCAACTGTGATCGAGTCATTACCGGAAATACTTTCAGGCGAGAGCGGCCGTGTCAGCCCTGGGGTGCCGTGTCGCCTACCCGGGGGTGAGACCGGTGTGCGCGGCCAGGAAGGCCAGCTGGTCGGCCGCCAGGCCGACCGTGCGACTGACCGCCCGGGCGCCGTGCCCCACCGAGACCTCCCGGCGGAGCACGATCGGCGCGCCGGCGCTGGTCGCGTGCTGGAGGGCCGCCGCCAATTTGCGCCCGTGCAGGGGGTGGACGCGGGTGTCGGACTCGAAGGTCGTGATCAGGACCGCCGGGTACGCGGTGCCCTCCCGGACGGCGTGGTACGGCGAGTAGCCGAGGAGCCAGCCGAACTCGGTGGGGTCGTCGGCGGTGCCGTACTCGTCGTTCCAGGTGCGGCCCAGGCCGAAGCGCTCGTACCGAACCATGTCGAGCAGGGGCGCGCTGCAGACGACCGCCGCGGCCAAATCGGGCCGCTGGGTGAGGGTGGCGCCGACGAGCAGGCCGCCGTTGGAGCCGCCCATCACCGCCAGCTGGCCGTGCGTCGTCCAGCCGTCCGCCACGAGGTGCTTCCCCGCGGCGGCGAAGTCGTCGAAGACGTTCTGCTTGCGCTCGCGCATGCCGGCGCGGTGCCAGTCCTCGCCGTGCTCGGACCCGCCGCGCAGGTTGGCCACCGCCCAGACGCCGCCGGCGGCCACCCAGGCGAGCGCCTGGGCCGTGTAGGCGGGGGTGAGCGCGACGTTGAACCCTCCGTAGCCGTAGAGCACCGTGGGCCGGGGCATCTGCGGCCGGCCCGTGCCCGACAGCACGAACATGTGCACCGCCGTGCCGTCGGCCGAGGTCGCGTGCGTCTCGATGACCGTCAGCGGCGGGACGTCCCCGGCCACCGGCGCCTGCTCCAGCTCTGCAGCGTCGTGGGCTCGGCCGCATTCCACCGGAGCACCGACGGCGGGGTCCCGTAGTCGGTGTAGCCCACCCAGGCCGCGGTGCCGCCCTCCGGCGGGGCGCTCACGCCGGAGATGCTGCCGGCGCTGAGCCCGGAGACCTCCGCGAGCCGGCCCGAGCCGTCCCCGGCCCACACCGACAGCCGGTCGGTGGCGTCCACCGCATGGACGGCGAGCACCTGGAGCGTCCCGTCGAGACCGTCGACGAGGGCGACGTCGGAGAGCACCGCGCCGTCCTGCTGGGGGATTACGTCCTGCCAGGCCTGCGGGGCCCACGTCGCCGGATCGGCGGGGTCGGCGACGACCAGCCGGCTGCGCGGCGCGTTCCGGTCCGAGACGAGCCAGAGCCGGCCGTCGCGCGCCACCCATGCGGTGGTCTGGGCGTCCACCCCGACCTGGAACTCGCGGAGCCCGGCGTCGGCGGACAGGTCGGCGATCCAGACGTCGTCCCGGGGTGCGGTGCCGGCGGAGCCGGAGACGACCAGCCAGCGACCGTCGCGCGACACGTGCACCCCGAAGTAGGTGGTCGGGTCGCTGCCCTCGCCGTGGATCAGGACGTCGTCGTCGGCTGGTGCGCCGACCGCGTGCCGCCAGACCCGACGGTGGAACTGCTCCTCGCCCGGTGGGACGGCGTCGGGCGGGAGCCTCCGGACGTAGAAGAGCTCCTCGCCGCCGGGCAGCCAGGCGACGGGGGAGTAGCGGCAGCGGTCGATCGGCCCGTCGATCACTTCGCCGCTGGCCACGTCGAGCACGTACAGCCGCGACTCCTCGTCGCCGCCGGTGGAGAGCTGGTAGGCCAGCCGGTCGCCCTCCCAGGAGGGGGACCACGCGTCGAGCGTCGTCGTTCCTCCGGGGTCGAGGGCGCTCGGGTCGACCAGCACCCGCTGGGTGCCGTCGGGCTCCCGAACCCTGAGGACGGCGTGCTCCTGGCCCGGGTCCCGCCGGGTCGAGAAGGCCACCTGCCCCCGCCACACCGGAACGCCGACCGCGCCCGCGTGCACCAGCTGCTCCAGCCGCGCGGCGAACTCCTCCCGCATCGGAAGGGTGGAGAGCAGGTCGCCGGCCAGGGCGTCCTGGGCCTCGGTCCAGGCCCGGGTACGCGGGTCGGCGGAGTCCTCGAGCCAGCGGTAGGGGTCCGCCACGCGGTGTCCGTGCAGGTCTTCGACGAGGTCGAGCCGGGGGGCCTCGGGGTAGCGCATCGCACCCACGGTAGTCACGGCTCGGTATCCCACTACGCCGAAAAGCAGATATCGGGTCAGAATGGGCCCAGCCCGCGGGTCTCGGAGCCACCGGCGGTCCGGGGCGACCGGAGGTGTGCCGTGCCGCGTCCTGCGCACGGGTCGCCGTCCGCGGGCCATCCAGGTCCGCGCCGCGACCCGATCCCATCGATCCAGCCCACGCCGTCCGTGGGAACCACAGGCGCCACCCTGCTGCTCAACGCCACGTACGAGCCGCTGTGCGTCGTGTCCAGCCGCCGCGCGATCGTCCTCGTGCTCGCGGAGAAGGCGGAGTCCGTCGATGCCGCGCCCGATGTGGTGCATGCCGAGACGGTGAGCCTGCCGGTGCCGGTCGTCGCCCGGCTGACCCGCTACGTCCGTGTGCCGTTCCCGGCGTCGGTGCCGCTGTCGCGGCGGGCGGTGTTCACCCGCGACGGGCAGACCTGCGTCTACTGCGGCAGTTCGGCGACCAGCATCGACCACGTCGTCCCGCGCAGCCGGGGCGGCACGCACACCTGGGACAACGTCGTGGCGGCCTGCCGGCGCTGCAACCACACGAAGGCCGACCGCTCACTGGCCGAGATGGGGTGGGCGCTGCCGCACCCGCCACGCACGCCCAGCGGCGCCGCCTGGCGTCTGCTGGGCGCCCGCACGGTCGACCCGCGCTGGCGGGAATGGCTCGGCGTGCCCGAGAGCGTGAGCGCCTAGCTCCCTCTATTGATCAGGTGACCTGATCGTCGTGGCGGGTCAAGTCACTCGGGCGCGCTCCGTGGGTGGCCCTCGACGGACCGCTCCACAGGAAGCTGTCGACGTCGTGCAGGTCTAGCTTTCGGTCCGTGACCCGGTTGCACGACCTGACCGCCCTGGAGCAGGCCGCCGCTGTCCGGGACGGCGAGGTGAGCCCGACGGAGCTCGTCGAGCACTCGCTCGCCCGCATCGCCGCCCTCGACGCCGGTCTGGGGGCGTTCATCACCGTCACCCCCGAGCGGGCGCTGGCCGCGGCGGCCCGGGCCGAGGAGCTCCTCCGGGGCGGCGGCGAGCTGCCGCCGCTGCTCGGTGTCCCGACGGCCATCAAGGACCTGAACAACACCGCCGGCGTCCGGACGACGTTCGGCTCGACGGTCATGGCCGACTTCGTTCCCGCGGTCGACGACGCCGTGGTCACCAAGCTCGCGGCCGCGGGCACCATCAGTCTGGGCAAGACCAACACTCCGGAATTCGGGTTCCCCTGCTACACCGACAACGACCTCGTCGGCCCGGCGCGCTGCCCGTGGGACCTCACCCGGCACGCCGGCGGCTCGAGTGGCGGAGCCGCCGTGGCCGTGGCCGCCGGGCTGGTGCCGTGTGCGCAGGGCAGCGACGGAGGCGGATCGATCCGCATACCGGCCGGCATCAACGGTCTCTTCGGCCTCAAGCCCAGCCGCGGGCGGATCAGCAACGCGCCGTACGGCTCCGAGGTGACCGGCCTCGGCACCAACGGCCCCTTGGCCAGGACCGTGCGGGACGCCGCCGCCATGCTCGACGCCATGGCGGGCCCGGTCCTCGGGGATCCGGCCTGGGCGCCGCCGCTACCGCCCGGCGAGACGTTCCTGGCATCCGCCGGCCGGGCGCCGGGCCGCCTGCGGATCGGCCGATTCCTCGAATCGGCCATGCCGGATGTTGCGCTCGAGCCGGAGGTGGCGGCCGCCTTCGAGGACGCCGCCGGACTGCTGACCGACCTGGGCCACGACGTGGAGGACGTCCCGACCGGACTGCTGGGCCCCGAGGTGCTGCCCTCCTTCGAGCAGGTGTGGGCCCTCTCGGGCACCACCCTCCCCGTGCCACCGGAGCGGGTCGGCGAGCTGCGGCCGCTCACCAGGGAGCTGCGCGCCCGGGGGCTGGCCATGTCAGCGCGGGCGGCGATGGAGTCGATGTTCGCCTTGCGGCTGTTCTCCCGCCGGTTCCTCGCCGCGACGGCCGACTACGACGTGCTGCTCGCGCCGGTCTGCACGATGGTCCCGCGCCCGCTGGGCTGGTTCGACGCCGACGGCGACGGCGCCGAGGACTTCGAGCGGAACAAGCGGTACGCCGCGTTCACCGCGCTGTTCAACGTCACTGGCCAGCCCGCGGTGAGCGTGCCGCTGTACTGGACGGCGGGCGGTCTGCCGATCGGCAGCATGCTCGTGGGCCGCCCGGCGGACGAGGCGACGCTGCTCGCGCTGTCCGCCCAGCTGGAGGAGGCCCGGCCGTGGGCGCGACGCCACCCCGCCGCATGGGAGGACGCCACGTGATCTTCGGTCGGTCCCGGTAGGTTGGAGCCCGTGAACGTCGCCGAGACCATCCTCGTCTTCGCCGGTGCGCCGCTGGCGGTCATCGCCGTGCTGGCGCTGCTGATCTTCCTGCCGGCCGCGCGCAACCGGCGCCCGCGCTACAAGCCCGGCCAGCCGTGGGAGCACGCGCCCGTCTGGTACGAACCGCACCCGGAGCACGCCCCGGAGTCCGGGCACGGAGAGACGCTGGCCATCGGCTCGTCGATGTACGGCGAACGGCACGGCGAGGACGCCTCCGGCCACGGCTCGACCGGGCACGGCTCGGCCGGCCACGGCTCGGCCGCGCACGGTGCGACGAGTGTCGGTGCGACGGCGCCGCGTCCGGTGACGGCCGGGCCCCTCGGCGGGGCCCGGGGCACCTGGTGAGCGCTCGCGTGCACGCCCATCCCGCAACGACGCTCGCAACCACGACTGCCCACGGAGGCCGGCGATGACCCGCGCGCTGGAAGTCGATTCCCACGACACGTCGACGGCGCACACCGACGCGGCCCGCACGGACGACGGCGGCGAGCAGCTCTTCAGCTTCCAGGAGCTGGCCCGCCTCGACGAGGCGCTGACCATGTCCTCCCGGGAGACCGGGCTCCGCTTCACCCTCTACATCGGCGACCTGGGCACGCCCACGCGCGTCCGTGCCGAGGAGCTGCACTCGATGTCGGGGCGCAATCCGGCCGAGGCGGTGCTGATCGCCGTCTCGCCGGGCCAGCGGGTGGTGGAGGTCGTCACGGGTTCCGCGGCGGCCCGGCGGTTGCCCGACCGCGCCTGCGCGCTCGCCGTGCTGTCGATGACCGGCTCGTTCGCGTCCGGTGACCTCGTCGGCGGCGTCATCAACGGGTTGCGTCAGCTCTCCGACCAGGCCGGTCACCCCTCGGGCCTGCGCCGCCACTAGGACGCTGTGGTTCTCCGGCCCGCACCGCGGCCGGGTGCCGTCCCCACCGGTACCTGTGGACCGATCGCGGAAGTCTCCGGCCCCCGCGATCGGTCCACAACCGTCGGCCGTCTCAGAGGACCGCGTTCCCGTCCCGCTCGCGGGCTCGCAGGGCCCGTGCGATCCCGTCACGCCCCTCGAAGACCAGCCGGCGGAGCGCCGGCGGCTGATCTTCGTCGGTGAGCCAGGCGTCGGCGGCGGCGATCGTCCGTGGCTCCACCACTGGCGGGAACAGGTATTGCACCGCGTTCTTGGCGATCTCGCCCGGGCGACGTGCCCACAGGGGCCCGATCTCCTCGAAGTACCGGTCGACGTAGCCGGCGGTCAGTTCCTGCTGGGCCGGGTGCCAGAACCCCAGCAACAGCGCCTCGTGGACGGCATTGGGTACCTCGTCGTCGTGGAAGGCGCGCTGCCAGGCCCCCTCCTTCGACTCGCTCGTCGGCCGCAGCGACCGGGCGGTAGCGGCCCGACGGACGCCGGTGGCCGTGGCGTCCCGAGCGGCTTCCGCGTCGATCTCCGCGTCGCCGGCCGCACCGATCGCAACCAAACCGGACAGGAAGGCCCACCGCGCGTCGGCGTCCACGATCAGGCCCTCGATGGTGCGTGACCCGTCGAGCAGGCCCCGCAGGACGGCGGCGTGCTCGTCGGTCCGGGCGGCGCTGGCGAACGTCCGCGACCACTGCAGCTGGACGTCGCTGCCCGACGGCGCCGCGTGCAGCGCGGCCAGCGCGTGATCGGCCAGCAGCGCCCAGCCGGTCGGGGCCCAGGAGGGGTCGGCGTAGGAGTTCAACGCGGTCTGCACGCGGGCCAGCAGTGACTGCACCACGCTGATCTCGGTCTCGGCGTCCACCCCGGCGAGCACCAGCTCGACCCACTCGCGGGCCGGCAGCTCGGCGTCCCGGGTCATGTCCCAGGCCGCCGACCAGCACAGCGCGCGGGCCAGCGGGTCGGGCATGGCGCCGATCCGCCCCCTCAGCGTGGCCAGTCCGCGCTCGTCCAGCCGGAGCTTGGCGTAGGTGAGGTCGTCGTCGTTGACCAGCACGAGGTCCGCGCCCGGGTGCCCGACCAGGTCGGGCACCTCGGTGCGGGCGCCCTCGACGTCGAGTTCGACGCGTGCCGTGCGGGTGAGCCCGTCCGGGCCCTCGCTGTAGAGGCCGACGGCGAGCCGGTGGTTGCGCAGCTCCGGGTGCTCGGCGACGGCGGTCTGCTCGATGGCGAAACTCGAGTAGCGGCCGTCCTCGGTGAGCTCGTACACGGGGCGCAGCGTGTTGACCTGGCTGGTCTTGAGCCACTGGTCCACCCAGGCAGACAGGTCGCGACCCGAGCTCTCCGACAGGGGGGCGAGCAGGTCGGCCAGCGTGGTGTTTCCGTACTCGTGCTTGCGGAAGTAGCGCCGCACACCGGCGAGGAACTCCTCGCGGCCGACGTAGGCGACCAGCTGCTTGAGCACCGAGGCGCCCTTGGCGTAGGTGATCCCGTCGAAGTTGACCTCGACCGCGGCCACGTCGGGGATGTCGGCGGCGATCGGGTGCGTCGAGGGGAGTTGGTCCTGGGCGTAGGCCCACGCCTTCTCGGTGTTGGCGAAGGTGGTCCAGGCGGTCGCGAACTCGGTCGCCTCGGCTTGGCACAGCGTGCTGATGTAGGTCGCGAAGCTCTCGTTGAGCCACAGGTCGTCCCACCACCGCATGGTCACGAGGTCGCCGAACCACATGTGCGCCAGCTCGTGCAGCACGGTCTCGGCGCGGCGCTCGTAGCGGGCCCGGCTGACCTTCGACCGGAAGACGTAGTCCTCCAGGAAGGTGACGGCGCCGGCGTTCTCCATCGCCCCGGCGTTGAACTCCGGCACGAACAGCTGGTCGTACTTGTCGAAGGGGTACGGGTAGTCGAAGACCCGGTGGTAGAAGTCGAAGCCCTGCTTGGTCACCTCGAACAGGGCGTCGGCGTCGAGGTGCTGGGCCAGCGACGCGCGGCAGTAGAGCCCCAGCGGAATGCCGTCGTGCGAATCGGTCACCTTGGCGTACGGCCCGGCGATCAGGGCCACCAGGTACGTGGAGATCCGCTTGGTCGGCTGGAAGTGCACCAGCTGGGAGCCGCCGGCACCGGCCTCGATGGTGCGCCCGCCGGTGTTGGAGACGACCTGCCAGTCGAAGGGCGCCGTCACGTGCATCGTGAAGCTGGCCTTCAGGTCGGGCTGGTCGAAACAGGCGAACATCCGCTTGGCGTCGGCCGGCTCGAACTGCGAGTACAGGTAGACCTGCTGGTCCTCCGGGTCCTCGAACCGGTGCAGGCCCTCGCCGCTGTTGGAGTACCGGCAGTCTGCCGTCACCACGAGGGTGTTCTTCTCGGCCAGGTCGGGCAGCGGCAGGCCGCCGTCCTCGGTGTAGGTGCTGACGTCCAGCTCGGTTCCGTTGAGCGTCGCCGAGTGCACCGCGTCGGCCACGACGTCGACGAACGTCGCTCCACCGGGCCGGGTGCAGGTGAACGCGACGGTCGAGGTGGACCGGAAGGTGCGCTCGCCGGGGTGGCCGGCGCCGTCGGTCACGTCGAGCTGGATGTCGTAGCTCTGGACGGACAGCAGCTCGGCGCGGGCGGCGGCATCGGCGCGCGTCAGATTGGGTACGGCCACGCTCAGCAGCTTTCCATGCGGCTTCATGGGCTCACGCGGCGCTCCACAGGAACGCCGGCCGGCCGGATCGGGAACAAGCGGCACCGGATCGACCTTTGCAGCCGACAGCGACTCCGGCGCACCCGGCCGGATCCCGTCTTCGAGGAGCAACGACGATGACCGAAGCAGTGCAGAGCGCCCCGACCACGGCCCGCGTCGACTTCTGGTTCGACCCCCTGTGCCCCTGGGCCTGGCTGACCAGCCGCTGGGTGCTGGAGGCGGTCAAGGTCCGGGAGATCGACCTGCACTGGCACGTCATGTCGCTGGCCGTGCTCAACCGCGGGCGCGACCTGCCCGAGGAGTACGCCGAGATGATGAAGAAGGCCATCGGGCCGGTGCGGGTCCTGATCGCGGCGGCCCAGCAGCACGGGGACGCCGTCCTCGGGGACCTCTACACCGCCATGGGCACCCTCCGGCACCACGAGAAGGTCGAGCTCGACGAGATCATCCGCCCGGCTCTCGAGCGGGTCGGCCTGCCGGCCTCGCTCGCCGAGGCGGCCACGTCGACGGAGTACGACCAGGAGCTGGAGAAGAGCCACCACGCGGGCATGGACCCCGTCGGCGACGACGTCGGCACGCCGGTCATGCATATCGACGGCGTGGCGTTCTTCGGCCCCGTGATCAGCAGGGTCCCGACCGGGGAGGACGCCGGCAAGGCCTTCGACGGCGCCGTCCTGCTGGCCAACCTGCCCGACTTCTGGGAGCTCAAGCGCACCCGCACCTCCGGCCCCGACCTCGATTCGGTGCCCGCCGACACCCTGCAGCTCTCCGGCCGCCGCTGAGTGGAGGAGCAGGGGCGCACTTTCCGCGCCCTGGCACTCCGCTCGTCGGGGTGCGACATGATCGCCGCGTGCCGCACCCCGTCCGCCAGCGCATCTTCATCTCCGGCGCCAGCTCCGGTCTCGGCGAGGGCATGGCCCGCCGGTTCGCCGCGATGGGCCGCGATCTCGCCCTCGCCGCGCGGCGAACCGACCGGCTCGACGCGCTGCAGAAGGAACTCCTCGCCGCCCATCCCGGTATCCGCGTGGTGACGGCGGCGATGGACGTCGACGATGCCGACTCGGTGGCCACGGTGCTGCCGGAGCTGGCCGACCGCCTCGGCGGGCTCGATCGCGTGATCGTCAACGCCGGCATCGGCAAGGGCGCCTCCGTCGGTACCGGCAAGGCGTGGGCCAACCGCGCGACGCTGCTGACCAACGTCCTGGGCTCGCACGCGCAGTGCGAGGCGGCGATGGAGCTCTTCCTGGCCCAGGGCACGGGGCACCTCGTGCTGATCTCCTCGGTTGCTTCCATCCGCGGTATGCGGGGCACCCGGACGGCGTACGGCGCCAGCAAGGCGGCCCTCAACGCGCTGGCCGAGGGCATCCGCTCCGACGTCTACGGCTCCGAGATCCAGGTGTCGACCGTGCTGCCCGGCTACATCGAGACCGACATCAACGTCGGCCGCCGGGGCCCCCTCACCGTCGGCCTGGACAAGGGCGTCACGGCGCTGGTGGCCGTCGTCGAGCGTGAACCGGTCCGGGGCTACGTGCCCGAGTGGCCGTGGCGGCCGGTGGCCCGGCTGCTGCGGGTGCTGCCGCTGTCGGTGGTCCGCCGCCTCACCTGAGCCGCCGGTCGGCCCGCCGCGGGCGACGCGCCGCGCACTGAGGGCGGCTGACCGCAGGAGAGCACGCCGTCAGCGGCAGCACACCGCGGCTCCGGTGCTCACCAGGAGATCCGCATCGGGCGCCCGCGGGCGTCCCGGGTTCCGTCACCGACCCCCTCGGCCACCCCGGCGGCGATCCGCAGCGCCGACCAGGCGGCGGCACATGCGTCCAGCGCGTCGACCGCGGGAACCCGTGGTGGGGCGGAGAGCATGGCCTGGTCGACGTCCATGGCCCGGCGCAGCGCCGTCAGCCGCTGGGCGAGTCCCCGGGCGGTGACCTTCGCGTCGCGCACCCGGTCGTCGAGCGCTCGGAAGGCGAGTTCGGGGTGCACCTCCCGGACGTGGTCGAGTGGCGGGTCGCCCAGGGCGTCGTCGAGCGCGCGAATCGCCCTGACCAGCTGGAAGGCTTGCGCCGACGGCGCCCGCGGCGGGTCGGTCGCGGCGCGAGAAAGGGTGCGGGCCACGGCGTAGTCGTCGGTCCCCAGCACGGCCCGTACCGGCGTGGGGAAGACCGAGCTCGCCGCCCCGGTCCCACTCAGCAGGCGTCGAGCCTCGTCGTCGCAGACGCGTGACCGGTTGTCGGGGAGCCCGATCGGCATGTCGATCGCGACCACCTCGACGTCGGGGACAGCGAGAACCGCGGTGACGTCGTCGAGAGTCATCAGGGTGACGGCTCGGCCGTTCAGCAAGGCGCCGACCCACCGCCCCCGCCAGCCGTCGACTCCGAGGACGGCCACGCTTGGAGCCTGACAGACTCGCCGTCATGCGCGTCTTCGTCGGCACCGACCACGCCGGACTCGAGTTCAAGGACCACCTGCTGCGAGTGCTGGGCGACGCCGGACACGAACCGATCGACTGCGGGGCCTTCGAGTACGACGCGCAGGACGACTACCCGCCGTTCTGCTTCGAGGTGGGGGAACGGACCGTGGCCGCGCCGGGCTCGCTCGGCGTCGTCATCGGCGGCTCCGGCAACGGGGAGCAGATCGCGGCCAACAAGGTGCCGGGTGTGCGCGCGGCGCTGGTCTGGAACACCGAGACCGCCCAGCTCGCCCGGCAGCACAACGACGCCAACGTCGTCTCGATCGGGGCCCGGCAGCACACGCCGGAGGAAGCCACCGAGCTGGTGCTCGAGTTCCTGCGGACGCCCTTCAGCGGCGATGAGCGGCACGTGCGCCGGATCGGCCTGGTCACCGACTACGAGCGCGACCGCCACCGCCCGGCCGGCGGGCTGCCGACCCGCACCCCGCATCCCTGAGGCGCTTCGCCCGGAGTCGGGCTCCCGTCGAGGTCGGCGCCGCTCAGAACTCGTCCGGGCACCACGGGGTGACCGGCCAGCTGAATGCCGTCGAGGCCAGGGTGACCGCTCCTGGGCTGACCTCGGTCACCCGTCCGGCCGCGTGCAGCGTGCCCAGGGAGACGCCGCCGAGGTAGGCCGCCGACAGTTCCTCGATGCCCAGCACCAGATCCGGGTCCAGATCGGTTCGTCCGCAGTAGCCACCGGCCGGATGCCCGGAGACGCGCCAGCGGCCGGCATTCCAGGGGCAGAACTCGTCGCTGACCTCGATCACGAGGTCGATCGGCGTCGGATACCGGCGGGCGGCCAGGGCACGGTCGACGTCGACGAGCCGAACCCACAGCGCGTCGACCGGTGAGGCGTGCAGTGCGCGACCGTCGGTGACCAACAGGCGGATCGGGTCGTCGGGAGACAGCATCGGCGCGCGCACCGTGCGGACCAGGTCGATCGAGAGCATCAGCTGCCACAGCGCCGCGTAGGCGGGCGGACGCGTCGCGCGCACCTCCTCCACGATGAGCGTGCTGTCGGGCTCCCCGCCGTCGGTCCGGGCCGACTTCAATCGGTACGCGGCGTACCCGGTGACCGATCCGTCGGCCTCCGTGTGCAGGAGGTACCGGAGTTCCGTCGCGCCGTCCCGGTCGTCCTTCTCGTCCCGGAGGATCCGGTCCCACCAGCGCAGGTCGCGCTCCAGGTTGCCCGGGACGAAGCGGCGCAGCTGTTCGTGCACCGCCGTCGCGGCCGCCTGGTAGGTCTCCTTGGGGACGACGTCGACGCGGCCGGAACCGAGGTCGACGTCGGAGCGCAGCCGGAGCCGTTCGGTGCGGCCGGTGAGGTTGCCGCGGGAAGTCGCCGGCGCGTAGCCGAAGCGACCGTAGATGGGGAACTCCGCGGCCCAGAGTGCGGCCACCGGCTCCCGCTGCTGCTCGTGCAGGTGGGTCAGCTGACGCCGCATGATCGCCGTCAGGATGCCGCGGCGGCGATGGGTGGCCGACACCGTCACCCACGTGATGCCGGCGCAGGGCACGACGGCACCGGGCACGGTCAGGGACCGGCTGTAGATGCCGGAGGTGGCGGCAAGGCGGTCGCCGTCCCACAGCACGAGCGACCGGTCCATCTCGGCGACCGGAGGGACGCTGTCGAGGTGGGGCCCCGACGGCGTGTTGCCGAAGGCGTCGGACATCGCGCGGACGAGGGCCGGCCACTCCTCGGCGGTCGCCGGGCGTAGCTGGGCATCGAGGTCGTCGGTCACGGCACGGTGTCTACCGGGCGGGTGCGACGCGGCGCCATCGGTTTGGGCCGGCCGGTGCGGCCGCGAACGCCCCTCCTGCGCGGCTCGCTTCCGTCGAGCCGATACCGTCGGTACCGGCCAGCGCGTCGCCGTCCCCTTCTCCGCGGCGTGCCCAGCGGACGGAGGACCTATGCGCACCCGTGTCGCGTCTGCCGCGGTCCTACTGCTCATCTCCGGCTGCTCCTGGTCCTCCGACGACGAGGGGGAGCGCGGGAAGGAGCCCGCCGCGCGGGTGGTCTCGGCGGCGCCGGGCGAGCGGTTGACGCTCGTCGGCGACGCCGAACCGGTCGCCTCAGCGATAGGCGTCAGCCGGGCCCTGTTCGACACCGCGGAGGTCGTGGTCGTGGTCCGGGACGGCGACGTCGCGGGCACTCTCCTCGGGGCGTCGACCGCCGTCGGTCTGGGCGTGCCGTTGCTGGTGGAGCCGCGAGAGGGCGGACCGACCCCCGGACCGGTCGAGGACGAGCTCGAGCGGCTGGGCGCCCGCACCGTGGTCGCGGTCGGGGCGGGTACCGACCGAGCGGGGGAGGGCGGGCGGAAGGAGCTCGCCGTCCCCGCCGTGCCGAAGGCGGTCGAGGCCCTCACCGGCGTGGAGTTCGCGGCGGCGGAGCCGGTGGCCGAGGGGGAGGAGGTGGCGGCGGTGGCCCGGCTCGACCAGGAGGCCCCGGCCGCCCTGCAGCCCGCGGGTGCCGAGCCGCCGGCCGCATCCGAGGACGACCTCGGATCGCTGCCCGAGGTGGCGAGGGGCACCCCCCGGCCCGACACCCTGGTGCTCGCCACCGGCGGCGCGGAGTCCCTGCCGGGGATCGCCAGCGCCCTGGCGGCCGGCGCACGCGTGCAGGTGACCGGGGACGCCGATCCGCGTGCCTCGACCGACGCGGGCAGCGCGCTGTCGGAGCAGCGGCCGAAGTCCGTGGTGGCCGTCGGAGCGGCGTTCGGGGCCGAGGACGGACTGGACTGGAAGGTGGAGGTCGCGGCGACCGGAACTCAGCTGCCCGGCGGAGGGCAGCTCCTCTTTCCGGGGCGGATGCTCGTCGCCCTGTACGGGCATCCCGGCTCGGCCGCGCTGGGGGTGCTGGGGGAGCAGGGGATCGACGCCAGCGTGCAGCGCGCCCGCGACCTCTCCGAGTCCTACGAGTCGCTGGTCGAGGCCCCGGTCGTGCCGGCCTTCGAGATCATCGCCACCGTCGCGTCCTCCGGGCCGGGTCCGGACGGGAACTACTCCGCGGAAGCCGATCCCGACGACCTGCGTCCATGGGTCGAGGCGGCCGGAAAGGCCGGCGTCTACGTCGTCCTCGACCTCCAGCCCGGTCGCAGCGACTTCGTCACGCAGGCCGAGCGTTACCGGTCGCTGCTCGAGCTGCCGCACGTCGGCCTGGCACTGGACCCGGAGTGGCGGCTGGGCCCCAACCAGGTGCACCTGAACCAGATCGGGTCCGTGCAGATCGACGAGGTCAACCGCATGGTCACGTGGCTGGCCGACCTGACCCGGGAACGCGCGCTGCCCCAGAAGCTGCTCGTCCTGCACCAGTTCAAGCTCACGATGCTCCCCGGCCGCGAGCGGCTGGACACCTCCCGCGACGAGCTGGCCGTCATGGTCCACGTCGACGGTCAGGGCGGTCAGGGCGACAAGCAGGCCACCTGGCGGGTGCTGCACGAGAACGCCCCGGCCGGCCTGTGGTGGGGATGGAAGAACTTCTACGACGAGGACGCCCCGATGCTCACGCCGGAGCAGACGGTGGCGCAGGTATCGCCCGCACCTGCCCTGATCAGCTACCAGTAGACGTCGGATCCTCCCGAACTGTCCGCACCCTGTGGTCTGCTACCGGGACGACGACCTGAGGAGTGGGCGTAGTGGCGAGCGTGGCGATCGGTTCCCTTGAACAGCTCGACCCGCGGGTGCTGGAGCACCGCCGCGAGCTGACCGGGTACTGCTACCGGATGCTCGGGTCGGCCTTCGACGCCGACGACGCCGTCCAGGAGACGATGGTCCGCGCGTGGCGGGGGATCGCCGACTTCGAGGGTCGATCGGCGCTGCGGTCGTGGCTGTACCGGATCGCCACGAACGTCTGCCTCGACCAGCTCTCCGGCCGGAAGCGACGGGCGTTGCCCATGGACCTGTCCGGGTCCCCGTGGCAGCCCGTCGAGTCCTCGTTGGCCGCCCGGCGCCCGGGCACGGCCTGGGTCGAGCCGATCCTGGACCGGCAGGTCCTGCCCGAGGACGACGACCCCGCCGAGCGCGCGGTGGCCAAGGAGTCGATCCGGCTGGCGTTCGTGGCGGCGCTGCAGCACCTCCCGCCGCGCCAGCGTGCCGTTCTGCTGCTCCGTGAAGTGCTGCGGTGGAAGGCCGACGAGGTGGCCCAGCTGCTCGACACCACCGTCGCGTCGGTGAACAGCGCCTTGCAGCGCGCCCGCGCGACCCTGGCAGCCCTTGACGGGGTGCCTGAGCCGCGGCCGCTGGACGAGGACGACCGCGACTTGCTGGCCCGTTACGTCGACGCCTTCGAGCGCTACGACGTCGACGGGTTCGTCCGATTGCTGCACGAGGACGCCACGCAGCACATGCCGCCCTTCGAGATGTGGCTGCGCGGCCGCGAGGACATCGGCACCTGGATGCTCGGCCCGGGTGCAGGGTGCCGCGGGTCCCGCGTCCTGGCGACGCGGGCCAACGGCAGCCCCGCTGTCGCCCAGTGGCGGCCGTGCGCCGACGGCGGGTTCGCGCCGTGGGCGCTGCACGTCCTGGAGGTCACCGACGGCCGGGTCGGCCACATCTCGAGCTTCCTGAACCTCGACAACGAGCTGTTCCGCGCCCTCGGCCTGCCGATCGACCCCGACCAGCGTTGAGTTCGGCACGTCGGGCCGGTCGGTAAGGGCAGGACCACCGGAAGGGGAGCACGTGCTCGCCCACAGCGTGGCTGTCACCGGCGTCAACGACATCCAGGCCGCCCACCGCTGCGCTCGGGCTCGGGCGCCGAGGTCCCGGTCTACGCAAGCCCGACCACGTACCGCCAACGTTCACGGTGCTCCACGTCCCGGTTGCTGACGTGGGGAAGGACCGACCCGGCCGGCAACGTCCTCTCGGTGATCCCGCAGGACTGACTGCCAGGCCTCACGCGGCGGTCCGCACCGCCGGCGCGCCGCGGTCCGCGGTCACCGGGCGGGCCGCCGTCGACGGCTGGGGTGCCAGCTTCTCCCCGCCGCCGAACGACGGACCGTCGCCCTTGCCGAAGGTGCCGCCGCCGATCGCGAACAGCACGGTGACCAGAGCGGCCATCGCGGCGACGGAGAACTTCTCGCCCCAGTCGATGTCGAGGATGCCGGCGCCGGAGGCCGTCAGCAGCGAGGCGAGGGAGGCCGCGAACGACCTGACCGCCCGCTCGGCGGTGGCGGCCAGGAACGCGCGTGAGAACAGACTCTGAGCGGGCATGGCGACCGGCTTCCCCCAGATCGGTTGTGTCGCCCTAACGAGGGCGGTCGTCCACCCCCGGATACAGGCGAACGCCCCGCACACCGCCGTCCGGCGCTCGTCCCCGCCTCGTACCCCGTGGGAGCGCCGTCGCGGAGTGTCTGCTGCGGGGGGCCATATGGCGGTCGACGTCCTTCCCGCCGCCGTCGTCGGCAGCTACGTCACGCGCGGATCCGGCGAGTCCCGGAACTCGACCTCGGGCTGTTCCGGCCCGTGCTGACCGCAGGCATCGTGGCCGGTGCCCCCTGACCTGGCCGGCCGGAATCGTGCTCGCCGGGGGGCACCCCCTGGTACCTGGTGCGCGCGCGAGCACGGAGCCTCAGCGGCGGCGGGTCGTCGCCGACGTCAATGGCAGGTCACCGACGGCCTTGACCCGGATCCGGGTTGCGTTCCCGGGCAGGTAGCTGAGCGTGGTCTCCTCGACGTCGACCACTTCTACGGTGGCGGGAGCCGCGCCGGCCTCGACCGCACGAAGGACCGCCTCGTCCTTGGCTGTCTGCAGGGCGACCTGCCTGGAGGTGCCGTCGAGGGAGAACACCTTGTCCACCTCGGCCCCCACGTGGGCGATCGCCGCCCCGATCGCGTTGGCGACGGCCGAGCCTTCGGGGCGGGTCACCGAGGAGGCGCCCTCGATCGCCTCGCCCGCGA
Organism: Blastococcus sp.; assembly: GCA_025965715.1. Lineage (GTDB taxonomy): Bacteria > Actinomycetota > Actinomycetes > Mycobacteriales > Geodermatophilaceae > Blastococcus_B. The sequence goes on along the minus strand of JAOPWJ010000214.1, from coordinate 18,442 downwards.
GAATGGCGCCGCCCCCCACCAACACGACGGGCACCGCGCCGGCGCTCACCTTCACGCGGTCGACCGCTTCCCCGATCATCCGGCCGGCCTCCCGCAGCCCCGCCGCGACGAGGTCGGGGTGGAGATGCGCGACGGCCGAGGGGTCCCCCACGCGGGCCTTCCCACCGGCCACGGCCAGATCGGTGGTCGTCAGCGTAGAACCGCCGAACACGAGAGCGTCCTCCACGAGTCGGTAGCCGACGGACTCCGGGCCGAGGGTCACACCGGACCGACCGTCGCCCGTCACGAGGCTCCCGCCGCCCAGTCCGATCGAGAGGACGTCCGGCATGCGGAAGTTCGTTCGGACACCGGCGACGTCCACCGTGCTGGGCGCTTCGCGAGGGTATCCGTTCACCAGAACCCCGACGTCCGTCGTGGTCCCCCCGATGTCGACGATGACGCCGTCGCGGATGTCGGACAGGAACGCCGCGCCACGCATGCTGTTCGTGGGACCGGAGGCGAACGTGAGTATCGGGTGCGCCTCGGCGTACTCCGCCTGCATGAGAGTCCCGTCGTTCTGCGTGACGAAGAACGGCGCGGAGATCCCCAGGTGGCCGAGCGCTGCCCGCAGTGACCGGACCACCGACGCGGCGAGATCGCGCAGCGCCGCGTTGAGGATCGTGGCGTTCTCGCGCTCGAGCAGCCCGATGCGTCCGACGTCACTGGACAGGCTGATCCACAAACCCGGGCAGGCCCGCGCGAAGAACTCGGCGGCGCGCAGCTCCATGGAGCGGTTCACCGGAGAGAAGACCGAGCTGATGGCGAGGGACCGGACACCGGTGCGGCGCACATCCGCGGCGATCCGCTGCAACTCCTCGAGGTCGAGCGGCGAGATCTCGCGACCATCGAAGTTGTAACCACCGTGGGCCAGGTACACGTGGTCCCCGATCGACCGGCGCAGGGCAGGTGGCCAGTCCGGCATGGGAAGGATGGCCGAGGTCGCCGGCAGTGCCAGCCGCACGACGGCCACCTCGAGCAGCCGCAGCCGCTCGGTCAGGGCGTTGACGAAGTGCGTCGTCCCGATCATCACGGCAGAAACCGCGTCCGGTCCTCGCGACGTCTCCCGCAGGAGCCCGTCCAATGCCGACGTGATGCCCTCGGTGACATCGCGGCTGGTCGGGCTCTTGTGCCACGCCAGGAGCCTGCCGTCCTCAAGGGCAGCCGCATCAGTATTGGTTCCGCCGACGTCGATCCCGATGCGCATTCCGGTCTCCGAACGAGTCAGTCGTGCCGGGCAGGAAGCGGCCGCCTCTGCGCGGCGAGCCGTTCCACCGGGGCATAGTCGAGGTCGTAGCCGAAGTGGCGGGGGCCGCCCAGCGCGATGCCCGCCGGTGTACGCCACCTCTGGTCGCAGGGCATGGCGATGACGCCGACCCGCAGGCCGTAGCGCAGGTTCTCGCTGGTGATCGCCGTTCCCTCGTCCTGCTCCACCACGGTGATGAGGTCCGGAGCCATGGCGACGACCTCGTCGCCCACCGAAGCGATCAGATTCTCGTTCTGGAAGTCGATCGTCATGAGCGTGCCGCGGTGCTCGCCTGCGCCCTCGATGAGGGCCCGCCCCATCGACCAGCCCCGTCGCGTCTGGCGGTCGAGGTCTACCACCTTGCCGGTGAACAGCCGGAGCCCCCCGGTGATCTGGAGGACCGCGTCGATGACGCTCGCTTTGCCCCCCCGCGCCACCCTCATCGCGCGGCCCACCGCCTGGGCGCGGGACACGCTGCCGAGGATGGCTGCCTCTCGGAGGCGCGCTACGGAGACGGCGTAACCCACGCCCGGGCAGATGGCGCCGAATTCCATCACGGCCGCTCGCGCAAGGCGCTCCACCCACTCGTTGGTGACGCCGCGGAGCACGAGGGTGTTGCCGTGCTCGTCGGCCAGCGCGAACGGGCTGGCGGAGACCCCGAACAGGGTCAACGTGACCTGGTGGATCTCCGGGTAGGCCCGACCCATGGCGTCCGCGTCGATCACCGGCAGCCCCAGCTGCGCGCCGAGCGCGATGGGCAGGATCGAGTTGATGCCACCGATCTCGGGGGACATGACGGCCGCCGGCGGTCGGTCCAGGAGCTCGGCCACCGCCCGGTATGCCGACACGAGTTCGTTCCCGAAGGCGAGCTTCTCCACCAAGGGCACCGGAGCGCCGACCATGATGGCCATCACGACCAGAGCATCATCGGGGAGTTCGGCCGCCTCGGCGAGCACCGGCGGCCCGTGCTCCTCGAGCGCCCGCAGCGCTGCGAGCTCGCCCAGGTAGGGATCACCTCCGCCGCCGGCACCGAAGATGGCCGCGCCGCGGGCAAGGTCCCGGAGGGCCTCGGCGTCGAGCCGCCTCACGACGCGACGTGCCCGGCATCCGTGAACGGGTGTGCGGCGCGGAACTCCTCCGCCGCCTCCTCCATGGTCACCCACGTCACGCCGCTGTGGCCGCTGATGTACTCGATCAACCGCTCGAGCATCAGGAGGACCTGCGGCCGACCGCTGACGTCAGGGTGGATGGTCAGGGGAAAGACCGCTTCGTCGAGTTCTCGGTACACCCAGTCGAACTGGTCGCGCCACAGGGTCTCGATGTCGCGCGGGTTCACGAAGCCGTGGCTGTTGGGCGAGGACTTGATGAACATCATCGGGGGGAGGTCGTCCAGGTACCAGTTCGCCGCGATCTCGACGAGGTCTATCGCGGTGCCGCGCACAAGCGGCTTCATCCATTCGGCGGCCGGCTTGGTGTAGTCGACGTTGGTCCAGCTGTCGCCGACCCGTGCGTAGGTCGGGAGAAAATCCCCGTACAACTGACTGTGGTCGTAGCGGAAGCCGTGTTCGAGAAGCAGTCGTGCTGTCGCGGCCGACATCTCCCACCAGGGGGCGACGTAGCCCGCCGGCCGCCGTCCGCTGACCCGTTCGATGAGGTCGACACACCGGCCCAAGACGTCGGTCTCCTGTGCCTCCGTCATGGCGACCGGGTTCTCGTGGGAGTACCCGTGGGCGCCTATCTCGTGTCCTCGGGCGAGGACCGCATCGATCTGCTGGGGGAAGCTCTCGATCGAGTGCCCGGGGACGAACCAGCTCGTGCGCAGTCCGAACCGGTCGAAGAGTCGGAGGAGCCGTGGTACGCCCACCTCCGCCGCGAAGACCCCTCGCTGGATGTCCGAGGGGGAGTCCTGGCCGCCGTAGGAACCGAGCCAACCGGCCACGGCGTCCACGTCCACGCCGATCATCGCCCGGATCGCCTTCGTCATCGTTCCTCCATCCCTTCGCCTGTCGGATTCACTTCGCCTGTCGGACCCAGCAGGGCCTCCCTGACGGCCGTCACCGCCGCACGGAGCCGGTCCACGTCGGCGTCGGTCCAGGGCCTGGCCCCGGCGCAGTCGTGGACCGACACCCAGCCGAGGACCGTGCCGACGTGCAGGAGCGGACCCAGCATCTGAGCCTTCACGCCGTAGGCATCCACGAGGGCGGCCGGCGGTGCCGGATCGGCCATCCGGCAGTCGTCCTGCACGAGCACGTCATGGGTCTGGAAGAGGTGCCGGACCGTGGCCAGATTGCGCTGGTCAAGGGAGTGCACGCCGCTGAGCGATGCAACCCCGTCGACCGCCTCCGCGACCACCGGGAAGTTCATGCCGGCGACGTCAAGGCGCAAGGTCGCCCGGCTGGCGCCCGTGTCGGCCAGGAGCTTCCGCAGGATTCGGCTCGGATCCAATGGCATGGCACCGCCCAGTGCGCTCACGACGCCGCCGGGGGACATAGGTGCGCCCAGGCAGCGGCCGCCTCGTAGGAGGCGGCCACGGCGAAGAGCACTTCTTCCTTCAGTGGCCGGGCGACGAGCTGGAGGCCGACCGGCAGCCCAGCCGACAGGCCGCACGGCACGGTGATCGCCGGGAGACCGGTGAGGTTGGCCAGCAGAGTGTGCCGTACGTAGTGGGCCAGGTCCCGGCCGATCACCATGGAGTGGACCGGCACCGCCGGAAGGGGGGTGGTCGGCGTGAGCAGGACGTCGAGCCGATGATCCTCGAACAGGGCGCGCACCTCCCGGCACAACCGTTCGCGCGCGCTCTCCGCGGCGAGCAGGACGGCTGCCGGCAGGACGGCGCCGGCAGTGAGGTAGCGACGCGTGGCCGCGGCGTAGGCGTCGGAATGGGCACGTAGGAGACGCAGCTGCGAGCTCCCGGCCTCGGCCGCGAGAAGGACCTCGCCGGCGACCCGGCCGGCATCCAGGCACGTGAGAGTCACCGGCACCGTCACAGCGCCCAGCTGCTCCAGGAGGTCGATCGCCGCGGCGGTCGCCGACGATGTCCCCGCGTCGTCGGCGTCCCCACGAGCCTCCTGGAGGACACCTATTCTCACGCCCGCGCAGCCGGCCGACAACGAAGCGGTGTAGTCCGGTACGGGCTCTGCGCGGGTGGACGGATCGTGTTCGTCGGCGCCCGCGATGGTCTGCAGGACCGTCGCGGCGTCCTCGACGTACCGGGTGACGACACCGACATGGTCCATGGAGCCCGACGGTGGGAGCACTCCGAAGCGGCTGACGCGACCGAAGGTCGGTTTCAGGCCCACGACGCCGTTCAGGGCGGCGGGTTTGCGGACCGAGCCGCCGGCATCGGTTCCGATCGCCACCAATGACGAGCCCAGCGCTACCGAGACCCCCGCGCCGGCGCTGGAGCCGCCCGGGTAGCGGTCGTGGTCCCAGGCGTTACGAGTGGGCGGAACGTTCTGTCCGCAGGCGAACTCGTGGGTGACGTGCTTGCCGATGAGCACGCAGCCCGCCTGCCGAAGACGCTGTACCACCGTGGCGTCGCGCTCGACCGGGTTGTCCAAGGGCACGTCGGAGCCCGCACGCGTCGGCATGTCCCTGGTGAGGATGACGTCCTTCACCGCGAACGGGATGCCGTGCAAAGGTCCGCGGTCCTGGCCTGCAGCGAGCTCCCGGTCCGCCTCCAGCGCAGCCCGGCGCGCCCCCTGCCAGTCCACGTGGGCATAGGCGGAGACCAGGGGTTCGGTGGCCGCCGCCCTGCCGAGCGCGGCGTCCATGAGGTCGGCGGCACGGAGTTGCCCGTCGCGAATGCGCGTACCGAGCTCCCTGATCGTGGGCGGTCGCCCCGGGGTCACCACGGGACTCCGGGGCTTACCGGGGAGAAGGGCTCGCCATCCTGCTGCAGGATCGCCGTGGTCCGCGTCAGCAGTCCCGACAGGAGGTCGGCGATCACCTCGGCGTCCTCGCCGGGGAGTGGCAGTTCGAGTAGCGCGGCCGCACCCTCGACGAGGGCGAGCGCGCTGCCCTTCGAGGAGCCGCGCAGGGGTGGGTCGTCGATGTCGTCCTCCCTGCCTCGCGGACCGGGTGTTGCCATAGCCGGGGCGGACTCTTGCGCCGCACGGGTCCGTCCGTCAATAGGTAAGCCAGACAAGCCGCGTGGTGGGGTCGTTCGTGGCCGATCGACGGCGCGTGTCGACACGCGCCGTCGGGGTTGACCGGCCGGTCATCCTCGCCGGCCACGGCACTCCGCGGGCGCGGGGAGGACGCCGCGAAGCCCGCCGGCTGGGCGGCCCGCGCACGCGGGGTGCTCCTGGGCGATGCACCTTGAGCCGCGAGCCGCCGAGCCGTTCCGACTTGCCGGCGTGGAGACCAGACTGCTCCCGAACAGAAGTACGCCAGGTCTTGCCCCTGCATGGCCCGATGCGCTTAGCTCCATCATGCGGAATATCCCGGTCCAACATCTGGAATCAGCGGTTGGACGGACCGGCGCGCAGGCTCAGGCATCGCCGCTCGCAGGCCCGAACACCTACATGGAGGAACTGTGATGAGCCACAGGAACCGGGGCCTGAGGCCCTTCGCACTGGCGGCACTCGTCGCGTCGCTCACCCTCGCGGCGTGCAGCACCGGGTCCGGGTCGGGCAGCTCCGCGTCAGGGGGCTCCACGTCCGGAGGCGGTTCGGCGGACGCTGTGTCGGCCGAGGTGACGGCCAACGTGGAGAAGTACCAGGCCTTGCCGGAGTTCACGCCGCCCGGGGACCCGATCGACCCGTCCCCGCTCAAGGGCAAGAGCATGTTCCTCATCCCCCTGGCGCCGAACCCGTTCAACGAAAACATCCAGGACACGATGAAGTCCATTGCCGACAAGGTCGGCATGAAGTTCACGCTGTACCCGAACCAGGGCAAGGCATCGGAGTGGGTGCAGGGCATGAACGCCGCGCTCACGGCCAAGCCGGACATCATCGTCCTGTCCACGGCGCCGGACCCGCGCGTCCTGCAGCCTCAGCTCGACCAGGCCAAGAAGGCCGGCATCCCCGTTCTCGTCACGCACTTCTACGACGATTCCTCGCCCCAGCCGCCGGACTGCGACGGATGCGCCGCTGGTGTTACGGGGCTGGTCACCGCCCCGTTCAACGTGGCCGGCAAGGCCGCGGCGGACTGGATCATCAAGGACTCCGGTGGCACGGGGAACGTCCTCGTGATCGGCGCGGCTGACATCCTGCCCAGCCCCGCGACCGTCGACGTCGTCACGAAGGAACTCGCGGAGGCGTGCGACGGGTGCAAGTCCACGGTGGTCAACATCCCCGTGGCCGACTGGAACACCAAGGTGCAGGGTGAGGTCCAGGCGGCGCTCAACCGGGACCCGTCGATCGACTACGTCTACCCCCTGTACGACGCCATGGTGGCCGGTGTGGTGCCGGCGGTGCAGACGACCGGCAAGACCGGCAAGGTGAAGGTCGTCAGCTACAACGGCTCGCCGTACGCGCTGAAGTACATCCAGGACGGTGACATCGTCGCCATGAACGTAGGCGAGGACACCGTGGGCATCGGCTATGCGTCGATGGACCAGGCGTTCCGCATCCTGCTCGGACAGCCCACGGTCGATGAGCGCACCCCTATCCGGATCTGGGACGACAGCAACGTCGATGACTCCGGAACTCCGCCCGTGGTCGGGAAGGGCTACGGGACCGCGCTGTCCGAGGGTTACACCAAGCTCTGGGGCATGGACTAAGGCCGACGGTCGGCGCGGGGTACTCGTCCTAGGAGTGTCATGACAGATCCTCAGCCCCTGCTGGAGCTTCGGGGACTGACCAAGTCCTTCGGCGGCGCACTCGCGCTTGACGATGTCGAGCTCACCGTTCTCCCCGGGGAGGTTCATGGCCTCCTCGGGGAGAACGGGTCGGGCAAGTCGACCCTCATCAAGGTCCTTGCGGGCTATCACACCCCGGACGCCGGAGCTCTCACGGTCAATGGGGTCGACGTGCCCCTTCCTCTCCCCCCGGGTGAGTCACGGGCTCTCGGCCTGGAGTTCGTGCACCAGGACCTGGGCCTCGTACCGTCGCTGAGCGTCGCCGAGAACCTCTTCATGGGCTATATCTCGCGGCCCTGGATTCGATTCCTGCTGTCCTTGTCGCGGGCCGAGAAGGACGCCGAGCGGATTTTCGCCCAGTACGGCCTGACCCTGGACCCGCACGCGATGGTGGAGAGCATTCGCCCGGTGGAGCGTGCGTTGCTCGCCATCGTCCGAGCCTTGGAGGGCCTCCGGCGGTCCGCCGGCCACGGACCGAACCTGCTGGTCCTGGACGAGCCCACGGTGTTCCTGCCGCAGCACGAGGTTGCGCTGCTGTTCGCATTCGTGCGGCAGATTGCAGGGAGCGGCTCCAGCGTCCTGTTCGTCTCCCACGACCTGGACGAGGTCCGCCAGATCACCGACCGCATCACCGTGTTGAGGGATGGTCGGGTCGCTGGCAGCAGAGGCACCGCCGAGACGTCGCCCGCAGAGCTGGTCCGGCTGATCATCGGTCACGAACTCGCCGCGATGGCCCCTGCCGGACAGCAACATGTCGAGGACCGGAAGGTCGTCCTGGAGGTCCGCGGCCTGACGACACGCTGGTTGCAGGACGTGTCGTTCGATCTGCATGCCGGCGAGGTGCTGGGGCTGACCGGCCTCGTCGGTTCGGGTTACGAGGACGTGGCCTATGCGCTCTTCGGCGCCGTCCCGGCGACGGCGGGAGGTGTGCGCTTCGGGGACCGGGCAGTCGACGCGACGGCTTTGACGCCGCGCGGCGCTATGGCGCTCGGCATGGCCCTGGTTCCGGGGGATCGCCAGCGCAACGGCAGCATCCCGTCACTGTCGGCCGCCGAGAACATCAACCTGCTCGTTCTCGACCGCCACTTCAGCGGTATGCGCCTGCACCAGCGGGGCCTGGAGGACAACGCCCGGTCGCTCATGACGACGTTCGACGTGCGCCCGCTGCAGCCGAACCTCGAGTACGGCTCGTTCTCCGGAGGCAACCAGCAGAAGGCGATGATGGCCAAGTGGCAGCAGATCGCTCCGACGGTCCTGCTCCTTCACGAGCCGACGCAGGGAGTCGATGTCGGTGCGCGCCAGCAAATCTGGACCATGATTCGGGACGCCACGGCCAGCAGCTCGACCATCTGCGCCAGCTCGGACTACGAGCAGCTTGCGGCAATCTGTGATCGCGTCGGTGTCGTGGCCAGGGGGCGGCTCGTCGGCTTCCTCAGCGGTGAGGAGGTGACCAAGGAGCGCATCGCGGACTTCTGCCTGCGCACCTCCGTTGGCGTCACCACCGCCGTCGCCGCGGCCGACATCGACTTCACCCAATCGTCGGATCACTGAAAGGTTGCGCAGCAATGTCGTCTGACCAACAGATCCGCGACGAGACGTCACTTCCGGATACCCCGGCGGTACGCAAGCGCGGGGGGCTCCTGAACGGGAAGTCTCTCGAGGCCCTCGCGCTGCCGATCGCATGGGTCGCGGTCATCGTGCTGTTCGGCATCTTGCGGCCGGACACGTTCCTCACGACCGCCAACATGTCCTCGATCCTGGCCTCGCAGGCGGTGCTGGTCGTCGTCACACTGGCGCTGGTCGTGGTCCTCACCTGCGGTGACTACGACCTCTCGGTGGCCTCCGTCGTCGGCCTCTCCGGGATGCTCGTCGCGATCCTCAACGTCAACATGGGCGTCCCCATCGGGTTCGCGATCCTGTTGGCGCTCGCAGCCGGGCTGCTCGTCGGCGTGATCAACGGCTTGTTCGTCGTCCTCCTCGGCATCGACAGCCTCATCGTGACCCTCGGGATGAGCACATTCGTGTCCGGCGTGGTGCTCTGGATCAGCGAATCGAACACGATCAGCGGCATCTCGCCCAACCTCGTCAATCCCGTGATCATCTGGCGATTGCTCGGAGTGCCGTTCGAGTTCTGGTACGCCATGGTCATCGCCTTGGGGGTCTGGTACGTCTTTCGCTACATGCCGCTCGGCCGTCGCCTCCTGGTGGTCGGCCGGAACCCAGACGTAGCCCGCCTCAGTGGCATCCGGGTCGGCGCCGTGCGATGGGGAGCGTTGATCGTCTCCAGTCTCGTCGCGGCGTTCGGTGGCGTGCTGTACGTCGGCACGTCGGGAGCGGCCGGCCCCACCTCCGGGCTGGAGCTGCTCCTGCCGGCCTTCGCGGCCGCCTTCCTCGGCGCGACGACGATCAATCCCGGTCGCTTCAACGCCTGGGGCACGGTCATCGCCGTCTACTTCCTGGTCACCGGCATCACCGGACTCCAGCTGCTGGGGGCGCAGTCGTTCGTCCAGAACCTGTTCTACGGAGCGGCCCTCATCGCTGCGGTGTCCTTCTCCCAGGTGGTGCGCCGGCGCCGTGCCGCGGGAGCCCAGTGACGGTCCGTGGCTCAGACGGTCCGGTCATCGACGACCTCGTCACCGCGTTGTGGGAGGCGCGACGCGCGGCGCGGCCGGTGCCCGCCGACGAAGCGTGGGACAGGCTCTCGGCGGACACCGCCGCGGCGATCGGTCAGACCCTCTACCGGCGGGTGACGCTCGATCCTCCGACCGCGTGGAAGATGGGGGCTTTCGACGAGCTGACCCGCCAGCGGCTCGGCCTGCCCCAGCCGCTGGTGGCCGCGGTCATGCCGGACCGCCTGTACACCGACGCCACCCAGGTGGAGCTCCGCCTGGCCGATTTCGTGAACCCGAAGCTGGAGGCCGAGATCGGCATCTGGAGCGGACCCTTCGAGACGTCGTTCGTGCCCTGCGTCGAGGTCGCCGATTGCCGCTTCCAGGGATGGCAGACGCCTCCGTTCGGGGCCACCGCGGACTTCGGCCTCCAAGGCGCCATGGTCTTCGGCTCCCCGGTGACGGCGCCGGAAACCGTGTCCGTGCGGGTGCGGCGGGACGGCGTGAACGTCGCCGCGGCATCCGCCTCCTGGAGCGAGGCGCTCCGCCGCCTGGCCTGCCTCCCGGTGCCGGGAGGGGCGGGTGTCCACACCGCGACCGGGAGCATCACGCCGATGTTCCCCGCCGCTCCGGGCCTGTGGGAATTCGAGTTCGTCGACCTGGGAACCCTGTCGATCAGGTTCTCCTGACCGTGGCCGGTCCGACGTGACCCGGCGTCCGGATGACCTGTCGGAGTGCCCGCCGAAGCGAGGGGGGCGGCAGGGAGCACGTGCAGCCACGAGGTCTCCGCGGCTCATGCCCTCCGCCGTAGCGGCCCGCCGGACGAGGTGTCCCACAGTGAAGTCACGGTTGCCATCAAGACTGGGCGAGACTAAAGTACCATCATTCGGGTCAACCCATTCCACACTATGGACTTCCGCGGAGGCGCTTTGACGGAGGAGCCGACGATGGAGGGGAACCGCGGCGCCCTAGCCGGCGTGCGGGTCCTGGAGCTCGGCAACTTCATCGCCGCCCCGTCGGCAGGCCGGCTGCTCGCCGAGTTCGGGGCCGAGGTCATCAAGGTGGAACAACCTGGGACCGGGGACCAGATCCGGGACTGGAGGCTCTTCCGCGGCGAGACGTCGATGATGTGGCGCACCCTGGGGCGCAACAAGAAGTCGATCACCATCGACATCGCGACCGGTGAAGGTCAAGAGCTGGTCCGCCGCTTGGCCGCCGAGGTCGATGTCGTCATCGAGAACTACCGGCCAGGCAAGCTGGAGTCCTGGAACTTGTCGCCCGCAGAGCTGCGACGGGACAACGAGCAGCTCATTGTCGTGCGGATCTCGGGCTACGGACAAACAGGACCGTACCGGGATAGGCCCGGATTCGGCGGCGTCGCCGAAGCGATGGGCGGCCTTCGATACGTCACCGGACACCCGGACCGCCCACCGACGCGGCTCGGAGTGAGCATCGGGGACACGCTCGCGGGCCTCTACGCGGTGCTCGGCGCCCTCCTCGGGCTGTTGTCCCGCGACCGCGGACCGGGGTCCCGCGGCGAGACCGTCGACGTGGCACTGACCGAAGCGGTCTATTCGGTGATGGAGTCGACGATTCCGGAGTACGCCGCCTACGGCGCCGTGCGCTCCCGGACCGGCAACGCGATGCCGGGTGTGGCGCCGTCCAACACCTACCCCTGCCTGGACGGGGAGTGGATCGTCATCGGCGGCAACGCCGACGGCATCTTCCACCGGCTGATGACGGCGCTCGGCCGCGCCGACCTCGCCGCCGACGAACGGCTCTCCGACAACCGTGGGCGGGCCGCCCACAGCACTCTTCTGGACGAGGTCATCGCCGCGTGGACGTCGGTGCGGTCGCTGGCCGACGTCATGGAGGTCATGGTCCAGGCTGCGGTGCCGGCCGGCCCCATCTACTCTGCCGCGGACATCGTCGCCGATCCGCACTTCCGGGACCGCGGGATGCTGCTCGACTTCGACGTTCCGGTAGAGGACGGACGACCGGAGACCATCCCCTTCCCGGGGATCGTCCCCAAGCTGGAGCAATTCCCGGGCCGAGTCGCGTGGCTCGGGCCCGAGCTGGGCGAGCACACCGACGAGGTCCTTCGTGAGCTGCTCAAGCTGACCGATTCCGACATGGCAAAGCTCCGAGCAGAAAGGGTCGTCTAGTCATGACTCTGCCCGCATCCGTGACCATCACCGATGTCGCCCTGCGCGACGGGTTGCAGATCCAGCCCCGCACCGTTCCTACGGACACGAAGCTCGTGCTCCTCGACGCCCTGCTCGCGGCGGGCGTGCGCAGCCTCGAAGCCGGGTCCTTCGTGCACCCGACCAAGGTTCCGCAGATGGCGGACGCGGACCAGCTCTTCCGAGCGCTGCCGCAGGCCCCCGGCGTCGAGATGATGGCCCTCGTGCCGAATCTCCGCGGCGCCCGAAGGGCGGTCGAGGCCGGAGTGCGGCACATACGCATCGTGCTCTCGTGCAGCGAGGGGCACAGCCGGGCCAACACCAACCGCAGCGTCGCGGAGGGGATCGAGGAAACCCGGCAGGTGGTCGAGCTGCTTCGGTCGACCGGGGATGTGCACATCACCGGTGCCCTGGCGACGGTGTTCGTCTGTCCCTTCGACGGCATCGTGCCCGTCGAGCAGGTCGCTCACGTCGTCGGCGCACTCGTCGACATGGGGCTCGACGAGATCAGCCTCTCGGACACTCTGGGCCGAGCGAATCCGGACCACGTGCGGCGCGTGGTGGCGGTCATGCGCAAGGCCTATCCCGAGGTCGCCTTCGGTCTGCACCTGCACAACACCTTCGGAATGGGAATGGCCAACGTCATGGCCGGTGTCGGCGAGGGCGTGGTGCAGTTCGACGCCGCCCTGGGGGGGATCGGCGGGTGCCCGTTCGCTCCGGGCGCCGCCGGCAACATCGCGACCGAGGACACCGTCTTCATGCTGGAAGGCATGGGCATCGCCACCGGCATCGATCTGGAGCGGCTGGAGTCAGCGGCCAAAGAGCTGCAGAAGGCGCTGCACGCTCCCCTCGAATCCGCAGTGTCCAAGGCCCTCGGCTGGGTTGCCTAGAACCTCGCACGACACAGGTGGCGGCCATGACGGATGCGACTGTCTCCAGCGGTCTCGTCGTGCACAGCGGCGGCCCCTTCACGGGCGGGCTCGACGTGCGGGACGGGTCCTGCGGGCGAGGGCATCTCGCGTTCGGCACGGGTGTGATCGACTCGCCCGCGCCGATCGGTCCGCACATGCCGGGGTCTTGATCGTGATCGCCGAGCCAGATGGCGTGGTGGGCGCGTATTCCCCCGCCATCGCGCGGGCAACCAGCCGTGCCGCGATGGTGGTGGGAGTGACCCAGTCCCTCGCCGTCGTGGCAGCGGCCAGCTTCGTCACCGTGTCCATGTCGGTCGACGCCCCGCTCATCCGCGAGGCGTTCGGCCTCTCGGAGACCGAAATCGGTGCCATCGCCTCGTGCGTCTACATCGGTGCGGCGGCGAGTTCGGTGGTGGCGGGCCGGCTGACCGACGGCTGGGGTCCCGGCCGGGTGCTGGTTCTCGTGATGCTCCTCCTGGCTGCCGGGGTCGGTGTGGCCGCTCTGGCTCCTACATATGGGGTCTTTCTCGGGGGGGTCCTGCTGGCCGGACTCGGTTACGGTGCGGTGAACCCCCCGACGAATGTGCTGGCCAATCCCCGTACCCCTCGCCGTCGCGGGCTTGCCATCAGCATCAAGCAGTCGGGCATTCCGCTCGGTGGCGCGGTGGCCGGCCTCCTCATCCCGGCGGTCGCGGTCCGGTACGGCTGGCGGCTCTCGCTGGTCGTCCCGATCGCCTCGTGCGTCCTGCTCGCCCTTCTCTTCGCGACGCTGCGCCGTTCCGCGTCGCCGGCTGACGACGACGAGCACTCCGCGGACGACGCCGTCCGCCTCCGCCTGCCCCGGGCGTACGTCTTCGGCTTTCTCATGGGCGGTGTCCAGGTCACCATCTTCACGTTCCTGGCGGTCTACCTGGTCGATGACAGGTCGATGACTCCCCAGCAGGCGGGCGCCTGGCTGGCACTGCTCCTCGGGGGCGGGCTCGTCGGCCGGATTGCCTGGGGCTGGTCATCGGACCGTCTGCACCTGGACCGAGGTCGCGTGCTGCAGGCGACCGCACTGCTGTCCGCCGCCGCCCTGGCCCTCCTGCCCTGGGCCTGGGACGCGGCTCTGCCGGGCGTGCTTGTCGTCATCGGGCTGTGCGCGGTGGGGTGGAACGGGGTCTACATCGCCTCGGTGACCGAGGCGGCCGCCCCGGGGGCGGTCGGTCTGGTGACCGGCCGCTCGATGAGGCTGGTCAACCTCGGGGCGGTGCTCGTTCCGCCGTCCTTCGGCGCGCTGGTGAGCATCCGGCACGACTGGGTGCTGCCGTGGATCCTCTGCGCGGGGCTGAGCCTTCTCTCCTTGTGCCTGCTCCAGTTCAGTCGTGCGCTTCCCGTCGGTCCGGTACGGGCAATCGCGCGATGAGTTCCCTGATAGAGAGGACATCGCTGATGCCGACGGCGTACCGCACTCGCCTAGTCACCGGTTGTCGCGCCGATCCCGAGCCCGCCGCCGAGACGCATCCGAAACAGCGCCGGGAGTACCGATCTGGTGGCACGGCATGGGGCGGGCGACCCAGAACGGTGGGGGGCCGGCGGGCGGGATTCTCAGCGGTAGGACGTGGCGAGTGCGGTCTGGATCTCTTCCGCCGCAGCGATCAGACGCTTGCCGTAACGACGCCCGGGGCTCGTCCCCAGGCGCTCGATCGGCCCCGACAGGCAGACGGCGGCCACCAACCTGCCGCCGTCGAGCACCGGAGCGCTCACCGACGCGATCCCGGCTACGCGCTCACCGACGCTCTCCGACCAGCCTCGCCCCAATGCCTCGGTATCGCCGGCGAGGAGCCGCCCGGCGGAGCCCTTCTCCATCGGCAGGAGCGCGCCGACCGGAACGGCTGTCCGCAGCTCCTCACGCGACTCGATGGACACGACCGCGAGCCGCTGCTGACCGCGCCGGACGAAGAGCTGGCTGCTCTCCCGGGTCTCGTCCGAGAGCCGGGCGAGGATGGGCCGGGCCACCTGGGCGAGGGTCGCGGTGGCGAAGCGGCTGCCCGTCACCAGCGCGCCCTCTTCGTCGCGATGGAGGAACCCGTGGGCTTCCAGGGCGGCCACCAGCCGGTGCGTCGTCGTCTTGGGGAAGTCCACCGCATCGGTCAACTCGAGGAACGTCACCGGCTGCCGGTGTTCCACGACATTCAGCAGGAACATCGCCTTGTCGAGAACGCCGACCCCGCTGACGACGTAGTCCACAGGGCTGATTCTAATGCAATACGGGATCTCGATTCCGTCGGAGTTGTTGCGTGACTCAACGTCCGCGGGTCGCAGTGATCTCCCTCGGAGGCACCATCGCGTCCGCTCCGGACGAGACGGGCCTGGCCGGCCCTCGCCTGTCCGCTGCCGACCTCGTGGCGGCTGTTCCGAGCCTGGAGCAGCTGGCTGACGTCACCTTCCGCGATCTGGCACGCGTGCCCTCATCCGATCTCACGTTCGACCTGGCCCGGACCGTCGCCCGTGAGGTGGCGGCCGCGGTCGCGGGCGGGGCCTCCGGGGTCGTGCTCACACAGGGAACGGACACCATCGAGGAGATGGCCTACTGCCTGGACCTCCTGGTGGCGGAGCCCGTCGGGCTGGCCGTCACGGGGGCCATGCGCCACTCGGGGCTGCCGGGCGCGGACGGAGGAGCGAACCTGCTCGACGCCGTGCGGACGGTGGTCCGGCCGGAGGCTCGGGGCCTCGGGTGCCTGGTGGTGTTGAACGAGGAGGTCCATGCGGCCGCTGTCGTCCGGAAGCGGCACACGTCATCACCCGCGGCGTTCGTGTCCCCGGGCGTCGGGCCGGTCGGATGGATCGCGGAAGGAGAAGCTCACCTGCGCGACCGGCCGTTCCCCCGCCTCACGCTGCGCCCGGTGGACGGCGCACCCGTTCCCCGGGTTCCCCTGGTCCGGGTCACCATGGACGACGACGGGTGGTGGCTGGAGGCCGTGCGAGCGGCGCGCGCGCCCGGGCTGGTTCTCGAAGCTCTCGGCGGCGGTCACGTTCCCGGGTGGCTGTCTGAGGAGGTCGTGGCCCTCGCGACCGAGATTCCGGTGATCATGACGTCACGGACCGGCGGGGGAGAGGTGCTCACGCGGACGTATGGCGGGTTCCCCGGGTCGGAGTCCACGTTGGTCCGCGGGGGCGTCATCCCGGGGGGAGCACTGGCCGGCCTGAAGGCACGGGTCCTGCTCACTCTGCTGCTCGCGAGCGGGGCCGACCAGACGAGGATCCGTGACGTGCTGAGCACCGCAGCTTTCCCCGCACGAGTACGTCCTGTGCAGCACGCGGTGGACGACACCACCATCACCCCACGAGGAGCCTGAGATGCAACGTCAGCCGGTCGACCTGATCGTCGAGGGCGGCACCGTCGTCACGGACGCCTGGTCGGCGCCCGCCACGGTCGTCGTCTCCGACGGTCGGGTCGTGTCACTGCTCGAGGAAGGCGTGTCGACGGCGGAGCTGGAGCCGGACCGCCGATTGGACGCCACGGGACTCTTCGTGCTCCCCGGTGCGGTCGACCCGCACTGCCACATCGCCGTCCCGCTCGGAGAGTTCGTCACGCTGGACAGCTTCGAGACGGCCAGCCTCGCCGCCCTGGCAGGCGGCACCACCACCATCGTCGACTTCGCGATCCCCACGCCGGGGGAACACCCGCTGGATGCCCTGCGGAGCAAGTTGGTGCTCGGAGCCGAGTCGCGGTGCGACTACGCAATGCACGGCTGCATCGCCGGCACCCCGACCGACGTACCCGGCATCGTGCGGGGGTTCGCCGACGCCGGCGTACGCACCGTGAAGCTCTTCACGACGTACCGGGACGAACTCATGGTGGGCGTCGACACGGTCGAGCGCGTCATGACCGCGCTACAGGAGGTCTCTGGTCTCACCTACGTCCATGCCGAGGACAACGACCTCGTGGAGTCGGCACAGGCGAGAGCTGTCGAGTCCGGACGGATCGACGCGCACGGCATGGCGGGAACGCGTCCGATGGCGGCGGAGGAGCGGGCGGTCGCCGAGGTCCTGGCGGCCGCCGAACGGACGGGATCGCCGGTGTACTTCGTGCACCAGTCCACGGCGGGCGTGGTCGACCTCGTCGTGCAGGCACGGTTGCGGGGCGTTCCAGCGTTCACGGAGTCATGCCCGCACTACCTCGTGCTGGACGAGAGTGCCTACTCCGGTGAGCACCCGGAAAGGTTCGTGTGCTGTCCGCCCCTCCGCGACCGGGCCACCGTCGAGGAACTCGGACAGCGACTGGAGCGAGGGTTCCTCGGCACGGTGGGAAGCGACCACTGCTGCTACGACTCGAAGCAGAAGGCCCTGCGCTCCTCCGACGTGCGGATCATGCCCAACGGGCTGCCCGGTGTGGAGACCCGGGTCCCCGTCATCTGGGACGCATTCGTCGCCAGCGGCCGCATCACGCCGCAGCGCTTCGTCGCGCTCATGTCGGCAAACCCTGCCCGGCTGAACGGGATCTACCCCCGCAAGGGGACGATCGCCCCCGGTTCGGACGCCGACCTTCTCCTCCTCGACCCCTCCGATACGCGGGTGATCAGGGCCCAGGACATGCACATGGAGACGGACTACTCGCCGTACGAGGGGCGAGAGGTCACCGGCTGGCCGTCGGTCGTCGTCTCCCGTGGACGAGTGGTGATGGAGGACCGCCGCCTGCACGACCCGGGCGCTGTGGGCGTGTTCCTCCACGCCGGACCCGTCACCGTCGAGTAACGGGGACCCCCCATGCGCCACGTCCGGTTCGGCAGCACCGGCCTGAAGGTCTCTCGGGTTGCTCTGGGAACGGCGACGTTCGGCGTGCAGTGCGATGAGGCGGCGTCGCACGCCGTGCTGGACCGGGCCGACGATCTGGGCATCACGTTCCTGGACACGGCGGACAAGTACCCGCTCGGTGGATCTCTGGAGACGAACGGCCGCACGGAGAGCATCCTCGGCAGCTGGCTGAAGGGGCGGCGCGACCGTTTCGTCATCGCCACGAAGTTCCACGGGCGGATGGGGCCCTCGGCGTGGGACGCGGGAGCCAGCCGCAAGCACGTGCTGGCGGCCGTGGAGGGGTCCCTGCGACGGCTCGGGACCGACTACATCGATCTGTACCAGATCCACCGGCCCGACCCGGAGACACCCATCGAGGAAACGCTCGGAGCGCTCGACGACCTCCGACGGGCTGGGAAGCTTCGTTACGTCGGGTGCTCCAACTTCCTGGCCTACCAGGTCGCCCTCGCGCTCGGACGCAGCGACGTCCGCGGCCTGGTTCGGTTCGCGTCGGTCCAGCCCTGCTACAACTTGTTGTTCCGGCAGTACGAGCGTGAACTCCTGCCGCTGGCGGAGGAGGCTGGACTGGCCGTCCTGCCCTACAACGTGTTGGCCGGCGGTCTGCTCTCCGGCAAGCATCGAGCCGACGAAGGCCCGACGCCGGGAACGCGGTTCACCCTCGGCAGCGCTGCTGGCATGTATCAGGATCGCTACTGGAACGAGCGTTCCTTCGCAGCTGTCGGGGAGCTCGCGGAGACAGCGCGGGAGGCGGGGCTCGCGCTGCCCACTCTGGCCACTGCCTGGGTGCTCGCCAACCCGGCGGTGACGTCGGCCATCGTGGGGGCCAGCCGGCCCGAGCAGCTCGATGCCACGGTGGT
>JAOPWJ010000196.1 GCA_025965715.1 Blastococcus sp. | reverse complement strand
TCGTCGGACGGGCGGATCTCGCGTGGCCCGATCGGAAGGTGCTGGTGGAGTTCGACGGCAACGTCCACCGGGAGCGGGCCGTCTTCGTCAACGACGTGCGCCGGCAGAACGCCCTCGTCGCGGCCGGGTGGACGGTGCTGAGGTTCACATCGGCGGACGTCCTGGGTCGTCCGGACGACGTGGTTGCGCAGATTCGCCGCGCCCTGCGTGCACGAGATCGGCGCACTCGTACGCCTTGAGGGGGCAAAGCGAGCGAGATCGGCGATCTCGCCGGAACGCGGATCCATGGGTGCGGGACGGCCGGTGGCGGGGCCCCGGTAGCCTGGGTGGCGTGTCCCACGTGGTCGTCGACGTCGTCCTGAAGCCGGAGATCTCCGACCCCCAGGGGCAGGCGGTACTCGGCGCGCTCGGCCGGCTCGGCCACGCCGGCGTCACGAGCGTCCGCCAGGGCAAGCACTTCGTGCTCGAGGTCGACGGGACGCCGGACGAGGCGGAGCTCAAGCAGATCGCCGAGACGCTGCTGGCCAACCCCGTCATCGAGGACGTCGAGCTGCATCTCCCGACCGACTGAAACGGATTCACTCGTGCGCATCGGGATCATCACCTTTCCCGGCTCCCTGGACGACGTCGACGCCGCCCGGGCGGTGCGCCTCGCCGGCGGCGAGCCCGTCGCCCTCTGGCACGCCGAGCACGACCTGCAGGACGTCGACGCGGTCGTCCTTCCGGGCGGCTTCTCCTACGGCGACTACCTGCGGGCGGGCGCGATCGCGGCCCGGGCGCCCCTGATGCAGGACGTCGTGGAGCGGGCGAGGCAAGGTCTGCCGGTCCTGGGGATCTGCAACGGCTTCCAGGTGCTGTGCGAGGCGGGTCTCCTGCCGGGCGCCCTCACCCGCAACAGCCACCTGCACTTTCGCAACCGTGACCAGGTGCTCGGGGTGGAACGGGCTGACACCGCGTGGACCAGCAGCTACGCGACGGGCCAGCGGATCGTCATCCCGGTCAAGAACGGCGAGGGCCGTTTCGTCGCCTCCGACGGCGACCTCGACCGGATCGAGGGCGAGGGCCGCGTCGTCGTCCGGTACCTGGACGGCAATCCCAACGGAAGCTCGAGGGACATCGCCGGCGTCACCAGCGAGAACGGGCGCGTGGTCGGGCTCATGCCGCACCCCGAGCACGCCGTCGAGGACCTCACCGGTCCGAGCACCGACGGCCTCGGCTTCTTCACCAGCGTCCTGAAGGCGGTCGTGAACGCGTGACCAGCGCCACCGAGGGGCTCAGCGAGCTGGACACCGGTCCGGGACGGCTCAGCGCACGGCTGGACACCGTCGAGCTGGCGGGGACCACGCCGGACGACGAGCAGCCCTACGCCGAGCTCGGGCTGAAGGACGACGAGTACGCCCGCATCAAGGACATTCTCGGCCGTCGCCCGACCACCGCTGAGCTGGCGATGTACTCGGTCATGTGGAGCGAGCACTGCTCCTACAAGAGCTCCAAGGTGCACCTGCGGCAGTTCGGCGACCTCCCGCACAGCGACGCCCTGCTCGTCGGCATCGGCGAGAACGCCGGCGTCGTCGACGTCGGCGACGGCTACGCGGTGACCTTCAAGGTGGAGTCGCACAACCACCCGAGCTATGTCGAGCCCTACCAGGGCGCGGCCACCGGGGTCGGCGGCATCGTCCGCGACATCCTCACCATGGGCGCCCGCCCGATCGCGGTCATGGACAGCCTCCGGTTCGGCCCCGCCGACGCGCCCGACACCGCCCGCGTGCTGCCCGGCGTCGTCGCCGGCGTCGGCGGCTACGGCAACTGCCTGGGCCTGCCCAACATCGGCGGCGAGCTGCTCTTCGACGAGTGCTACGCGGGCAACCCGCTGGTCAACGCGCTGTGCGTCGGCGTGATGCGGCACGAGGACGTGCGGCTGGCCAAGGCCGAGGGCGTCGGCAACAAGGTGATCCTCTTCGGCGCCCGCACCGGCGGCGACGGCATCGGCGGTGTGTCGGTCCTGGCGTCGGAGACCTTCGACGCCGAGGGCCCCGCCAAGCGCCCGAGCGTGCAGGTCGGCGACCCCTTCATGGAGAAGCTGCTCATCGAGGCGTGCCTCGAGATCTTCGGCCAGGACCTCGTCACCGGAATCCAGGACCTCGGGGGCGCCGGCCTGTCCTGTGCGACCAGCGAACTCGCCAGCGCCGGCACCGGCGGCATGCACGTCGACCTCGACACCGTTCCGCTGCGCGACTCGACGCTCACTCCGGCCGAGATCCTGATGAGCGAGTCGCAGGAGCGCATGTGCGCGATCGTCGAGCCGGGCAAGGTCGACCAGTTCCTCGCCGTCTGCCGGAAGTGGGACGTGCTCGCCACCGTCATCGGTGAGGTGACCGAGGGCGACCGGCTCACCGTCGACTGGCACGGCGAGCGGATCATCGACGTGCCGCCGCGCACGGTCGCCCACGAGGGCCCGGTCTACGAGCGGCCGATGGCGCGCCCGGCCGACCTGGACCGCCTGCAGGCCGACGACGCCGGGAAACTGCCCAGGCCGACGACCGGCGCGGAGCTGCAGGCCCACTGGCTCGCGGTGATCAGCAGCCCGGACGGCGCGGACAAGACGTGGGTCACCGAGCAGTACGACCGCTACGTCCGCGGCAACACGGTGCTGGCCCAGCCCGAGGACGCCGGCGTCGTGCGGATCGACGAGGACAGCCACCGCGGCATCGCCCTCGCCCTCGACGGCAACGCCCGCTACGCCCGGCTCGACCCCTACACGGGTACCCAGCTCAACCTCGCCGAGGCTTACCGCAACGTCGCCGTCTCCGGCGCCACGCCGCTCGCGGTCACCAACTGCCTGAACTTCGGCTCCCCCGAGGAGCCCGAGGTCATGTGGCAGTTCGCCGAGGCCGTCCGGGGCCTGGCCGACGGCTGTCGCGAGCTGGGGCTCCCGGTCACCGGCGGCAATGTGAGCCTCTACAACCAGACCGGCGACGTGCCCATCAACCCGACCCCCGTGATCGGCGTCCTGGGCGTGCACGAGGACGTGCGCCGGCGGATCCCCGGCGGCTGGCGTGCCGACGGGGAGACGGTGCTGCTCCTCGGCGAGACCCGCGAGGAGTTCGGCGGCTCGGCGTGGGCGTCGGTCGTGCACGGGCACCTCGGCGGCCGGCCCCCCACGGTCGACCTGGCCGCGGAGCGGAGGCTCGGCGAGCTGCTGGCCGCGCTCGGCCGGGACGGCCTGGTCAGCTCCGCCCACGACGTCGCCGACGGCGGGCTGGCCCAGACGCTGACCGAGTCGGCCCTGCGGTACGGCGTCGGTGCCCGCCTCCGGCTCGACGGCGATCCCTTCGCCGCGTTGTTCAGCGAGTCCGCCGCCCGCGCGGTCGTCACGACGAACGACCCGGGCGCCGTGACGACCGCGGCCCAGGAGGCCGGCGTGGCGGTCACCGAACTGGGGACGACGGGCGGCGATGGTCCGGACGCGGCGCTCGTCGTCCAGGATCTGCTCGAGCTGCGCCTGGACGAGCTGCGGGCGGCCTGGACCGCGACCCTCCCGGCGCTGTTCGGCACGCCCGAAGCCACCGTCGGCCGTGTGCCGGCCGGGGCGGTCCCGACCAGCTGATGCCCGCTCCCATCCCGGCCGAGGAGCTCCGGGGGGCGGTCGAGCCGGTGCGGGCCTGGCTCGCGGGAGAGGCCGATCAGCCGCCGCGGTCGGTGGTCGGCGCCGCGGTGAAGACCACCGCGCGCTGGCTGGCCCAGCAGGTGCCCGGCCGTTCGGTCGAGGTCCGGATCCCGCCGCACGTGGCCGTCCAGTGTGTCGACGGCCCGCGGCACACGCGAGGCACGCCCCCGAACGTGATCGAGACCGACGCCGCCACCTGGCTGCGACTGACCACGGGGCAGCTCACCTGGGCGCACGCGCTCGCCGACGGCGCGGTCACGGCGAGCGGCAACCGCGCCGACCTGAGCCCCTACCTCCCGCTGCGGCCACTCAGCCGGTGAACAGGCTCGTCGCCGTCTTCACCGTCTGGTACAGGCCGTAGACCAGCGGAACGCCGACCAGCGTCCAGGCGAACGCGATGAGCGCGGCCGGGGTGGGCGAGGGCTTCGGACCGTCGGTTGCGGGCGTGCTCATCGGGCGGTGCTCCGTTCCGGGGTGGAGTGGACGGCGGTGAACTCCTCGACCGCCTCCTTCGGCTCGTGCCACTTGTCGGCGACCGGCTTGATCAGCAGGTTGGCGACGAAGCCCACCGCCAGCAGCCCGACCATGATGAACAGCGCCGGCCGGTAGTCGCCGGCCACCAGCTCACCGGGGGTCCCCCGCGTGTCCAGCACCGTGTTGACGATGAGCGGCCCGGCGACGCCGGCGGCCGACCACGCGGTCAGCAGTCGGCCGTGGATGGCGCCGACCTGGTAGGTGCCGAAGAGGTCACGCAGGTAGGCCGGGGCGGTGGAGAACCCGCCGCCGTAGAAGCTGATGATGAGCGCGGCGGTCAGCACGAAGATCCAGGTCGCCGTGCTGCCGAGCGTGGCCAGGACGATGTAGAGCACGATGCCGACGCCCAGGTACACCATGTAGATCGGTTTGCGGCCGATGTAGTCCGACGTCGTCGACCACACGAACCGGCCGCCCATGTTGAACAGCGACAGCAGCCCGACGAACCCGGCGGCGGCCGCCGCGGCGACCGCGGACGTGGTGCCGTCGCGGAAGAAGTCCTGGATCATGGGCGCCGCCTGCTCCAGGATCCCGATGCCCGCCGTGACGTTGCAGAACAGCACGATCCACAGCAGCCAGAACTGCGGCGTCCTGATCGCGTTGCGGGCCGACACGTGGTCCGTCGTGACCAGGGCCCTCTTCTTCACCGTGGAGGGATCGAAGCCCTCGGGCCTCCAGCCCTCGGCGGGCACCCGGACGATGAACGCGCCGAACAGCATGAACACCAGGTAGACCAGACCCAGGGTCAGGAACAGCAGCGCGACGGCGTGGCCGGCCGGCACCGAGGCCTTGTCCGCGGGGTTGTAGGCGGGGTCGTAGAGGTCCATCAGCTGGCGGGACAGCGGCGAGGCGATCAGTGCGCCCCCGCCGAACCCCATGATCGCCATGCCGGTGGCCAGGCCCGGACGGTCGGGGAACCACTTGATCAGCGTGGACACCGGTGAGATGTAGCCGATGCCCAGCCCGATGCCGCCGATGACGCCGTAGCCCAGGTAGACCAGCCACAGCTGGTCGGTCGCGATGCCCAGTGAGCCCACCAGGAAGCCGGCGGACCAGAAACACGCGGCGGTGAACATCGCGGCGCGGGGACCGTTGCGGTCGACCCAGGTGCCGAAGACCGCTGCCGAGAGGCCCAGCATGACGATGGCGATCGAGAAGATGATGCCGATCGCGGTCAGGCTGGTGTCGAAGTGCTTGACCAACGCCGCCTTGTAGACGCTGGTGGCGTACGCCTGCCCGATGCACAGGTGGACGGCGAGTGCGGCCGGCGGAATGAGCCAGCGGTTGAAACCGGGGCGCGCGACGATGCGCTCCCGGGCCAGGAAGCTCGGTACTGCCACGGACGGACCTCCGGATACGGGCGGGCGCAACTGGGATCGGACGCTACGACGCCCGCCTGGTACTCGCTCGTTCAACCACCAGACCGTTTCCGCCTCGTGATCGCGGACGCGGTGCCCGGCGGACGCTGCTCCCGTCCTAGGGTCGGGTCATGGCGTATGAGGTGCAGGGCGTCGTCGCCCGCAGCAAGGGTGCTCCCGTGACGATCGAGACGATCGTCGTTCCCGACCCGGGGCCGGGTGAGGCGGTCGTGGACGTGCAGGCCTGCGGGGTCTGCCACACCGACCTGCACTACCGGGAGGGCGGCATCAACGACGACTTCCCGTTCCTGCTGGGCCACGAGGCGGCCGGGGTCGTCTCGGCCGTCGGCGAGGGCGTGCGGAACGTGGCCGTCGGCGACTACGTAATCCTCAACTGGCGCGCGGTGTGCGGCCAGTGCCGCGCCTGTCTGCGCGGCGACCTGCAGTACTGCTTCAACACCCACAACGCCGCCCAGAAGATGACGCTGCTCGACGGCACGGAGCTCTCGCCGGCGCTCGGCATCGGTGCCTTCGCCGAGAAGACGCTCGTGCACTCCGGGCAGTGCACGAAGGTCGACCCGGCCGCTCCGCCGGCCGCCGCCGGGCTGCTCGGCTGCGGCGTCATGGCCGGGGTGGGTGCCGCCATCAACACCGGCGGCGTGGGCCGCGGCGACTCGGTCGCCGTCTTCGGCTGCGGGGGCGTCGGGGACGCCGCGATCGCCGGTGCCCGCCTCGCCGGGGCCGCCACGATCATCGCCGTCGACATCGACGACCGGAAGCTCCAGTGGGCCACCGGCATGGGCGCCACGCACACCGTGAACTCCAAGGAGACCGATCCGGTCGAGGCCATCAAGGCGCTCACCGGCGGCTTCGGCGTCAACGTGGCCATCGATGCCGTCGGCCACCCCGCGGTGTTCGAGCAGGCCTTCTACGCCCGCGACCTGGCCGGCACCGTCGTCCTGGTGGGCGTGCCGAACCCGACCATGCAGATCACCCTGCCGCTGATCGAGGTGTTCGGCCGAGGTGGCGCGATCAAGTCCTCCTGGTACGGCGACTGCCTGCCCAGCCGCGACTTCCCGATGCTGATCGACCTGTACCTGCAGGGCCGCTTCGACCTCGACGCCTTCGTCTCCGAGACGATCGGCCTGGGCGACGTCGAGGGTGCGTTCGACAAGATGCACAAGGGCGAGGTCCTGCGGTCAGTGGTCGTCCTCTGATGGCCGCGAGAGGGGCCGGCGAGGAAGCATCGCAGGACGCGCCAGCGACCGAGGAGCGGAACGAGTGCGGAGTCGAGCAATGATTCGGATCGACAAGGTCGTCGTGCCCGGCGTCTTCAGCCTCGACGGGCAGCACTTCGACGTCGAGAACAACGTCTGGCTCGTCGGCGACGACGAGGAGGTGCTGGTCGTCGACGCTCCGCACGACGCCGCTCCGATCGTCGAGGCGGTCGGCGGCCGGCGGGTGACCGGCATCGTGCTCACCCACGGGCACAACGACCACATCAACGCCGCGGTCGCGCTGCGGGAGGCGGTCGGGGCACCGGTCTGGTTCAGCCCGGAGGACCACATGCTCTGGGAGGTCGTTCATCCGGACGACGCGCCGGACCAGGAGCTCAGGGACGGCACCCGCCTCACCGTCGCCGGAACGACGCTCATCGCCATCCACACGCCGGGCCACTCACCGGGCAGCACCTGCCTGCATGCTCCGGAGCTCGGCACCGTCTTCACCGGCGACACGCTGTTCTGCGGCGGACCCGGCGCGACCGGCCGCTCCTTCAGCGACCACCCGACCATCCTGCGCTCGATCCGGGAACGGCTGTTCGCGCTACCCGGCGACACCGTCGTCCGCACCGGGCACGGCGAGGAGACCACGCTCGCCGCCGAGGTGTCGAACGTCGGCTGAGTTGCTGCCGGCGGGGGGCGCAACGGGGTCACTGCCCCGGTGCGTCGTCCCCTTCCGGGCGCCGGTCCTCGGTCGGCGCGCCGGTGCGCTCGAGGCGCTGGCGGATCGCCGCGATGTTGAGCGCGAGGTCTTCCAGCGCCTCGACGGCGCGCGTCGCGAGCGCGAACGTCAGATTCTCCCGCCGCTCCTCGGGGCTCAGCCGGTCACCCGCCTCGGGAGCGCGCCGGGAGCGCGTCGCGCCGGCCCACGGCTCCTCGTCCTCGCGCGGTTGGCCGAACAGGTCGCGCAGCACCCGCTGGGCCTGTTCCAGGAAGTCGCCCGGGTCGGGCCGGTTGGTCGACATCCATGTCTCCTGTCGCCGAGAGGCGGGAACGTGTGTGCGGCCAACGCGCCGCCCCGCCGCGGAGTTCCGCGCTGACACGCCGGGACAGTGTCCGCGCTCACTCCCGCTGGTTTCGAAGGTGCCGTTGCGGCCGGTACTGTCGAAGGGTGCCTCGCGGTGATGGACGGCTCACGCACGACCTCGATCCTCAGTCTCCCGGACCTCAGGACGCCTGTGGCGTCTTCGGTGTCTGGGCGCCAGGGGAGGAGGTCGCGAAGCTGACCTATTTCGGTCTCTACGCCCTCCAGCACCGCGGTCAGGAGGCGGCCGGGATCGCGGTGTCCGACGGCGCCTCGGTGGTGGTCTACAAGGACCTCGGGCTGGTCAGCCAGGTCTTCGACGAGGCGACCCTGGGCAGCCTGCGTGGCCACCTCGCCGTCGGCCACACCCGTTACTCGACGACCGGCGCGTCCACCTGGGAGAACGCTCAGCCCACGTTCCGGACCACGGACGCCGGCACCGGCCTGGCGCTGTGCCACAACGGCAACCTGGTGAACACGGCGGAGCTCGCCAGCAAGGCCGCCGACGCCGGTGTGCCGGGAGCGTTCGCGGCGACGAACGACTCGGACCTGATCACCGCCCTGATCGCGGCCAACCAGGACCTCTCCGTCGAGGCCGCGGCCATGGAGGTGCTGCCTCAGCTGCGCGGCGCTTTCAGCATCACCTTCATGGACGAGAACACCCTCTACGCCGCCCGCGACCCGCAGGGTGTGCGGCCGCTGGTGCTGGGCCGGCTGGAGCGCGGCTGGGTGGTCGCCAGCGAGACGGCGGCGCTGGACATCGTCGGCGCCTCCGTCGTCCGTGAGGTCGAGCCCGGCGAGCTCATCGCGATCGACGAGAACGGCCTGCGCAGCCAGCACTTCGCCGTCGCGGAGCCGAAGGGCTGCGTCTTCGAGTACGTCTACCTGGCCCGGCCGGACACCACGATCGCCGGCCGCGGCGTTCACGCCGCCCGCGTCGAGATCGGCCGCCGGCTGGCCAAGGAGCATCCCGCCGACGCCGATCTGGTCATCCCGGTCCCGGAGTCCGGCACCCCGGCGGCCGTCGGGTATGCCGAGGCCAGCGGCATCCCCTACGGGTTGGGGCTGGTCAAGAACTCCTACGTGGGCCGCACGTTCATCCAGCCCAGCCAGACCATCCGGCAGCTGGGCATCCGGCTGAAGCTCAACCCACTCCGTGACGTCATCCGCGGCAAGCGGCTGGTGGTCGTCGACGACTCGATCGTGCGCGGGAACACCCAGCGGGCGCTGATCCGCATGCTGCGCGAGGCAGGTGCCGTCGAGGTGCACGTCAGGATCGCCTCCCCGCCGGTGAAGTGGCCCTGCTTCTACGGGATCGACTTCGCCAGCCGAGCCGAACTCGTCGCCAACGGCCTGGACATCGACGGCGTGCGGGCCTCGATCAACGCCGACTCGCTCGGCTACGTATCCGAGGCCGGGCTGATCGCGGCCACCGAGCAGCCGAAGAACCGGCTGTGCACGGCCTGCTTCACGGGCCAGTACCCCATCCCGCTCGGTGAGCCGGCGGTGCTCGGCAAGCACGTGCTCGAGGGCATCGAGCACCGCGCCGTCAGCGGCTGGACTGGTCAGCAGGCCGGCAGCGCCTCGCTCCCGGGCGGCGCCGAGGACGCGCTGACCCGCCCATGAGCAACGAGTTCACCTACGCCGCATCCGGTGTCGACATCGACGCGGGGGAGCGCGCGGTACAGCTGATGCGGTCCGCCGTCGAGAAGACCAACCGCCCCGAGGTCGTCGGAGGGCTCGGCGGGTTCGCGGGCCTGTTCGCCCTCGACACCGCCAAGTACCGCAGGCCGCTGCTCGCGTCCTCCACCGACGGAGTGGGCACGAAGATCGCCCTCGCCCGCCAGCTGGACCGGCACGACACC
>JAOPWJ010000185.1 GCA_025965715.1 Blastococcus sp. | reverse complement strand
CCCGACGCCGAGCCGGACAGTGACCAGCCCGTAGGCCACGAGCAACACTGACAGAACAGACGTCGTGATCCGGTTCGTCCACACCGGATCACGGCGTCCACAGATGCCTGGCGGGGCCGGGCCGACGTCTGCCCGGGCGCCAGTCTCCTCGCATGAGCGTGGCTGTTATCGACCAGAACGATGTCGTCCTCAGGGGGCGGGTCTCCGCTCCCGCGGAGATCCGCCCCCTGCCCAGTGGTGACCCGCTGCTCACCTTCCGCTTGATCGTCCGGCGGCCCGAGCGCCGGCCCGGCGGGCAGTCGGTGGATGTGTTGACCTGCATCACCTACGACCGCGCACTGCAGCGGCGGGCTGCGCTGTGGCAGTCCGGGGAGGTGGTCGAGGTCGAGGGCGCCCTGCAGCGTCGGTTCTGGCGTACCGGGTCCGGTACCGCCTCGGTGTGCGAGGTGAACTGCCGACGGGGCCGCAAGGTGCCTCGAGGTGGCACCGACTCGGCCGAGCGAACGGCATGAGCTCCTGGGTGCCGCGGTCACGTGGACGTCAGTCGGCGAGGGGGCGCAGGACCAGGCCGGTCCGGGGCTTGGGGACGAACAAGGTGGACTTCCTCGGCATGCGCACTCCGGAACGGGACACGGTGGCGACGGCGCTGGGCGAGGGAGCGCGCAACAGCACCGCCACGCCGGAGCGGTCGGCCGCCAGGGCGAGTGCGCCGGCGACGGTGTGCGCGATCAACACCGCGTCGGGGACTTCGCCCCGTTTCCACAGCCGGCCGAGCAGACCATGGTGGGCCAGCACGACGTCGAGTGCTCGCCAGGCCGACGGAGCCTCGTGGGGAACGCTGTCGGTCATGTCGGCCGACGGTCGGGAGAGCCGGGCGATGCGGTGACCGTCGGTGACCAGGAACTCCGGCTGCCCGACCGCCCCCAGCCAATGGCGGACGGCTGCCAGGACCTCCGCCGGCCCCTTCGCCACCATCTCCTCGACCAGGAAGCCCCCTGCGGCGCTCGTCACCGCCGCGTCCATGCTCAGGTCCGGAACCACCCGGTGGATCGGGTCCACCCGCAGGCCACCCGGCCCCATCGGCGTCACCAGTGCCAGCACGGCGTCGCTGCCCGGTAGCCCGGGCTGGGCGAGCGCATTGGCTCGGGCCGCGGCGAACCGGTGATGGCCGTCGGCGATGACCGAGTTCGTCTCACCCCAGGCGTCCGCGAGCCGGGCCAGCAGCGACGGCTCGGTGACCCGCCACAACCGATGCTCGACTCCGTCGGTGTCGCGCAGCTCGAGTGTGGTGGGGCCCTGGCGGGCGACGTCCGTCAGCTCGGTGACCGTGGGCTGCGGATCGTGCGCGAGGACGATCGGCTCGAGATCGGTCGCCGTGGCGGCGAGCAGGGCTCTGCGGCCTTCCACCGCACCGGGACAGGTGTCCTCGTGCGGAAGGACTGCCGTCGAGTCGGCGGGCGGCAGGGCCACCGCGCCGAGCCAACCTGTCGTCACCGGTGCGCCGTCGGGCGGGCTCAGCTCGTAGAGCCACAGCGCTGGATCGCGATCCCGGACGAGAACCCCGGTCGAGGTCCACTGCCGCAACGTGGCTGCCGCCTGCTCGGCCGGGCGCCGCGTGGGATCATCGGCGTCGCCTGTGGGCCGGCCGGTGGGGGGCAGGATCAGTCGGACGATGTTGTGCGGATCCGCGTCGGCCAGGCGGTCCCGGCCCGCGGAGGTCACCAGGTCGTAGGCTGGCGCGCTGACCCGGGCGAGATGCTCAGGGTCCCGTCGGCGGTAGGTCAGCGCCCGGAAGGGCCGGACCTCGAGTCCCGTCGCGGCTGCGGCTGACCGGGAGTCCGGCAACGGGGGCACAGCGCCGATCGTAGGAGCGTGCGGCGCCGCTCGACGTCGCCGACGACCGATAGGCGCCGTACCGGTCGCGGTCGGGGGCCAGATGAGGAGGGCGACGATGCCGGAGGACAGTGTTCCCGATGGGGATGTCTACGAGTACCAGCGTGGAGCGGGGCTGCTCGCCGAGGGCCATCCTGCTGCGGCAGGCACCCTTCTCGAGCGTGCGGCGGCGGCCGAGCCCGCCTTGCGCAGCATCCCCGGGGCGCTCGCGCGTGCCCAGCACGACGCCGGCCGGTACGACGACGCCATGCTCAGCTTCCAGGCCTTGATCGGGATCAGCCCTACCGACGACTCCGCCCACGTCGGGCTGGGGCTGTCGGCGAGCAGAGCCGGTGAACTGCAGCCGGCCGCCGAACACCTGGCGCTGGCGGTCGCAATGCGTCCGGATCTCGGCCACTACGCACGTGCCTTGCGCGGCGTCCGTGCGCGCCGGGCGGCGGGGTCTGCATGACCGTCACCGCTGCACTGGCCACCGGCAGCGTTCGGCCTCTCAGCGAGGTCTATGACGTCGCCCTGCTCGACCTCGACGGCGTGGTCTACGTGGGCCCCGACGCGGTTCCCGGTGTCCCCGGCGCCCTGGCCATCGCCCGGCGTGCCGGCATGCGGCTGGGGTTCGTCACCAACAACGCCGCCCGGACGCCGGAGGAGGTCGCCGCGCACCTCACCGAGCTGGAGGTCCCCGCGGCCGCCGCCGACGTGATCACCAGTTCTCAGGCCGCCGCCACCGTGGTGGCCGAGTTGTTCGAGGTGGGCGCCCGGGTCCTCGCGGTCGGTGGCCCCGGCGTCGCGGCGGCGCTGCTCGCGGCAGGGCTCACCGTCGTCCGGACGGCCGAGGAGGACCCGGCCGCCGTGGTGCAGGGCTATGGCAGGGACGTCGGCTGGTCCCAGCTGGCCGAGGCCGTGGTCGCGGTACGCAACG
>JAOPWJ010000156.1 GCA_025965715.1 Blastococcus sp. | reverse complement strand
GTACTGACTGGTCTGGAACCCCTTGGGGATGTCGGGGTAGAAGTAGTTCTTGCGGGCGAAGCGGCACCAGGTGGCGATCCGGCAGCCGAGCGCGAGCCCGATGCGGATGGTCGCCTCGATGGCTGCCGCATTGGCCACCGGCAGGGAGCCGGGCAGGCCGAGGCAGACCGGGCACGTCTGGGTGTTGGGCTCGGCGCCGAACGTGGTCGAGCAGCCGCAGAACATCTTCGACGCGGTACCGAGCTCGACGTGGGTCTCGAGGCCGATCAGGGGCTCGTAGCGGGTGAGGACCTCGTCGAAGTCGACCAGGGTTGCGCTGCTCACAGCGTTCGGTTCTCCTTCGGGGCGGTGCGGCCGGTCGCCAGCGCGCCGGCGGCGGTGAGGACGCCGAGAACGATGAAGACGGCGAAGACGGCGCGGTCGGTCACGATCCAGCCGACGATGCCGGCGAGGACGACGAACGCGGTGAGGGCCCAGGCGGCCTTGAGTGCCCCGTTCATGCGGCCCCCTCCTCCGACCCGGCGGTGCGGCGGGGCAACTGATCGAGGAACCGGGAGCCGCGGGCGGCGTCCTGGGCCGCTTCGAGGGCGGCGGCGACGCGGTAGCACCGGTCGTCGGCCAGGGCCGGGGCCATGACCTGCAGGCCGACCGGCAGCCCGTCGGACAGGCCGCACGGCACCGAGATGGCGGGCATGCCGGCCAGGCTGGCCGGCAGGGTGCACAGGTCGGCGGCGTACATGGCCACGGGATCGTCGACCCGCGCGCCCAGGGGGAAGGCGACGGTCGGGGTGGTCGGGCTGAGCAGCACGTCCACCCCCTGGCCGCCGTCGCTGCCGAACGCCGCGTTGAAGTCCCGGCTGATCAGGGTGCGCACCTTCTGCGCCTGGCCGTAGTAGGCCTCGTAGTAGCCGCTGGAGAGCGCGTACGTGCCGAGGATGATGCGCCGCTTCACCTCGGGGCCGAAGCCCTGCTCGCGGGTGAGCGCCATGACCTCGTCGAGGTCGTGGCTGCCGTCGTCGCCCACCCGCAGGCCGAACCGGACGCCGTCGAAGCGGGCCAGGTTCGACGACGCCTCGCTCGGCGCGATGAGGTAGTAGGCGGGCAGCGCCAGGTCGAACGCCGGGCAGGAGACCTCACGCACCTCGGCGCCGAGGCCCTCGAGCAGGGCCACGGCCTCGCCGAAGCGGGCCAGCACGCCGGGCTCGTAGCCTTCCGCGTGCCCGTCTCCGCCCAGTTCGCGGACGACGCCGACCTTGAGCCCGGCGAGGTCGCCCCGGGCGCCGCGGCGGGCCGACTCCGAGAGCAGCGGCAGCGGGGCGGCGATGCTCGTGGAGTCCATCGGGTCGTACCCACCGATGGCCTCGTGCAGCAGGGCCGCATCGAGCACCGTGCGGGCCATGGGGCCGGCCTGGTCGAGGCTGGAGGAGAACGCGATCAGCCCGTAGCGGGACACCGATCCGTAGGTGGGCTTGTGGCCGACCAACCCGGTCAGCGCCGCCGGCTGGCGGATGGAGCCGCCGGTGTCGGTACCGATCGCCCACGGCGCCAGGCCGGCGGCGACGGCGGCCGACGAGCCGCCCGACGAGCCGCCGGGGATCCGCTCGGGATCCCACGGGTTGCGGGTCACGCGGTAGGCCGAGTTCTCCGTGGAGGACCCCATCGCGAACTCGTCCATGTTGGTCTTGCCGAGCAGCACCGTTCCGGCAGCCTTGAGCCGGGCGGCAACGGTCGCGTCGTACGGCGGCCGCCACCCCTGGAGGATCTTCGATCCGCTGGTGGTCGGGACGCCCTCGGTGACGACGACGTCCTTGAGCGCCACGGGCAGGCCGGTGAGGAAGCCCCGCTCGCCAGCGACCCCATCCATCTGCTCGGCCCGCGCCAGGGCGGCCTCGGGGTCGACGTGCAGGTAGGCGCCGAGCTCGCCGTCCTCGGTTGCGATGCGGTCGAGGTAGGCGCGGGTGACCTCGACGGAGGTCACCTCGCCCGCGGCCAGGAGCCGCACGAGCTCGGCGGCGTCGGTGCCGGTCACATCCGTGCCGGCGGGGCTGGTGGTCACGCCTCCTCCTGCAGGATGCGGGGAACGCGGAAGCGGCCGTCCTCGGCGGCGGGAGCGCCGGCGAGGACGACCTCACGCGGCAGACTCGGGCGGGCGACGTCGGGACGCATGACGTTGGTCATCGGCACCGCGTGGGTCGTCGGAGTCACGTCCTCGACGGGGGCCTTCTGCACCTGGGCCACGGCATCCAGGACAGCGGACAGCTGACCGGCGTAGAGGTCGAGCTCCTCGTCGGTCACCGCCAGACGGGCCAGACGCGCGAGGTGCGCTACCTCGTTCCGGGAGAGCGTGCTCATGCTGGGACGGAACTCCACTTCGGCGCTGCTCGACGGCTGACTGTTCGGCCGTGACCTGACCGGGCCACTCTACGTGGGGCGGTCCGGGAGGCTGCCCGGTCCGGATCCGCCGTGAGAAGCTTCGGCACCGCGATCGACGGAGATCGAACAAGGCCCCCCTGCCCCGCGCCCCTCGCGACCTCGCGCCGGGACCTGCAGGGAACCGACGACCCGGAGGAACCGTGTCCTATCTCCTGCGCCTCGTGGTGCCCGACAAGCCCGGGATCCTCGGCGCCGTGGCCACCGCGCTCGGCGCCGCGGGCATCGACATCGTCTCCGTCGACGTCCTCGAGCGGGGCAACGGCGTGGCCGTGGACGACGTGGTCGTCGACCTGCCGCGCGACCGGGTGCCGGACAGCCTGATCACCGTGGCCCAATCGGTTCCCGGGGTGGAAGTCGAGTCACTGCGGCCCTTCGCCGGCCCGCTGGACACCCACCGCGAACTGGAACTGCTCGATGCCCTGGCCCGGGCGGCGGCGGGGACCTCGGCCAAGCTGCTCGCCGCGGAGCTGCCGCGGGTGTTCCACAGCGGCTGGGCCCTGGTGCTGGAGGGGACCGTCGCCCCCTGGGAGGTGGCGGCCGCCTCCGAGGCCGCGCCGGCGTTCGAGGGGCTGACCCTGCCGTGGATGCCGCTGTCCGGGCCCCGACTGCTGCCCAGCGACGACGCCTGGCTGCCCGAGCGGTGGCAGGAGATGGCCATCGAGATGATGGCTGCCCCCTACGGCGGGCCGGGATGCGCCGTCGTGCTCGGCCGGTCGGGCGGGCCTGCGTTCCGCCGTTCGGAGCTCCTCCGCCTGGCGCATCTGACGGGCATCGCGACCACCGTGGCGTCGTTGCCGCCCGCCTGACCGTCGCCCGAGGGCCCGGGAACCGAGGCGGGCAGCATCCCGGTCGAGGGTCGGCGACGGGGGCGTGCGGTGGTCGAGACGGCACCGAGGTCCGCCTCCGGCTCCCGGGGGCGCCGCGCGTGACCGGCCGCACGGTGGGCTCCGACCGGAGGCCGTCCGGCAGCTCGCCGCCGGGCCAGGCGACGGCGGAGTGCACGGACGCCTCGGCGAGTGACGTCACGACGGGATCGACCAGGTGCTCCTGGTGGGGGCGCACCTCCAGGTCGATCGCGGGGTCGAGGTCGTCCGCGGGGATCGCAGTCAGGCTGGGCCTGCCTACGCGTCGCCGCTCTCGTCGCCGGCGTCGTCGCCAACGGTCGCGACCGCCCGGGCGGCTTCGGGGCCGTCGGCGAGCAGGACCGCGAAGCCGTCGTCGTCGAGGATCGGGACCATCGCCTGCACCGCCTTGTCGTACTTGCTCCCGGGGTCGGCGCCGACGACGACGAAGCCGGTCTTCTTCGACACCGAGCCGGTGACCTTGCCCCCCCGCTCCTGGATGGCCGCGGTGGCCTGGTCGCGGCTGTAGTCACGGAGGGAACCCGTGACGACGACGGTCACGCCGGTCAGGGGCCCGGGCGGCGCGTCCTCGCCCTCGTCGGCCATGCGCACGCCGGCCTGGCGCCACTTGTCGACGAGGTCCCGGTGCCAGTCGACGGTGAACCAGTCGTGCACGGCCCGGGCGATGGTGGGTCCCACGCCGTCGGCGGCGGCCAGCTCCTCCTCGGTGGCGGCGACGATCCGGTCCATCGACCGGAAGTCGCGGGCCAGCGCCTGGGCGGCGGTCGGCCCGACGTGCCGGATCGAGAGCGCCACGAGCACCCGCCACAGCGGCACGTCCCTGCGGGTCTGCAGATTGGCCAGCAGCTTGGCGCCGTTGGCCGACAGGAGACCGTTCTTCTTCGTGAAGAAGGGCGCTCGCGAGAGCTGCTCCTCGTCGAGGAAGAACAGATCGCCCTCGTCCTGCAGCAGGTGGGTCTGCAGCAGGGCGGTGGCCGCTTCGTAGCCGAGGTTCTCGATGTCGAAGGCCCCGCGCCCGGCGACATGGAAGACCCGCTCCCGGAGCTGCGCGGGGCAGGACCGGGAATTGGGGCAGCGGATGTCGGCGTCGCCCTCCTTCTCCGGCCGCAGTCCGGTGCCGCACTCGGGGCAGTGCGACGGCATGACGAACTCGCGCTCGGACCCGTTGCGCGCGGCGACGACCGGGCCGAGAACCTCCGGGATCACGTCACCGGCCTTGCGGATGACCACGGTGTCGCCGACGAGGACGCCCTTGCGCTTGACCTCGGACGCGTTGTGCAGGGTGGCCAGCTGCACCGTGGAACCGGCCACCTTCACCGGCTCCATGAAGGCGAAGGGCGTGACCCGGCCGGTGCGGCCCACGTTGACCCGGATGTCGAGGAGCTTCGTCGTCGCCTCCTCGGGCGGGTACTTGAAGGCGATCGCCCAGCGGGGCGCCCGGGACGTCGAGCCCAGCCGGCGCTGGAGCGCCACCTGGTCGACCTTCACCACCACGCCGTCGATCTCGTGCTCCACCGAGTGCCGCTGCTCTCGGTAACGCTCGATGTAGGCCCAGACGCCCGCCAGGTCGTCGACGACCTGGTAGCGATCGCTCACCGGCAGGCCGAGCTCGCGCAGCCTGTCGTAGCCGTCGGACTGGCGCTCCAGCTCGAGGCCACGGCGGGCGCCCAGGCCGTGCACCACCAGGCGCAGTGGCCGGGAAGCGGTCACCTTCGCGTCCTTCTGCCGCAGCGAGCCGGCGGCGGCGTTGCGCGGATTGGCGAAGGGCGGCTTGCCCTGCTCGACCATCGCGGCGTTGACGTCGGCGAAACCGGCCACGGGGAAGTAGATCTCGCCGCGGACCTCCAACAGCTCGGGCACGTCCGGCCCGGCCAGCTGCTGAGGGACGTCGTCCATGGTGCGGACGTTCGCGGTGACGTCCTCGCCCGTCGTCCCGTCGCCCCGGGTGGCCGCGCGGACCAGCCGGCCGGTCTCATAGACCAGGTCGACGGCGACCCCGTCGACCTTCAGCTCGCAGAGGTACGCCGCCCCCGCGGCCCCCTCGCGCTCGACCCGTGCCGCCCAGGCGGACAGCTCGTCGCTGGAGAAGGCGTTGTCCAGGCTCTGCATGCGCTCGAGGTGCTGCACGGGGGCGAAGGTGGCCGTGAAGCCGCCGTTGACCTTCTGGCTCGGCGAGTCCGGCGTGACGAGCGCCGGGTGCTCGGCCTCCAACGCCTTGAGCTCGCCCATCAGCTCGTCGTACTGACCGTCGCTGGTCAGCGGCTGGTCGAGCACGTAGTAGGCGAACGCGTACCGGTCGAGCTCCTCGGCCAGGTCACGGTGCCGGGTGCGGGCGTCGTCGGGAACCTCGGTGAGGTCGTCCCGGTCGGTCGCCGACGCGACCGTGGGCTCGTCCAGTTCCGCCTCGGTGCTCACGGACGAACGGTATCCGTCGAGTAGGACAGGAAACCGGGGTTCCCCCGGCCGGTGGACATGTCAGAACGGCGAGGCGCCCGGCGGACGCGAGCAGGCCGGTGGGCGCGCGAACGGTGAGGACGCCGTCGGAGGTGCGCGTGGTGCTCCCACCCGGGCGCCTGGTGCCCGCCGCGGTGGTGGCCCCGTGCACCACCCGGCGAGGTCATCGGCGGCCGTCGGCCCGCCCGGACAGGGATCGTGGTGGTGGTTGGACCCACGACAGGATCGGTGACCCCGGCATCACTGCGGCTGCAGGTACTTCGCCGCCTCACGGACGTGCGCCATCGCCGCGCGCGCGTACCCGGGGGTGGCCCCGGCCAGGCCGCACGACGGCGTGAGCGTGACGGCGGCGGGCAGCTGCTCGGCGGTGAAGCCCAGCTCCCGCCACCAGGCCCGTACCCGCGAGGCGGTCGCCTTCGCGGTGGGCAGGGCGGTGTCGGTCCCCGGCACCACGCCCACCAGGAGGTGCGTGCCCGCCTCCACCGCGGTCCCCACGGCGTCCAGGTCCTGGACCAGGCCGAGGTCGAAGGACACCGCGTCGGCCCCGGCCGCCCGGAACAGGCCCAGCGGCATGCGGGACGCGCAGCAGTGGACGACCACCGGTCCCGAGAGGACGGCGATCGTGGCGGCCAGCTCCTGCTCGACGTCCGGCGCCTCGATCGCCGCCAGCTTGCCGAAACCGCTCACGGTCGGCAGACCGCCCTCGAGGACAGCCGGGACGGAGGGCTCGTCGAGCTGCACGACGACGCGCGCCAGGGGTAACCGGGCCGCGACGGCGGCCGCGTGGACGGCGAGCCCCTCGGCGAGGGACTGCGCGAGGTCGCGGCGGGCACCGGGGTCGACGACGGCGCGGTCGCCACGGGTCCGCTCCAGCCCGGCGGCCAGCGTCCACGGTCCGGCCGCCTGCACCTTGAACGGTCCGGTGTAGTCCTCGGCGACGTCGGTGAGCGCGTCGAGATCACGCTCCAGGAACTCCCGGGCCCGGCGCTGGTCCATCCCCGGCCGGGGTACCAGGCGCCAGCCGGCCGGCGTGAGGTCGACGGCCAGATCGACGAGGAGGGCGGCGGTGCGGCCCACGAGGTCGGCGCCCGCCCCACGGCCGGGGAGCTCGGGCAGATGGGCGAACTCCGGCAGCTCGCCGAGAACCAGGCGCAGCGTCTCGGCGGGGTCGGTGCCGGGCAGGGAACCGACGCCCGAGGCCGGCCCCCAGGAGAAGGGGACCGGCCTCAGGTCGGGCTCATCGTTCGGTGCGGTCACGGCTGCGACGGTAGCCCGCCGCCGTGGCGCCGCCGGTCAGTCGCCGGTCAGCGCGCCGGCAGGGCGAACGAGGTGAATGCCGACTCCCCGTTCCTCTGGCCGGTCAGCCGCACCCGGAACTCCCCGGCCCTCAGGCGGTTCGGGACGACGAAGGCGATGGTCACCTTTCCGTGGGCGGTGGCCGTGGCCGTGCCGAGGGTGCGCGGGCCCTGGACCAGGACGGCGGACACCTTCTCCCCCGTGGCGAACGCGGTGCCCGTGAGGGTCACCGGCTGGCCGCGGTGGGGGTTGTCGTCGCTGATCGACGCGGTCGCGTCGCAGTTCGGACCCGTCGTGCCCGGACCGGTCACCGCGGTGGTGCCGTCGGCGACCGCGGTGGTCGGCGGGGTGGGGCCGCCCGTCGGGATGTCCGCCGGTTCCGGCGCGGCCGCGAAGTCCGCTTCCCGGGCGTGGTCGGGGGCCGGCCGCGACACCGAGTCCCGCGCCTGGAAGTAGGCGACGGAGGTGTCGACGTCGACCGGACCGGTCGCCGGGTCGGTGCCCCGGGTGAAGGCGGTGAAGGAGTCGCCGCCCGCGACCAGGAAGGAGTTGGCCACCACACGGTAGGAGCCCGCCGGCTCGATGAGCGTGCCGTTCAGGGTGACCGAGTTCGGGTCCACCTTCCGGCGGTAGTCCTGGCTGAGGTCGTACCGGTAGGAGAAGCCCTCCGAGGTGCCCAGCATCAACTGGCTGGTGCGTGTACCACCGAGGAACTGCTGCTCCAGGACCGCGCGGATGTCCGACCCCGTCAGCGTGATGACGTCGACCGTGTTACCGAAGGGCTGTACGGCGTACAGCTCGCTGTAGGTCACCGCACCCGCGGAGATGTCGGTACGCAGACCACCGGGGTTCATGAAGGCGACCACCGGGTTGCCGTAGTCGGCGGACCGGACCGCCTCGAGCTGCATCTGGGCCACGAGGTCACCCAGCGGCGACTCGGCGTCGCGGACCGGCACGGTGGCTCCCGTCTTCGGGTCCCTGCCGTAGGCACGCTCGATGTCCGCCGTCGCGGTGCCCACGACGCGGCTCCCCGCCTCCTTGGACTTGTCGTCCCAGTAGTTGACGACCGCCGCGACCTCCGGGTCGGGGTCGTCCCGGGTGACCGGGACGTTGGCCGCGCGGTAGTCGGCGCAGAAGCGCTCGACGTCACCGGTCGTCCCGTCGATCGTGAGGCGGACGTCGCTGATCAGGCGGCCGTAGAAGCCGGCCTGGGTGACCAGTCGCGGCCGGCCCGCCGGGTCGGCGAGCAGGCAGTCGTAGCTCTGGTGCGTGTGGGCACTGACGATCAGGTCGACCGCGGGCAGCACCCGGTTGTTGATGTCGACCACGGGTCCGCTGAGCTCGTCGCAGCCGTTGAACGAGCCGTTGTCCTCACCGGTGTTGGCACCGCCCTCGTGGACGAGCACGCCGATCGCCTCGATCCCCTGGCGCTGCAGGACGGGAACCCAGCGGTTCACCGCGTCGGCCTCGTCGATGAAGGTGACGTCCCGGACGCCGTTCGGGTCGACGATGGTCGGGGTCGTCTCGGTGACGACGCCGATCAGCGCAAGCTTCCTGCCGCCGCCGACGGTGAACACCTGGTACGGCGGGAGTGCCGGCGTCTCGGTCCCCTTGACCAGGACGTTCGCCGCGAGATAGGGGAATTCGGCGCCCTGGAAGTCGGCGCCGCTGCTGTCGGTGAAACAGCCGGTGACGTTCTTCTCGACACCCTCACAGGCGGTGACGTCGTCGCTGTACGTGCCGTCGGTGGCAGCGGAGACACGGCGCAGTTCCTCGGTGCCGCGGTCGAACTCGTGGTTGCCCACGGAGGAGACGTCCAGGCCCATCGCGTTGAGGACGTCGATGGCCGGCTCGTCCTTGAAGACGCTGGAGTTGAACGGCGAGGCGCTGATGAGGTCGCCGGCGCCGACGAAGAGGGACGACGCCTCGGAGCCGCCCTGCTCGACGAAGGCCTCACGGGTGTCGGCCACGGTGCTCGCGACGTTCGCCGCACCGCCGACGAGGAGCGTGCCGTCGTCCGGCGTCGTATCACCGGGCGGGTCCGGCGTTCCGTCCGGACCGTTCCCCTCGCCGGTGACGAGGACGGCGTCACCACCGGCGGTCTCCGAGATACGGCCGTGGAAGTCGTTCATGGCCAGCAGCTGGACCGGGATGTCGGCCGCGACCCGCTGGGCCGACACGGACGTGCGGGCGGCCGACGCCCCGGCGGGAAGGCCCGCCACGACGGCCGAGGCCGCCAGGGCCACGGCCAGGGCCAGGGAGAGGCGCGTTCTGCGCAAGGGAGTCCTCCAGAGGACATGCGGGCAGGGACCACCCGTGGGGCGGTCGCGACGAAGGAGAAGCGGAGCCGGGAGAACGAGGTCGCGTTCGGAAAAGGGGGCTCGCTACGAGAGCCGAGTGCTCACGGCCCGAAAGCCAAGGGTCAGCGACGGACCGCTTCTTCACGTTCACCGAGCGCTTGCATGGCGGCCTGTCCGAGGACGCGGTCGCCGCGTTCGGCGTCGGGCT
Organism: Blastococcus sp.; assembly: GCA_025965715.1. Lineage (GTDB taxonomy): Bacteria > Actinomycetota > Actinomycetes > Mycobacteriales > Geodermatophilaceae > Blastococcus_B. The sequence goes on along the minus strand of JAOPWJ010000156.1, from coordinate 4,998 downwards.
CGTAGAGCACCGCGGACTGCCCCGGGGCGACTCCGCGCTGCTCCTCGTCGAGCAGGATTCGCAGGCCGCCGTCCCCGGCGGGCAGGACCTCGCAGGGCACGGGCGAGCCGTGCGCCCGCAGCTGCACCTCGGCCCGCAACGGCAGCTCCGGCTTCGCGCCGGTCCACGTCGGGGCCGCCGTGCGAACCTCGGTCACCCCCGCGAGGTCCGCCGTCCCCACCGTGACGGTCCGGGACACCGGCTCGATGGCGAGGACGTAGCGCGGTCGCTGGTCGCCGGCGTTCACGCCGAGGCCCCGGCGCTGGCCCACCGTGAAGCCGTACGTGCCGTCGTGCTCCCCCACCGTCGTCCCGGTGGTCGCGTCGACGACCGGCCCGGGCCGGCTGCCGAGGCGACGGGACAGGAACCCGCGGGTGTCGCCGTCGGGAATGAAGCAGATGTCGTGGGAGTCCGGCTTGGCGGCCACGGCGAAGCCGCGCTCGGCGGCGATCTCCCGCACCCGGTGCTTGGTCATCGACCCCAGCGGGAACATGGCGGCGGCCAACTGGTCGGCGGTCAGCACGCCGAGCACGTACGACTGGTCCTTCGCCGCGTCCACCGAGCGGCGCAGCCGGCCATCCGCGAGGCGTGCGTGGTGCCCGGTGACGACGGCGTCGAACCCGAGCGCGAGAGCGCGGTCGAGGACGGCGGAGAACTTGATCTTCTCATTGCAGCGCAGGCACGGGTTGGGTGTCCGGCCGGCGGCGTACTCGGCCACGAAGTCGTCGACGACGTCCTCGGTGAAGCGCTCCGCGAGGTCCCAGACGTAGAACGGGACGCCCAGCTCGTCGGCCACCCGCCGGGCGTCATGGGCGTCCTCCACGCTGCAGCAACCGCGGGCGCCGCTGCGCAGGGTCTGCCGGTCGGGCGACAGCGCCAGGTGTACCCCGGTGACGTCGTGCCCGGCGTCGACGGCCAGCGCCGCGGCGACCGCGGAGTCCACGCCGCCGCTCATGGCGGCCAGCACCCTCATCGACGACCCAATCCGGCGTGACGGGCCCGCTCCACGACCGGAGCGATGACCTCGAGCACCGCGTCGACGTCCTCGTCGTCCGAGGTGTGGCCGAGGGTGAACCGCAGCGAGCTGCGGGCCCGGTCGGCGTCCGCACCGGTCGCGAGAAGCACGTGGCTGGGTCGTGCCACCCCTGCACTGCACGCGGAACCGGTGGAGCACTCGATCCCCCGGGCGTCCAGCAGCATGAGCAGGGCATCGCCTTCCGCGCCCGGGAAGGAGAGGTGCGCGTTGCCGGGCAGCCGGCCCGGCCCACCGGGGACGACGTCGCCCAGGGGTGCGCCGTTGAGCTGGGCGTCCGGCACCGCGGCCACGATGCCGCCGACCAGCCGGTCGCGCAGGGCGGCGATCCGCGGGGCGCGCTCCGGACGTGTTCGCACTGCCTGCGTGGTCGCCACCTCGAGCCCGACGATCGCGGCGACGTCGAGGGTCCCCGAGCGGACGTCGCGCTCCTGGCCACCGCCGTGCAACAACGGCGTGCACTCGGCGTCGCGGCGCAGCAGCAGCACGCCGGCGCCCATCGGGCCGCCCAGCTTGTGGCCGGTCATCGTGAGCGCGTCGGCACCGCTGCGCCCGAAGTCGACGGGCACCTGACCGACCGCCTGGACCGCGTCGGTGTGCAGCGGCACCCCCACGGCACGGGCGACGGCCGCCAGGGCCGGGATGTCGCTCACCGTGCCGATCTCGTTGTTGGCCCACATGACGCTGGCGACCGCGACGTCCCGACCGTCCCCGAGCGCCTCGGCCAGCGCCTCGGGACGGACCCGGCCGGTGGGCTCGACCGCCAGCCAGGTGACGTCGGCACCGTCGTGCTTGGCCAGCCACTCGACGCTGTCGAGGACGGCGTGGTGCTCGGCGGGGCTGACCACGATCCGCCGCCGGCGGGAGTCGGCCTGCCGACGCGCCCAGAACAGGCCTTTGACGGCGAGGTTGTCGCTCTCGGTGCCGCCGCCGGTGAACAGCACCTCGGAGGGACGGGCACCCAGCGCCTCGGCCAGACGCTCGCGGGACTGCTCGGCGACCCGCCGCGCGGCCCGGCCGCTCGCGTGCAGCGACGAGGCGTTCCCCACCCGGCCCAGCTGCTCGGTCATGGCAGCGAGGACCTCGGGGAGCACCGGCGTGGTTGCCGCGTGGTCGAGATAGGTCATGACGGGGAAAGGGTAGTCGCGCCGTCCGGGAGCGCCGGGGTCGCGGCCGGGGCACCGGCCCGCGGTGCCAGGAGTGCACCGAGCAGGGCCACGACGGTGAGCACCGCGCCGGCGGCGAGCACGGCGGTCGGAAGGGCGAGCAGCGAGGCGGTCGAGGCGGCCACGAGGACGCCCACGACGCCGACGGTCAGGGCCGAGCCGGTCACGTCGGCGATCTGGAAGGCGGCCGAGTCGGCGCCGCGCCGGTGTTCCGGCGACTGGTCGAGGAGCAGCACGCCCACACTCGGCATCGCGAACCCCATGCCGAGTCCCGCCACGCCCCAGCTGAGATAGGCCGGCCACCCGCCGACGCCCGGCAGCGCGATCGCGGCCGTGCCGGCCAGCCCGGCGGCCAGCAGGAAGAAGCCGATCCGCAGCAGCGTCACCCGCGGCACGTCGGGACGGCGCCCCTGCAGCTGGGAGGCGGTCGCCCAGCCGAGGGCTCCCGCCGTCAGGGGCACCCCGGCCGCGGCCGGTGAATAGCCGTGCAGCTGAGTCATGGCGAGCGGCAGCAGGGCGTCCATGCCGAAGAAGGCGCCCGCCATCAGGCCGCGGGTGGCGACGACGGCCGGAAGTCCCGGGCGGACGCGGCCGGTGCCGGCCGGCAGCAGCGCCCGGAGGGCGGCCGCCAGCAGCAGGGCGCCGAGGACCGCGATACCGGCAGCCGCCAGATCCAACCGCTGGCCGGCGTACTGCAGGGCGGCGATGCCGGTGCCGGCAAGCGCGGCCCACCAGCGACGGGCCGGGTCCGGAACGATGCCGGTCCCCGCGACCCCGAGGTGACGGACGGCGGGCAGTACCAGCGCCAGGCCGAAGCCGATCAGCGGCAGGAGCCCCAGGAAGACCAGCCGCCAGCTGGCATGGGCGGTCAGCAGTCCCGCAACCAGGGGCCCGATCAGCGCGGGAAGCACCCAGGCCGCAGAGATGGCACCGAAGAGCCGTGGCCGCAGCGCCGGCTCGTACGCCTGGCCGGAGAGGACGTACAGCGAGACGGCGATCGCGCCGCCGCCCACCCCCTGCAGCGCGCGGGCGGCGACGAACACCGCCATGCTGCCGGACAGCCCGGCGGCCAGGAGACCGGCGGCGAAGACGCCGACGCCGCCCAGCAGCGCCGCCCCGGGACCGCGCCGGTCACCGAGGTCGCCGCCGATCACCATGCCGACGACCGAGGCCACCAGGAAGGCGCTGAACGGCCAGCCGTACCACGCCAGCCCGTGGAGTTCGGCGACGGCGGTCGGCATCGCGGTCGCGACGGCCATCGACTCGAACGCCACGAGCGTGACCAGCATCAGCAGGCCCGCCGTGGTCAGCCGGTGCGCCCGGTCGAACAGCGCGGCCGGCTGGGTGGTCTCCACGTCCCTCGGCAACCCGCTGCGTCCGCGGGACCTTCCCGGCGTTCCGCGGACGACGTGCCAGGCGAATGTCGGTCGCCTGGCGACGTGGAGCCGCGTCAGCCGGTCGCCCCGCCAGGGAGCGGCCCCGGGACGGGACGTGTGCCGAGGCTCAGCCCCGGCGGGCGGTGATCTGCTCGGTCGCAGCCGGGACGACGGTGTTCAGATCGCCCACGACGCCGAAGTCGGCCAGCTCGAAGATGGGGGCCTCGGGGTCCTTGTTGATTGCCACGATGGTCTTGGAGGTCTGCATGCCGGCGCGGTGCTGGATGGCCCCGGAGATGCCCACGGCCACGTAGAGCTGCGGCGAGACCGTCTTGCCGGTCTGACCGACCTGGAAGCTGTGCGGATAGAAACCCGAGTCGACCGCGGCCCGGGAGGCGCCGACGGCGGCACCGAGGGAGTCGGCCAGAGCCTCGATGATGGAGAAGTTCTCGGCGCTGGCCACACCACGGCCACCGGAGACGACGATCGATGCCTCGGTCAGCTCGGGGCGGCTGCTCTTCTGCTCGACCACGCGGTCAACGACACGGGCGCCCTTGGCCGCCTCGGAGATCGAGACGGAGACCTCCTGCTCGGCGCCCGCCGCGGGGGCCGGCTCCGGGGTGACCGAGTTCCCGCGCAGGGTGTAGATCGGCGTTCCGGTCGTCACCTTCGAGTGCACGATCGTCGCCCCGGCGAAGGCCACCTGGGTCGCGGTGCCGTCGGCGGTGATCTCGGTGACGTCGGTGAGGAAACCGCTGCCGATCTTGACGGCCAGGCGGGCGGCGATCTCCTTGCCCTCCGGCGAGGAGGGGATGATGACCGCGACCGGCGCCTTCTCGGCCACCAGCTGGGCCAGCACCTCGGCCTTGGGGGCCACCAGGTACTCGTCCACCTCGGGCGACTCGGCCACGTAGACCGTGGCCGCGCCGTACTCGGCCAGGATGTCCCTCAGGCCCGCGGCGGTACCGGGAGCGGCGATGACGACCGCCGACGGCTCACCGAGTGCACGCGCCGCGGTCAGGGCTTCCAGGGTGGTCTTGCGGACTCCGCCGCCGGCCGGGTTCAGCTCGGCCAGGACCAGGACCTCTGCCATGAGTGCTTCTCCTCTTTCCTTCGATCCGGGCTGTCTGGGTCGGGCCGTTGCTCAGACGAGCTTCTGGCCGGCGAGGTAGTCGACGAACTTCTGCGCACCGTCGCCCTCGTCGTTCACCTTGACGCCCTCGCCCTTCGGCGGGCGGCCGGCGAAGTCGAGCACCTGGGTCGTGGCGGCGGCGAGGCCGACGGTCGACGGGTCGACCCCGAGGTCGGCCAGCGACTTGCTCTCGACCGGCTTCTTCTTGGCCGCCATGATCCCCTTGAACGACGGGTAGCGCGGCTCGTTGAT
>JAOPWJ010000143.1 GCA_025965715.1 Blastococcus sp. | reverse complement strand
CGAAGTCCAGTGCATAGACCTGGCACGGGCCCCCGCGCAGAGTCAGCCCCGCGGAGACGGCGATCGTGCGCAGGAGCGCGGACTTGCCCGTGCCGCCCGTCCCGAACACGGCCAGGTTGCCATCCCTGTCCGGCTCGAAGGCCACCGGCGGCTGCGCCTGATGCTCGGGTTCGTCGGCGACACCGACGACCACGCGGTTGTCCACCCGCAGGTCGGCCATCGGCATCTTCGACAGGTCGTAGACATCGGCCAGCGACGGCAGCCAGGGCACCCGAGGCGGCTCGATGGCCAGCTGCGCCGTCGCTTGCCGGATCATCGCCACCATCCGCGTCATGTCCGACGCGCCCTCCGGCCCGTCGTCACCCGGCCCCGGGCGCTCCCACCGGCGGGCTGGCCCGAACACCAGCTCGTCCACGTGCACCTCGGGCGGCGGCGCCTCGTTCGGGGTGTGGCCGCCGCTGTAGCCGGACTGGAAGACCGTCAGCCGTCCGGGGCCTGTCTTCGCCGCGGCCCGCCCCGGCAGCTCCGGGTCGAACGATCCGGCCAGCGGCACCCCCAGCACGTCGGTCGAGTCGCTTTCGTCGGCCATCCGCAGCGCAACCCGCAGATTGGTGTTGGCCCGCAGGTTGTCCTTGATGACGCCGGCCGGCCGCTGCGTGGCCAGGATCAGGTGCAGGCCGAGCGAGCGGCCGCGCTGGGCGATGTTCACGACGCCGTCGACGAACTCCGGCACCTCCGCGACCAGGGCAGCGAACTCGTCGACCACCAGGACCAGGCTCGGCGGGCAGCCAGGCACACCGGCCTTCTCCATGGCGGCGAGGTCCTTGAACCCGTTCTTCTGCAGCAGCTCTTCGCGGTGCCGCAGTTCGGCGTTGAGCGAGGTCAGCGCTCGGCGCACCAGATGCGGGCTGAGGTCGGTCACCATGCCCACCGAGTGGGGCAGGTCCACGCAGTCCTTGAACGCCGATCCGCCCTTGTAGTCGACGAACAGGAACGTCACGCGGGCCGGCGAGTACGAGGCCGCCATGTTCAGCACCCAGGTCTGCAGAAATTCACTCTTGCCCGACCCCGTCGTGCCCCCCACGAGCGCGTGCGGCCCCTGGGTACGCAGGTCCAGGTGCATCGCCGACGTCGCGCTCTGGCCGACGACGGCCCGCAGGGTCGTGGGCTTGCGTCGGGGGACGACGGGCCGGCCCGGTTGCACCGGGAGCGAGTCCGTCTCCGTCCATCGATCGACGACGGCGGCCGGGGAGCGACCCAGGTCGGTGCCGACCAGGGCCAGCGTCGTCACCGCCGCCGGGAGGTCGCTGTCGTCGACCACGAGCGCACCGACGTCGACGACCGGCGCCAGGCCGCGGGCGACCAACGTGGCCTGTTCCGTGGTCAGCGACTCCACCTGCAGCGGCGAGATCAGGTGGCCCGGCCCCAGTAGGCCGGCGCTCGCCGCCCCCTCCGTTGGCACCGCGACGAAGACGCGGCAGGACGCCGGCAGCTGCTCTACTGCCGGGGCCACCCAGAGGACGTGCACGCCCGACGGGCCGCCGCGCTCGGCGAGATCCACCAGCCGGGCACGGAGAACCGGGGCGTCGTTCTCGACGACCAGCACGATCCGGGGCATCGCCCGGTCCGGCGCCCTCGACTGGGGACCTGACGTTCGCTTGTCGATCAGGTCGTCGAGGGCACCCACGAGGGTGGCGCACCCGGAGGGGCTGGTCTCCAGATGGCCGCCGGGCAGCGGGCTGTAAGGGGAGCTCGTATGGGGCAGCCACTTGAGCCACTCCCAGCGCCGCGCCGAGGCGGGGGCAGCGACGCCGACGACGACGACGTCCGCGGGCGAGTGCAGGCCGACGAGCTGGACGAGCAGGCCGCGCGCCACCCCCGCCGCCCGCTCCCCCGGACCGCCTACCCCGATCGATCCGACGTCGATCAGGTCGCCGACGACGGGAACGCCGTCTACCCGGCCCGCCCGTTCGGTCACGACCGCGAGCTCGCGGACGAGGTCCGCCTCGATTCCGCGCTGGCGGACCTCTTCGACTCCGCAGCGGGAAGCCTGGGTGCCCAGGCCGAGCCGGATCTGAAGGAACTCGGGCATCTCCCGTCGGCGGCTCCACAAGAGGGTGGTCTGCCGCACGCAGGCCGCGACGACCTCCTCCACCGCGGGGTTCTCCCGGCGGCGCACGAGCGTTTCCTGCTCCTGCTCCGCCTCCACCTCCGCTTGGAGCTCCGCCAGTTCGGTCCGGTAAAGCTCCCGCGCCTTCCGGTGCGACCGCTTTCCGCCGATCCGGCCCTCGAGATAGGTGCCCAGGCCCATGATGGGGCTCAGCCCGATGAACAGCAGGGAGTACGCGGAGCGAGTGACGGCGAATATCAACGCTCCGAATATCAGCGGCGCGAGCATCGCCAGGATGGGCAACCGGCTCGGCGACGGCGGCTTCGGCGGCTCCGGCGCCGCAAAGGTGCGGCCCTCGTACCGCACCGCCAGCCGGGGAGACCGGTTGAAGTCCAGGCTGGGTGAACCGCTCTGCGCGGCCGCCGCGTGATGGAGCACGACACCGATCGAGGTGTCGCCCAGGACGGCGACGTCATCCCGGCCGAGCATCACCCGTTCGACCTGGCCCGCACCGACCATGATTCCGTTGGCGCTCTTCAGGTCGACCAGTTCGACGGTGGCGGACACGTTGAGCCGCGCGTGCTCCTTCGACACCAGCGGGTCGGTGAGCCGGATGTCGCTTCCGCGGGCCCGGCCGACCACCGAGGCGCCCAGCGGAAGGGGGAACTCGCGGCCGGCGTCCGGGCCACTCAGCACGCGCAGGGTGGCCGCCGCTGGGCCGCGGCCCGCGCTCGCCAGTTCCGCCACGGGCGCGAGGCTCACCCGGCTGCCGGAGCGGAGAGCCACGTCGGCGACGGTGGCCTCAGGTGGGGGCAGCGTCGTCCGGCCGTCCTCGGAGTGCAGCCGGAGGGCCACCCGCTGGTGTGGTGAGCCCGGATCGGCCGGTGCCTGCTGCGGGTCGCGCTCGGCGAGCGCCTCGGCCACCGACAGCAAAGGGGCGGTGGGCTCTACCGTCACCACGACATCGGTGGTCTCCCCGCCCGGGCGCAGCAGGGTCAGCTTGAGTCTCACCGGGGCTTCCGTCGCAGCGATCGCAGGCTGAGCCGGGCCCGCCAGCGTGCCCGTGGACCGACCGCGGAGAGGTCCACGAGCTCGCGGTCGACGAGCTCCCAGAAGGAGCGGGCGCGGTCGTCGGTGACGACGCCCCCGGCGAAGACGGCGTCGTCGGCTTGCTCGGCCACCTCCCGGGTGCCCTTGCGGCCCAGCGCGGAGGCGATCTCCCGGCGGGTGCCCGACGGGGGCAGGTCCGCGCCGTGGTCGCGGTGCGCGTCGAGGACCTCCCACCACCCGGCGGCGACGCGTTGGTCGGCCGAGCCCTCCAGGCGCCGCCGCCGACGTCGGCGCAGCTTGAGACCGAGGATCGTCCCGCACACCAGCGCGACGAGCAGCAGCGCTCCGCCCACCCACGCCGCCACGGTCAGCACCGCGGTCAGCCACCCCGGCAGATCCGACGACGACTCCAGCTGGTCACCCAGTCCATCACTGGTCGCCAGCATCGGCGGGGGCGGCTCCTCCACCGGCGGCGGGGGTTGCTGGGTGGCCGGCTTCGGCCGCGGCGCAGGCTCGGGTGCCTCCTCGGGCGGGATCCGGGTTTCGTCCGGAGTCACGTCGAACGACACCCAGCCGACCCCGTCGAAGGCCACCTCGACCCAGGCGGTCACCTGCGCCCCGGTGATGACGACGCCGTCATCTGCCCCGCCGGGTACCTCGAAGCCCATGACGACGCGGGACGGCAGGCGGAGTTGACGGGTCATCAGCCCCGCCGCGGAGGCGTACTGCTCCTCGTCGCCGATCCACACCCGGGGGGCGAGCAGGTCGTTCAGTCGACCGGAGCCGTGGCCGGCGCGCGAGGTCGCCTGGTCGATCAGGCCGTTGCTGAAGTAGCCGGTGGTGCGCAGCGTCTTCGCGATCTTCTGGGCCCGGTCGAACGCGCCCTGCGCGTCGGACGCGGCGTCCGCGGCGACGGAGGTGACGATCGCCGGCACGTCCTGCGGCTCAGGCTGGACGAGTACGGCCGCAGCGCGACCGCTCAGCTCGTCGGCCGTGGGCGGGTCGTCGAGATCGGCGCGGAAGCTGTACCCGTCGCCCGCGCGCAGCCCGGTGGTGACGATGCCGGTGCCCGTCTCCTGGTTGTAGCGCAGGTTGTCGCCCAGCTCGGTCGCCCGCGGGCCGGTGAACGCCACCGACAGGACGTCGCCCATGCCCGGCAGCCACACCCCGGTGAGGCCCTGTACCTCGACCTGGACGGTCACGTCCGCGGCATCGCCGCTGTCCAGCGGCAGGCGGTGGAACGAGCCGGAGGATCCGGAGGCCGCGGCGGTTCCTCCTGCGACATTCCAGACCGCCCCGTCGAAGGCGTCCATCGTGGCCAGGCGGATGCGGCTGCCCCCCGGCGCCCCGGTCAGCGTGAACAGTGACGTCTCCGCGTGGTCCTTCACGAACTTCCGGAAGCCGTTGAGCGGGCTGGGATAGGCGTGGATGTCGAACGGTGGCTCGATCGCCTCGCGCAGCACGTACCGGTCGTCGCCGAGGTTCGTGGCGACCGGGCCCAGAACGGACGCCGCGGCCGCAGCCAGGGCCAGGAGCGCCACTCCGGCGGCGGCGCGCGTGGCGTTCGGCCACGTCCACGCCTGCCCGGTGGTGGCGATCCAGGCGACGGCCAGCACGGCGAACAGCCCGCCCTCGAAGAGGGGCGAGACCGCCTGCGCCGTGCCGACGAGCACGCTCACGAGCAGGACCGCGCCGGTCGGCACCAGCGCCCACGACGGGTGGCGGGTCCGCAGCGCCAGGACCACACCGAGCACGCCGGCCAGCAGACCGGTCACGAAGGGAACGAGCAGCAGGTCGCCCAGCGCTCCCGTCGGTGCGGTCGAGGTGACGAGGTTCCGCCAGCAGCGGACCACCCCGGCGGCCAGCTGCCCGAAGGTGTCCGAAGTAGGGACGACACCGCCGATTGTGGTGCCGGGCAGGGCGACGGGGCCGGCTGCCAGGGCGCAGACCAGCACCGTCAGCGCCGCCGTCGTCATGGCGGACAATCGCCGCAGTGCGCTGACCCAGCCGACGAGTGCTCCGAGCAGCAGCCCGGCGCCGGCAGCGACCAGCGCACGGGGGGTGCCGAACGCCGCGTCGAAACCGATGACACCCGGAACGGCCAGCACCAGCACGCCGACGACCCGTGCCGCCCGGGCGCGCGGCGCGAGGTCCCCGGGTTGCGGGCGGTTGTGCGCGCTCATGCGACCGCTGCCCGGCGGAGCAGCCGCGGAAGGTCGTCCAGGGAGCCGAGGGTCAACATCCGGAGCCTGCCGACCACCCGATGGGCCGCCTCGGCACCGTCGGCCACCCGCACGGCGACGACGCGGACGTCCGGCGGAAATCGGTTCGAGGCCTTGCGAATCACCTCGGTCGGGGTTTTCGCCCCGGTGACCAGCGCGACGGAGCTGACGGAGCGGGCGCGGCGGACGAGCCCTTCCGACACCGCCCCGAAGTCACGACCGTGCGTGCGGAGCTCCAGCTGGGACAGCCCGTCCAGCAGCCGGGTCCTCGTTCCCACGGGCAGCGGCGCCGCGGCCGTGAGCGTCAGGTCCTGTTCCATGTGCAGTGCCTGGATGCCGAGCGAGCCGCAGACGGAGACGGCGAGTTCGAAGTCGAGTTCGTTGGTGTAACCGGCGGAGAGGTCGTCGAGGGCGATGGCCAGGTGGTTGCGCCGGGTGTCCTCGAACTGGCGGACCATGATCGTGCCGTCCACGGACCGGGCGGTGCTCTTCCAGTGGACGTAGCGCCGGTCGTCGCCGGGCACGTACTCGCGCAGTGCGTGGAAGGAGATGTCGCTGGTCGAGATGATGCTGGTCGGCTGGCCTTCCAGGTCGCGAAGAAAGCCCGTCGCGGCCTCATCGAGCCGCACCGTGCGCGGGTGCACGTACACCGGCTGCGGGTCCGTCCACGTCACCGTGCGACCGAGCAGGCCGAACGGGTCGCCCCGGACCGAGCGGACCGGCCCGAGCAGGATGACTGCCCGGCGTCGAGTGGGAATGGCCAACAGCTCCTCGTGCTCGGCACCGGCATTCAGGCGGGGTAGTGGGAACGCGGCGACCGATCTACCGACGGGCACCTCCATCCGGGCCGGCAGCAGCGGCCGGGTTCCCGAGTTGGTCACCGCGAGCCGGGCGAATGCCGACTCCCCCACCACCACCCGGTCGGCGGCCACCTCCAGCTGCACGCGAAAGGTGTTCCGGCCGATCACGAACAGCGCAGCGCCGACGAGCACGAGCGCGCTGGTGAGGCCGAGGGTCACCAGCTCCACCCAACCCAGGGACAGACCAATCGTGCCGGCGACCAGCGCCATCAGCAGGACCGCCCAACCGGAGCGGCCGACCCACTGCGGCCGAGCACGGGCGAGCAGGGGTGGGGCGAAGGAGCGCAGCCGCCCACCGATCGCTCGACGATGTGCCCTCATGCGGCGCGCTGAACCGGCGGGGCGATGTCGGCGACGATCCGCTGAAGCACCTCGACCGCCGTCGCCCCGGCGAACTCGGCTTCCGGATCGAGCAGCACCCGGTGGACCAGCACGGGCTCCACGAGCGCTTTGACGTCGTCCGGAAGGACGTAGTGCCGCCCGTGGACGGCCGCCCACGTCTTGGCACTCCGGACCAGGGCCAGGCAACCACGCACGCTGATGCCGACCCGGAACTCCGGGACCCGGCGACTCTCCGTCGCGATGCTGCTGACGTACTCGAGCAGCGCCGGGTCGACGTGCACCCCATCGGCCAGCGCCGCCATCTCGGCGACGACCTCGGACGTGACCACTGGAGAGAGCTCGCCGGCCCGGCTGCGGACGCTGGCATCGGCCAACAGGGTCACCGTCGCCTGATGGTCGGGGTAGCCCAGTGAGGTCTTCATCAGGAACCGGTCGAGCTGGGCTTCGGGAAGCCGGTAGGTACCGGCCTGCTCGACCGGGTTCTGGGTGGCGATCACCATGAACGGCGAACCCACGTCGTGCTGCTCGCCGTCAACGGTGACCGTGCCCTCCTCCATGACCTCCAGCAGCGCGGCTTGGGTCTTCGGAGAGGCACGGTTGATCTCGTCGGCAAGCACGAGGCTGGCGAAGATCGGCCCTTCGTGGAAGTCGAACTGCATCGACCGCTGGTCGTAGACGGTCACCCCGGTGACGTCGCCCGGCAGCAGATCGGGGGTGAACTGGATCCGCTTGTGGGTGCCCTGGACCGTGGCGGCCAGCGACTTCGCCAGCGACGTCTTTCCGGTACCCGGATAGTCCTCCAGCAGCAGGTGGCCCTCGGTGAGCAAACAGGTGACCGCCAGCCGGATGACGTGCTCCTTGCCCAGCACCGCCTTGCCGACGTTGGCCACGATGGTTTCGACGGTCCCGGCGAACCACTGCGCCTCTTCCGGGGTCATGCTCATAGTGCTGCTTCTCCGATTTCTCAGTACCAGGTGAACTGGGGAGAGGTGATGCCGTCGACGGTCGCGGTGATGCGGTTCCCCGGGTATCCGAAGTAGTTCTCGGTCTGGACCGACGCGTTGCCGGAGCCACCGACGGAGATGGGACGATCCGGCATCTGCTCACCAGGCGCGTCGTCCCAGAACTTGATGGCGTAGTCGCCGGGGGCGATACCGGTGACCGACACGACGACGTACGCGCAGCTCGCATGGACGCACAGCTGCCGACCAGGGTTCTGTGCGCCGACTGCGCCGCTGCCCTTGCTCACCGCGACGGTCGGGCTGCTCGTGTTCCCCGTCGCCCCCCGCGCGGGCCCGGCCTGATTCTCGGAGTCCACGGCGCGCACCTGGATGGAGTGCGACTGGAAGTAGCCGTCGCCGATGGGGCCGGCGCTGGTGCCCATGCCGGCGTTCTGCCAACCACCGCCGTCGATGCTGAACTCGTACCGGGCAATCGGCCGGCCGTTCTCCGCTGCCGCCGTCCACGAGAACGACACCGCCTTCCAGGAACCGGTGGCCGTCACCTGGCCGGGCGGGTTGGGTGGGCCGTACGGAACAGCCTCGTTGGAAGCCGCACTCCACTGCCCGCAATAGGTGTTGCAGGCCCGCACCGCGAACGTGTACCTGTTGCCGTTGGCGAGGCCGGTGATCACCCGGTTACCGCCCAGGGTGGAGGCACCGCCGCCGTTGATCTGCACCTCGTAGTGGTCGATCGCCTGACCGCCGTCGTTGGGCGCGGTGAAAGACAGGGTCGCCGACTGGTCCCCGGGGGATGCAGAGACCGAGCCGATCGTGTCGGGACGGCCGTAGACCCGGACCGCCGCTGAGGGCGCGCTCTCCTGGGAGACGCCCGCCTTGTTGGTAGCGCTCACCACGAAGGTGTAGTTGTTGGCGTTGTCGGCTGTGACGGTCGCCGACCGCGTGCCCCCCGGGTAGTCGAAAGTGCTCACGACCCCGCCGTTGCGCAACACCTTCAACGTGTAGCTGTCGATCGGTGCGCCATTGGTGTCGGGCTGGGCCCAGTCCACCTGCACCTGCCCGCCGAGCTCACCGCCGGCCGCGGCGGCAGTGGGCGCATCGGGGCGCGCCGGTACGCCGGCGGGCACCTCCGGTGCCGAGTACGCGCTCCACTCGCTGGGGTCGGGTGCGCCGTTGAACGCCCGCACCCGCACCTGGTAGCTCTGCCCGTTCGTCAGACCGGTGAAGGTGTAGCCCGTCCCTCCGACGCGCACCGCTGCCCCGCCGGGCGACAGCTCCACCTCGAAGTGCGTGATGGCTGAACCCGTGTTCCGCGGCGCTGTCCACTCGACGTCGAGCGAGGCGTCCCCGAAAGTCGCCGTCGGCGCGTCGGGGGCGTCGGGCTGGCTGTCCGGCCGGGCGGGGCCCGAGGTCGGACTCGCCGGACTGTTACCGACGTCGTTGCGCGCGGTGAGCGTGAACCGATAAGTCGTGCCGTTGCGCAGCCCGTCGATGGTGCAGGTGGTGGTCGGGCACGTCCGGGACACCCCGTCGGCGGTGACCTGGTAGTCCAGGATCGGCGCTCCGTTGGCGGCCGGCGACGGCCAGGAGAGCACCACGGTGGAATCGCGGATCTCGAGCACCGTGGGCGCGACCGGCTGACCCGGCACACCCCGGACGGTGACCGACAACACTCCCGCCACCTCCCGGGCAGCGTCCCCCGTCTTGTCCCGGACGCTGTACTTCACCGTCACGGTGCCGATGAAGGTGTTCCCGGGGGTCACGGTGACCTCGTTGCCGTCGACCGCGACGACCGCCGTACCGGCTACGACCGCCGCCGTGGTGACCTTCAGCGGGGCGTCGGGGAACGGGTTGGCGTCGTTGGCCAGCACATCCACGCTCACCGACGAGCCCTGGTCCGCCTCGGCACTGTCGGCCACCGCACGTGCCAGTGGCCGGTTGCTGGTCGTGACCCGCAGGTCGACCGGCGCGGGCTGCGGCGGGTTGCTGCCGTCGGTGACGGTCATGTCGAGGCGGGCGACGACCCCAGCGGTACTGGTGTCAGCCGCGGCGACCCGGAGGACGGTGCCGTCCAACCTGATGTCGAAGCCCGCAGGCAGCATTGCGGGCAGGGCGAACGTGGGGTCGTCGTCGTCGGGGTCGGTGACCAGCGGGGCCAGGTCCAGGGAGACGGCGTCCTCGCCGGGTGAGGCCGACAGTGAGGCCCCGGCGAAGACGGGCCGCTGGTTGGCGTCGGTGTCGATGGTGATGGCCAGCGTGAGGAATGCCGTGCGGCCTTCCGGATCGTCGGGTCCACTGCCGTCGGTGACCTCGAACGTCAGGGACGCCGGTCCGGCGTAGTTCAGCGCCGGGGTGAACCGAAGGGTTGTCTCGCCGTCGGCGAGACTTCCGCCGTCGGACTTGGTGGCGGTGATCCGAGAGCGCGTCAGCCGGACCTGCTTCCCCTCCGGGTCGACGACCAGATCCGCCAACGACCAGCTCTCCCCGCCGTCTCCGACCGTCACCGGCGAGGCTCCGGGCTTCATCCGCGGGGGCAGGTTGGCCGCCGCCGGGACGAGCACCACAGCCGTGGCCGACTGCCCGTCGGCGTCGGTGACCGTGTACGGGATGGTCTGCGGCCCCGAGATGCCCCGCACCAGCACGCGGCCGTCGTCGTCGACCCGGGCGACGTCGTTGCCGACGCCGACAGCGACCGAGAGGTCGGCCGTGGAGCCGTCCGGGTCGCTGTCGTTGTCGAGCACGTCGACCGGCACGAACTCGCCGGGCTTCAGCACGTCGGTCGAGACGACGTCGTCGACCGCGACCGGCGGCTTGAGTGGAGCCTCGGAGTCTGCGGTGACGGTGAGGTAACCGGTGGCCTCGCCGCCGCGCCCGTCGGTGATTGCGTAGGCGACGGTCAGCTGTCCGGAATCCGGAGCCACCACGCTCACGCGCCCACCGTCGAGGTGAACCTCGGCCTGTTCCGGCGCGCCGGTGAACGGGTCGTCGGTGAACAACAGTGGATCCCCGTCGGGGTCGGCGTCGTTCGCCCGGACGTCGACGCTGACCGCCCGGCCCGGACGGGTCGTCGCGGTGTCGTCCTGCGTCACCGGGGGCTGGTTGCCCGGCGTGCGGGGGGCGATACCGACCTTGAGTGTGGCGGTTCCGCGCGCACCGAGTCGGTCCTCCACGACATAGCTGAAGGTGTCGGTGCCGGTCTCGTCGTACGCCTCGTAGATGAGGTGCCCGGTGCCGACCTCGACGATCCGGCCCTTGGTCGGAGCGGCGCCCACCCCGACGACCCGGGTCGAGTCACCATCGGGATCGATTCCCGCCAGGGGGACGTCGATCCGGGTCTCACTACCGGCGAGCGCCCGCCCTGTGAGGGCGACCGGCGTCGGGGGGCTGTTGTGGCCGTCCTTGGGGCGCACGTACACGGTCACCAGGCTGGACGCCGTCTGCCCGGCGGTGTCGGTGACCGCGTAGACCGCCCGGACAGTGCCGGGCACGTTCGGCGCCTGCACGTGCAGGCGGTTGCCGATGACCGTGATCGAGCCGGCCGAGGCGGGCTCGGCCAGTTGGGGCAGCAGGGTCAGGACGTCGCCGTCCGGGTCGGAGTCGTTGCTCAGGACGTCGAGGGTCAGGACGTCCCCGGCGCGCACGGTCGCGGTGTCGGGGAGTGCCACCGGGGGCTGGTTGACCGCGTTCGGCGGCGTGCTGCGCACGATGACGCCGCCCTGCGCGCTCACGCTCCCGTCCGAGGCGGTGTACGTCACGGTTATCGGGCCGGGAAGGAGACTCGCCGAGGCGATGGTCAGGAAACGGTGATCGCGCACGCTGACCGACAGCCCCGAGCCCTCCGATACCGAGACCCCGGTGACGACGAGCACGTCGCCGTCCACGTCCACATCGTTGGCCAGCACATCGACGACGGTGGACCCGGCCGACGGGACGAAGGCCAGATCGCGAACCGCGACCGGCGGACTGTTCGTGCCACCGGGCAACACATCCGCACGCACCAGCGCCTGAGCACTGTTGGGCCCGTCCACCACCGTGTAGATCAGGTAGTACGTGCCGATCGTCGCCGCCGTCAGCGTGAACGTGCCCGCGACGTAGTCGGGCACTATCTGCACCCCGACCGGTGCGTCGACGGCCGACAGGCGGAGCGGATCCTGGTTCGGATCGCTGTCGTTGATCAACGGGGAGACGGTGACGGTCTCCCCGACGAACGCGGTGACGTGGTCGCCCCGCGCTGTCGGGGGAAGCTGCCCCGGTGGTCGGACCTCGACGGCCAGTTCACCGGAACCGCTCAATCTGCTGTCGGTGACATCGAGCGTCACCTTCTTGAGACCCGGCACCGTGCCGGAGTCGATGAACGTGACCCTCCCGTCGGCGGTGAAGCGCACGGTGTCCGCCGTGGTCACCGCGGCAGCCATGAGTGAGAGCTCGTCGCCGTCCGGATCGATCCAGGCGTCCAGGACGCCGTGGGTGACCGAGCTGCCCTGCTCGGTGACGGTCTTGCTCTCGCGGACCTGCCTCGGCGCTTCGTTCTGGCTCAACGGATGGATGTTCACCGTCACCTGCGCGTCGTCGGCGCCGCCCCGGCCGTCGTCGATGGTGTAGCCGAAGGTCATCGAACCGGTCGCCCCCGCCGCAGCGGTGAACTGGAGCCGCCTGCTGTCGTCGACGATCGAGACCGCGCCTCGCGCCTCGTCCGGGCCGGTCACCGTCCTGACGATCAGCACGTCGCCGTCCGGATCGGTGTCGTTGTCCAGCACCGGCAGCAGCGTCGGCAGGCCCGGGCGGGCGCCGTACTCGTCGTCGTTCGCGACCGGTGGCTGATTCTGCTCGTTGCGCTCGAGGGTCTCGCTCTGGTCGACGGCGTCGGACTGTTCCTCGGTCTGGTCCTCGGGGTCGGGCGGCCGGACGTCGTCCCAGTTTTCGGCGACCGTCATCTCCTGGTCCAGCAGCCAGACCATGCCGCTCTCGAGCGCGTTGAGGACGACCACCGAACGGTTCACCCGGAACCGCAGCTCGAGCCCCGACTCGGCCGGGCGGATCTCCGCCCGGAAGTCCGCCCGGCCGGAACAGACCCGCTGGTAGGTGGGCGACCCCGCCCATGCGGCATGCGCACAGCCCGCTACCCGGACCGGTGCGATCGGGCCGCCAGCTCCGTCGGCGAGCCGCTCGGCGGATCCGCCCTCCAGCGGAATGTCGAGGAGCGCCTCATCGGTCGCGACCAGCACACCGTCGGCGGCGGGACCGGGCTCTTGCAGGGTGGGAGTGCCCACCTCCCCCAGTCCGTGGGAGGCTCCGTCGTCGGTGATCAGTTCGGCTCGCTCGGCGTCCAGGACGACGGGCCGGTTTCCCACGACCGTCACCGTGGCGGTCTCGACGTCGCGGCCCAGCGGCACGGTACGGGTGCCCTTCGTCGGGTCGACGACGGTCAGTTCGTCGTCGGCAACGGAGACTCCGGCGACGACACCGGTGGGGCCCACGGCGATCGTGCCGCCGGCCCCGAGGACCAGGTCAGGGTCCTGGACGTCGATGTCCAGCCCGCTGATCTGGTCGGAGGCCCGGATCCAGACCGCACCACTCGCCGGGTCCAGCACGGTGAGCGTGCCGCCACCCAGGCCGACGCCGGCTCCTCCGGGAACGCGCACGTCGGCGTCCAGAACGGCGTAGGCGACGTCGACCCGCTGCAGGGTTCCGCTCGTGGGCTGGACGGCGAAGACCTCGGAGCCCTGCTGAACGACGTCTACGTCGTCGGCGGTCGAGGTCAGCGCGGCGTCCAGCTCGTCGATCTGGCGGTTGAGCCTCCCGACCAGCAGCTCACTGCTGTTCGTGACCCAGACGCCGCCGTCGTTCAGCTCGACGTCCGCCGTCGGATAGCCCGGAGCCATCAAGGCGAACCCGGCGAGAACCGCCGCGGCCAGGCCGACCGATCCCCCGGAGAGGAGCCTGCGGCGCACCAGCGCAAACGCAAGCGAACGCTTCAAGGGACCCCCGTGACACACAAGAAAGCAGCGGTGAGCGAGCGGAGACTAGGGGGCGAAGCTCTCGAGCGATAGCTTTTCGCGTGCGCCAACAGTGTGGAAACGAGACTGCCCCGCCAAGCTTCGGCGCGGCCTGCCCGGATCAGCCGTCGGCGTCTGCACCGAGCCGGCCCCCGACATCGGCATCGAGCAGGTAGAGGTGGTCACGGGTGACCAGGCGACTGGCCACGGCGTACTCCACGAGCCGCGCGCGGCGTCCACTCGCCAGCAGCCCCGGAGCGCCGTGCAGACCTTGGATCCCGCTGCGGGTGAGCTTCTGGCAGACGTTGTCCAGCTTCCGGTTGAACCGGGTGAGGGTCCACCGGAGTCGGCGCGCACCCTCGGCCGACGACGGGATTTCCGTCCGCCCGTGGCCGCTCTGGCGCAACAGCGGTTCCGCCAGCGCCAGCACGAGCAGGAACTGCGAGTCGGTCAGCGTCGGCGGCGCCAGAGTCGTGACCCCCTGGCCGCTGTCCCGGGTGCCGTTCGGGGTGTAGCTGCCCGGGACCAGGACCTCCACCTCGTACGTGGTGGCGCCCGCCGTGAAAAGCACCACGGTGCGCGGCAGCACCAACGGGACGGCCGCACCCGGCGCCAGCCACGACTGGAGCAGGCCGTCGGCGTCACTGACTGTCGCCGACAGACGGGAGCCGGTATTGGTCAGCCACCAGAGCCCGCCGGAGTGCTCGACCTGCAGCAACCGGCGATGCAGGAACGGGTTGTCGTCGACCACCAGGTCGGCGTCCCGCCCGATGCTGAAGCGGCCGCCTTCCCGGACCTCATGGCGTTCCCCGCAGAACAGAACGGTCGCCTGCGTCACCGGTCCGGCGTCGTCCACGGCCTCCGCCATGCCGTCAGTCGGCGCAACCGGATGCGGGGCTGGCGGAGGTCCGCCCGTCCGCGCGCCGCACGGCGACCTCGATGCACGTCTGCGTCCCGACCGGAACGCCGGCAACGGTGAACGTGGGTGCGTCGACGAGCTGTGGTGCCGCTTTCACACCGGGGTCATCACGGCGGACCACCCACTGGTCCTCCGCGGCCGCGTCCGGCGTCTGCCACGTGAACAGGACCGTGCCGTCCGGCTGACGGGCGCCGGCAACCTCGGTCGGCGCGGGAACGATGTCGGGAAGCGGGACGTCGTCATCCCCGCCGGCCGGGGACGTCGAGGACGCTGCCGGCGGCGGCACGGTGCCCCCTCCTGCGGTCAGCACTGCCGCGGTCACCCCGCCGGCCACGACGAGCGCGGCCCCGGCGACGAGGACGATCCGCAGGGCGCCGGGCCCGGCACCCTCGGGCACAGGGGCGACTGCCGGAGCTTCCGCTGCGGGCCGTGGACGCACCTGGGTGTCGTCCACCGCCGGTGGACCCGCCGGAAGTCGTCCGATGGTGCGGCCCTCTGCCGCCCCGTCGACCGCCGAAGCGGCCGCCACGAAGGACGGCGCGGCCCCGCCGGTGCCGGGTGCGATCCGAATGACCGTCTCCTCGGCCGGGGGGAGGACCCGGCCTGTGGGGCCCGTCGCCCCGGCCGTTCCGGTCCTACCGCTCCTCGGCCCGGTATCGGGGTCGACCCTCAGGACCGGACGCACCCGGGTACCGGGTTCGTCGTCGGCGACCACGGGGCGGGGACCGCGGGGTCGCCCGGCCTCCAGGATGTCGACCGTGGTCTCCCCGTAACCGGCCGACTTCTCCACGGCCTGCAAGGAGCGGGCGAGCTCGAGAGCTGAGCCGGGTCGGTCAGCCGGGTTTTTGGCCATGGCCTGGGCCAGGGCCCGCACGAGCCCCGGTGGCACGTCCGGTCGACCGATCCGCGGGACGGGGGTGTTCGTGATGCGGTGGGTCAGGTCGATGCCGCTGTTGGGACCGCTGGGCAGGGCGAACGGCGAGCGGCCCACGAGCAGATGCCAGACCGTGGCGGCGAGTGAGTAGACGTCGCTGGCGACGGACGTGTTGGCCGGGTCCTCGATTGCCTCCGGCGGCGACCAGGGAATGGACAGTCCGTCGATCCCCGCCGTCTCGTGCAGGGTGGCCGAGATACCGAAGTCGGTGAGCGCAGGGTTGCCGTAATCGGTTGTGAGGATGTTGGCCGGCTTGATGTCCCGATGCAGAACCCGGGCCCGATGCGCAGTCTCCACCGCTCCGGCGACACGGACGCCGATCCGCAGCACCTCGGCGATCGACAGCGTCTCCCGCTTGACCCGTTGCGCCAGATCGTCGCGGGAGCAGTACTCCATGACCAAATAGGGGCGGCCGTCTCCCGTCACGCCGGCCAGGTGGATGGTGACGATGTAGGGGTGGGTGGACAACCGGGCCATCACGTTCGCCTCGGCCACGAACCGCTGCTCCGAGCCCTCGTCGCTGAGCGCCGCCTTGAGCACTTTGACCGCCACGTCGCGTTCGGTCAGTTCCTGCCGGTAGCGGAAGACGTCGGCGAATCCGCCGGAGCGGATGCTCTCCTCCGGGACGAAACCGGGGATGTCGGGCGGTGCCGCCGGCGTCGTGGCGTTCACTGCTCGGCCTCGAAGACGAATCCGACGAGGTCAGCCAGGATCACCCGCGATCCAGGGACGATCATCGTTTCCTCCCCCGGGTGCAACCGCCGGCTCTCCCCCGTGGGCTCCTGCACGACGGTCCCGTTCGTGGCGTTGAGGTCGATGACCATGACGTGCCAGCCCTCGACCGCGATGCGCAGGTGAGAGCGCGAGATGTCGCCGTCCGCACTGGGCGCGGTGATCATCGTCGGGACGGCGTCCCCACTGACCCGGTCCACTCGCGGAGCCCGCCCGATGACCATCGGGCCGGTGACGGGAATCCGTCCCGGCGGCCCGTCGAAGCGCAGGTGGCCGATGACCGGTTTCTCTACCCACTGCCGTTCGGCCGACGAGAGGCCCTCGCCGCAGACGCGGCAGCGCTCGGACTCGGGTGGGTTCGCGTGGGCCTTCGAGCACACCACCGCGGGCAGCCAGCCGACCCTCGACGCACCACCTGACCTCGCAGCGCCGACGGTCTGGGGCGCGCGCGAGACCGTCAGCTCCTCGTCCTCGTCCGTCGTAGCGACCGGCAGTGCTGGGACCGCCGGCCGCGGCGCCGGCTCGGGCTGGGGCGCGCGCCGGCCCGCCCGGCCCCGGGGGGCGGACCCGGAAGCAGTGCGGCTCGAGGCGAACGGAACGCTGCTGATCAGACCCGAAGACGGGCGTGGGTCACTGGCCGGGGACGGCGCAGCCGCCGGAGCCGGGGACCCGGCTGCCGGCCGTGGCCCGGCCACATCCTCGGGCGACGTCGGCGTGGGAATCACCACCTCGGAAGCGGGCTCGGCCGACGGGATCGCCGCCTCACGGCTTCCGTCCCGCGGGTGCCGGACGGCGGCGTCCTCGACGGTGCCGAGGCGGGTCATGCCGGCGAGGAGCTCGAGGTACTCCTCCCCCGGCCGGTGCTCCTCGGCCACCGGGAGCTCGATCTCTGGGGCCGAGGTGGAGCCCGGTTCGGCAGGCGCGGGCCGCGCGCCCGCCGGCCTCGGCTCGGGCTCGGGCTCGGGCTCGGGCGGGATCGAGGGTCGCTCCGGCACCGCGCCGTCCGGGTCGTACGCGCTCTGGTCGAGAGTGAGCGCCGGGTCGGGTGGCGCGGCCGGGGTCGGCTCGGGAGCCACTCGGACGACGGGCTGCGCTGCCACTTTCGAGGGCACGACGTCCGAAGGGGCGGCTCCCTCGCGGAGAAGGAGCCGGAGCTCAGCGGCGCGGACGATGCCACCGCAGAGCGGCAGCTGCGGTCCCGGCTCCGCGTCGCCGTCGACGTCTGCAAGTACGACCTCGGAGGCATCGGTCAAGATCTCCTCCCGCCAGGAGCGGAAGGCCTGACCACTCACCACCCGGCGTCCCGCGTCACCGGCGTCGACGTGCACCACGGCCCGGCCGCGGACCAGCGCCCGCACTGCCTCGCCCGCGCGCTCGACCAGGACGAACGAGGGCAGACCGGCCAGCCCCTCGTGCACCATCTCGTCGAGCACGCGTTCGACGTCACCGGCAGGCTCGCTCAACAGCGCCCAGATGCGCTCGACAAGGCCGAGCGACGCGTTCCCGATGAGCAACGCGGCGGCGGTCGGGCCCACGACCGCCCAGTGGTCTCCCGGCCGGTAGTGCCATGACCCCGCCCGGTCCGACTGGCTCACGGTCATGCGCGCGACCCGGCATCGAATGAATCCGACTGGCTCGCCGGCCGCGGAACGGTGACTTCCTCGAGGGCATGGAGCCCATCGACGACGGCGGGGTCCGGGCGCCCGCCGGCCTGTACGTGCACGACCACGGCGGTCACGTTGTCCCGGGCCCCCGCGGCGACCGCGTCCGTCACGAGTCTGTCCGCAATGGCGGGAGCCGAGGCGTCGTCGGTCATCATCTCGGCGATCCGCTCGTCGCTGAGCGCGCTGGTCAGCCCGTCGGAGCAGATCAGGAACCGCTGGCCACCGTCGGCCGGCAGCAGGGTGTATTCGGCCTCGCTTCCCGAACCGATGCCGAGAGCCCTCGTGACCATGTGCCGCTCGGGGTGGGTGAGCGCCTGTTCAGTAGTGATCACTCCGCTGTCGATCAACTCCTGGACGACGGAGTGATCGTTGCTCATCCGTTCCCAGCGGTGGGCCGACCAGCGGTAGATGCGCGAGTCGCCGATGTGGAAGGCGGCCCAGTACAGGCCGCCACCGCTCTCGATCAAGGCGACGCCGGCCACGGTGGTGCCTGCGCCGCCCTCGGTGCCCACCGCTCGTCCGATCCGCCGGATGTCCGCGTCGGCGTGCTGCATCGCCGCCCGCAGGGCATCGACTTCGACGGTCTGGCCGGTCAGTGTCTCCTGCAGGCGGGCAATGACCGCAGCGCTGGCCTCCGCCCCCGAGGCGTGTCCACCCATGCCGTCGGCCACCGCGAACACCGGCGGTTCGGCGAGCAACCGGTCCTGGTTCTCCGTTCGCTGGCCGCGATGGGACGCCGAGCCCCAGGTCAGGTCAAGCTGGTGCACCGGCACTCCTGTCCACACGCCTCGGGCCGTCGGCCGGAGGTCGCCCCCCGAGGGCGAGCGCGCAGAGCGTATGAGGTACTTCACGAAAAGTCCGCCTTCCGCTCTACGCCACCGCACGGTTCCTAGGACACCGGATCCCGGCCATGCCGTCGGTGCGCTCAGCGGATGACGAATGGCGCCGTGGCGCCACTGCGCCAGCCTCGTACGACCGCCGAGGACGGCAACCATCAGGCGGGACTCGTACGCGTCGTGGCCCCGGCCGCCGACTTGACCGCGCGGCCGAGGTCGTAGGGATCGGCCACGGTGCTCTTGGCTTCGAGTCCTCACGGGCGGAGCCCTTCCGCGACGTGCGGTTCGGGGTGCACAACGCTGTCGTGCGCGCACGGAGAGTCATGCCAGCGATCGCCACGCCGCATTCCGGCCCTGGATCGACTCGATCTCGGGCCAGGCGGCGCGGAAGCCCTTTTCATCGCGTGGCCGATGGTCGAAGGTTTCCCGCACGCCGACAGATCCACCCACGACAACCCGGTTCCCCGGGGGGTGGGCCTCCGAGGCGCCAGGCGGGGAGGGTTCGACGCATGACGACGCTGAGTAGAGGCGCCGG
>JAOPWJ010000030.1 GCA_025965715.1 Blastococcus sp. | reverse complement strand
CCAGCCGGCTCGCCGACGCCGGTGTGCCCGCCGACCTGGCCGCCGAGGCGGCCGTCGCGCCGCTGCTGCCGCCCGCGCTCGACGTCGCCGTCGTCGCCGAGCGGACCGGCGCCCCGGTCGAGCTGACCGGCCAGGTGATGCAGTGCCTGGCCGAGCGGCTCGGGCTGGTGCCGCTGCGAGAGCTCGTGACCGCCCTGCCGCGCGACCGGCGCTGGCCGTCGATGGCTCGCGCCTCATTGCGCGACGACCTGGCGATGGAGCAGGCCTCGCTCACCGAGGACGTGCTCAGTTTCCGCACGGCCGACACCGACGCCCCCGCGGACCTGGTGGCGGCGTGGGCGGACGGCTGGGACAACGCTCAGGCGCGGGCCGCCGAGCAGCTCGCCGACATCGCGGCGGGGGACCGGCACGAGCTGGCCGAGTTGCTGGTCGCCGTCCGCACGCTGCGCGGCCTGCGCCGTCGGCGGGCCGCCCGCCGAGTTCCCCGCCCGGAGGACTGACCGCCGCCTCTGGGTGACTCTGCGCCTCTCTAGCTCGGTGGCTAGAGAGCCTGAGAAGGGCTCAGAGGACCGGACGGCGGGAGCCGAAACCGGTGGCCTGCTCGAAGGCGTGCCCGACCTCGAGCACCCGCCGGTCGGCGCGCGCCGGGCCGATGATCTGCAGCCCCACGGGCAGCCCCCCCGGCGTGAACCCGCCCGGCACCGACAGCGCCGGCGAGCCGGTGGGGGAGAGGAGCGTGCAGGACCGCATCCACTCCAGGTAGTCGCCCTGCGGCACACCGGCGATCTCGGTCGGGTACTCCATCTCGACGGGGAAGGGCAGCACCTGCGTGGTCGGCGCCAGGAGGACGTCGTAGCGCTCGAAGAACGCCGTCATCCGCTCGTAGAGCTTGGTGTGGAGCTGCTCGGCCCGGGCGAGGTCGGGGCCGGTCAGCTTCGCGCCCATCTCGGCGTTCCAGCGGATCGACTCCTTCACCCGCTCGGGGTACCGCCGGGAGATCTCGCCGTACTGGGCCTCGTACAGCCATGCCCGCAGCGTGCCGAACACCTCGTCGGCGCCGGACAGGTTCGGGCAGTCCTCCGCCACGGAGGCGCCCAGGTCGGTGAACGCCTGCACGGAGGACGCCAGCACCGACGTGATCGCCGGATCGACCGTCACCCGCCCCCCGAGGTCGGGCGCCCAGGCCACCCGCAGCCCGGCGAGCGAGGTGGGCAGGGGAACGGCGAACGCGGCACCGTCGTCGGTCAGCGAGATCGGCACCCGCGGATCCGGCCCGGCCATGACCGACAGCTGCAGCGCGACGTCGGCGACCGTCCGCCCCATCGGGCCTTGCACCGACAGCTGTGACCAGCCCATCGGGGCCGGCCAGGTGGGCACCCGCCCGGGGGTGGGCCGCAGCCCCACGACGTTGCAGAACGCCGACGGGTTGCGCAGGGAACCCCCCATGTCGCTGCCCTCGGCCAGCGGCACGAACCCCGCCGCGAGGGCGGCCGTCGCCCCGCCGGAGGACCCGCCGGCCGACAGCCCGTGCCGGTAGGGGTTGTGCGTGGCCCCGAAGAGCGGGTTGAACGTGTGCGACCCGGCCGCGAACTCGGGCACGTTCGTCTTGCCGATCCGGATGGCCCCGGCCGCCTTCAGCCGGGCGACCACCAGCTCGTCGCGCAGCGGCACGGTGTCGGCGTGCAGGGGAGATCCCCAGGTCGTCCGCATGCCGCCGGTGGCGTGGGTGTCCTTGTGCGCGACCGGTAGCCCATGGAGCGGGCCGACCGGCTCGCCGGCGGCCAGCGCGGCGTCGGCCGAGTCCGCTGCGATCCGCCCGCCGTCGGCGTCCAGGGTGACCACCGCGTTCACTGTCGGGTTGAACCGGTCGATCCGCTCCAGGTGCGCCTCGAGCAGTTCGCGCGCCGAGATCTCGCGGCTGCGCAGCATCCCCGCCAGCTCCGTGGCGGAGCGGAAACACAGGTCTTCGGTCACCGGTCGAGCCTTCCATGCCAGCCCCCATCTGCCCCGCCGGTGCCCCCGCCCGAGCGGCACGACACCGTCGAGGGAACGATGGAGCCGATGGACGACGAACGAGATCTCAGCGACGAGCAGGGCACGACCTTCGAGGACCTGGGCCTGCGACCCGAATTGCTGGCCGCGCTGTCGGCACTGGGCTACGAGGAGCCGACGCCGATCCAGGCCGAGGCCATCCCGCCGCTGGTGGAGGGGCGTGACCTCCTGGGCCAGGCCGCCACCGGTACCGGTAAGACAGCCGCCTTCGCGCTGCCCGTGCTCCAGCGGCTCCCCGCGGAGCGGGGCAAGGCACCGGCAGCGCTCGTCCTCGTGCCCACGCGCGAGCTCGCCGTCCAGGTGTCGGAGGCTCTGCACAAGTACGGGCGGGACCTCGGCGCCCGCGTCCTCCCCGTCTACGGCGGCGCGCCGATCGTGCGCCAGCTGCGCTCGCTGGACGCGGGGGTCGACGTCGTCGTCGCCACCCCGGGCCGGGCTCTGGACCTCCTGAACCGCGGCAGCCTGCAGCTGGGCGAGGTGCGCACCGTCGTCCTCGACGAGGCCGACGAGATGCTCGACATGGGCTTCGCCGAGGACCTCGACGCGATCCTCGACGAGACTCCCGAGAACAGGCAGACGGTGCTGTTCTCCGCCACGATGCCGCGCCGCCTCGACGCGCTGGCCCGGCGGCACCTGCGCGACCCCGTCCGGATCAGTCTGGGCCGGGAACGCACCGAGCCGGGCGAGGCGCCGCGGGTCACCCAGACCGCCTACGTGGTGCCGCGCGCCGCCAAGCCGGCCGCGCTCGGCCGCATCCTCGACATCGAGTCGCCCACCGCCGCGATCGTCTTCTGCCGCACCCGAGAGGAGGTCGACTCGCTCACCGAGACCCTCAACGGCCGCGGCTACCGCGCCGAGGCGCTGCACGGCGGCATGAGCCCGGAGCAGCGCGACCGCGTGATGGGCCGCCTCCGCGGTGGGACGGCGGACCTCCTGGTGGCCACCGACGTCGCCGCGCGCGGGCTGGACATCGACCAGCTCACCCACGTCGTCAACTACGACGTCCCCTCGGCGCCCGAGGCCTACGTGCACCGGATCGGTCGCGTGGGACGGGCCGGGCGAGAGGGTGTGGCGATCACGCTCGCCGAGCCCCGGGAGCACCGGATGCTCAAGGTGATCGAGAAGGTCGCCGGCGCGCCGATCACCATCCAGAAGGTGCCCACGGTGGCCGACCTGCGCACCCGGCGGCTGGAGCTCACCCGGGCCGCGCTGCGCGAGAGTCTGCTCACCGACGAGCTCGACCGCTTCCGCGTCGTCGTGGAGACGCTGTCCGACGAGTTCGACCTGATGGAGGTCGCGCTGGCCGCCGTGAAGCTGGCGCACGAGGCGGGTGGTGGCGCCGACGACGAGGAGGAGATCCCGCAGGTCTCCTTCCGGCAGGACAACGACGCCCGCGGACCCTCGTCCAGGGGGGCCGCCGGCCGAACCGAGCGGCCGCCCCGACGGTCGAGCGGGGGCCCGGCCGCCCGGCTGTTCGTCGGCGTCGGCCGGGAGGCCGGAATCCGTCCCGGTGACCTCGTCGGCGCCATCACCGGCGAGACGGGGCTGACCGGCCGCGACATCGGCGCCATCGAGATCCACCAGCGGTTCGCGCTCGTGGAGGTGCCCGAGTCCTCTGCCGAGGAGGTCGTGCGCGCTCTGCGGTCAACCATGATCAAGGGCCGGAAGGCGACGGTCCGCCGCGACTCCCAGACCTGAGAGAGGAGCCCCTGACCCTGCCTCGCACGCTCGCGGCGGGACCGGGCAGGGGCCGGTCAGGCCGTGCGGCGCTCGGCGGGCACGGTGGGCGGCACGCGGTTCGGGCCAGCCTCGGCCGGCCGGGGCCGGTCCTGACGGTGCAGCCGGACGGCGACCAGCGCCACGTCGTCCTCCGGCCGGCCGTGCACCAGTCGCTCGAGCAGCTCGTCGAGCATCTCCTCCAGCGGCCGCCCGGCCAGTTCCAGGAGGGCGTCGCGCAGCCGCACCATCCCCGCGTCGAGGTCGTCGTCCCGGCGCTCGATGAGCCCGTCGGTGTAGAGCAGCACGGTCGCTCCCCGGTCCAGGGTGACGACGGACTCACGACGCTGGGCGCCCGGGTCCACGCCGAGCAGCAGGTCGCCACGCCAGGACGCCAGCTCGGCCACGCTGCCGTCGGGGTTGATCACCAGTGGGGGCAGGTGGCCGGCGTTGGCCCAGCGCATCCGGGTGACGCCGCGATCCCGCTCGTCCAGGGTCTGCTCGAAGCGGGCCACCGCCGCGGTGGCCAGCGTCTTCGTCTGCAGCGTCGCCATCGAGGCGTCCAGCCCGCGCAGCACCTCGGCCGGACCGGCGTCGCTGTAGGTCGCGATGCCCCGCAGCAGGCCGCGCAACTGGCCCATCGCCGCCGCTGCCGCCGTGTCGTGGCCGACCACGTCGCCGATGACCAGCATCGTGCTCCCGCCGGGCTGCAGGAACGCGTCGTACCAGTCGCCGCCGACCCGGGCCGCCTCGGCGGCCGGCAGGTACCGGACGGCGATCTCGGCGTGGTCGGGCTCGGGTGGCTCGGTGAGCAGGCTGCGCTGCAGACCCTCGGCCAGCTGCTGCTGCGCCCGGTAGAGCCGGCCGTTGTCGAGCGCGAGACCGGCGCGGTCGGCCACGTCCTGCGCCGTCGCCAGGTTCTCCTCCAGGACGGGCGTCCCGGTCCGGTAGTACACGCTGAGCAGGCCGAGGATGCGCCCCCTGCCGCGGAGGGGGAGGACCACCGCCGTCTCCGCGCCGAGGACGGTCAGCAGCTCGCGGGCCTCGCCCGGCGGCAGCATCTCCGCGACACGGGCGGCGGGCTCGCGAACCGGCTCGCCGCTGAGCAGGGCGCGCGCGACCGGCGAGACGGCGGGCATGGCGTCGAGCCGCACGGCGGCGTAGCGCTCCAGCAGCGAGCGGCTGGTGGGGTCGCAGTGCCAGGAGCCGATGTCGCGCGGCCGGCCGTCGGGCTGCACCACCGTCACGATGGCGAAGTCCGCGAGCGCCGGGACGACGAGCCGCGGCAGCTGGGCCGCCGCCGTCCGGGCGTCCAGAGTGCCGGCGAGCTCGGCGCTCACCTTCGCCAGGACGGCCAAGCGCTGCGCCGAGCGCTCCGCATGTTCCTGCATGCGCCGCCGCTCCGTCACGTCGGTGAAGTAGACCGACAGCCCGTCGGGCGTCGGCCAGGCGCGGAGCTCGAACCAGCCGTCCAGCGGCGCGGGGTAGTAGGCGTCGAAGGAGACCGGCAGCCCGGTCCGGACGGCGGTGCGGTAGCTGTCCTCGAAGATGCTGTTGATGGCCGCGGGCCAGTCGTCCCAGAGCACCTTGCCGAGGAGGTCCTCCCGGGTGCGGCCCAGCAGCCGCTCGGCCTCGGCGTTGACATGGGTGAACCGCCAGTTGCGGTCCAGGCTGTAGAAGCCGGCCGGCATGGCCTCCAGGACGCGGGTGACCCGGACGGCGCTCTCCCGCTCACCGGTCGTGTCGTAGGCCGCGCCCAGCACGCGCACGGCCTTGCCGTCCGGACCGGCCAGCCCGCGCCCTCGTGCGTGCACCCAGCGCATCTCCCCGTCGGGGCGCACGACGCGGTACTCGGCGTCGAGCTCCCCGCAGTTGTCGATGCAGTTCTGCAAGTGCTCGGAGACCCGGGGCAGGTCGTCGGGGTGCAGACGCGCGCTGAACGCCTCGATGGTCTGCGCGAACGTGTCGGGGTCGTAGCCGAACATGGTGATCAGCTGGTCGTCCCAGGCGAGCCGGCCCGTGACGAGGTCCCAGTCGAAGGTGCCGAGGCCGGCGGCGTCGATGGCCAGCCCCCAGCGCACGCGGTCGCTCTCGTACTCACCGAGCAGGGCCGAGAGCTCGAGTTCGGTCACCGTCGACTGTGCGAGCTGCCGCAGGGTCGCGACGTCGGTGTCCGACCACTCCCGCGGCCGCGGACCGAAGACGCACAGTGCCCCGACGACCTGGCCGCTGTGGCCGGTCAGCGGGATGCCGAGATAGGAGCCGACCTGTCCCGAGGCGACCGGCGGGAGGTCACGGACCCGCTCGTCGCCGCGGGCGTCGGAGACGACCAGGGCGCCGGTGCCGGCCGCCGTCACCGTGCACAGCGACTCCGCGAGCGGGCTGTCCGTGCCGACCGAGCCCGGTGCCAGGCCGACGCCGGCGGCGATGGTCTGGACGTCGGTCAGCAGTGAGATCTGGCTGGCGTCGGCGCCGAGCAGTCGCGCTGCCAGCTCGGCCAGGCGGTCCAGGGCGATGCTGCCGATCTCCGGGACCCGGAGCCGACGGGCGTCGTCCATCCGCTGCGGCACGCTGAGCAGATCGGCAGCGGACAGTTCACCGGAATGCCCCTGCCCGACGACCGTGCGGTCAGGCGTTGTGTTCACCGGAACCCTTCTGCCGGCGCAGAGCCGGGGACGCACGGCGTCGGCCCGGGAATCGGAGCCACACCTTCGTCGCCAGTTATGCCATGCCCGGTCCGTTGTGCGCAACCGACTGGGCGAACATCACGGGACGTGCACGTCGGGACCGGCTCATCGAGCTGCGACGACGAGGGTCAGCGCCGTTCCCGCGGAATGTTCCACGTGCAACCCGGCCCGCCGCAGCAGGCCTCGGAGGCGCACGACGTCGTCCGGCTCGGCCCTCGTGGTCGCCAGTAGCCGCGCCAGCCGGCCCTTGTGCGCCTTGTTGAAGTGGGTGATCACCCCGCGGCTGCCGTCGGGCCGCTCGCTGAGCACGTCGACGGTGACGGCGCCGGGAACGGGGGCGAGGGCCGCGTAGGAACCGCTACGCAGGTCCACCACGAGGTCGTCGACCGCGGCCAGGACCGGGGTGAGGGCCGGCCGCCAGAGCGCCCGCAGCGTGGGCAGTCCCGGCAGCGTGGAGCCCGCCGAGAGCCGGTAGGCCGGGATGGCGTCGGCGGCGCCGACCAGCCCGAACAGCGCGGAGCCGACGGCCAGCCGACTGTCCGCCCGGGCGCGCTGAGGACGCGTCATGGAGGCGACGTCGAGCGCGTCGTAGAGGACGCCGGTGTAGCGCTGGATCGCCGGCATGGTCGGGCTGGCCCAGAGCGCGGCGTTGCGGGCGATCTCGTCGTCCTGCCTCGGCGACAGGCCGAGCGCGGCGCGGGCCGCCGGGACGTCGTCGGCCAGCTTCCCGAGCGCCTCGGCGATCTCGGTGCGGACGGGGTTCAGCCGCGGTGCGGTGAGCGCGGCGAGGTCCAGCGGACCGCCGTCCCCACCGGGGTGCTTGGTCTCCGACGGGGGGAGCAGGACGAGCACGGCTCAGCCGGCCGGCTCGACGATCACCGGGGCGTGGTCCCGGCACGTCCGGGTGCGGCGCGGTGACCAGCGCGACATCGTGCACTCTCCTTCCGGCCTGCGCGAATGCACGTCGGTCGAGCAGGGCCAATCGAACCCGATCGCAGGATCGGGCGCCCCGATTGTGCCCCAGGGGCGGGGCGGGCTCCGCGGGGATGCGGCGGGCGCCCGTCGAGGGCGGGCACCGCGCCGTGACTCTTCCGGGGGACAAGGCTCATGGCGAGGGCCCAGGGTGCCGATGCAACGGCAACGGATCGACCACGAGCGCGGTCCACGATGCTCGGAGGAGCTCCTAGATGTTGCTGTTGGAAGGCCTCGCCGCACTCGCGGCCAAGATTGCCGGCGCCGGCGCAGTCGCGCAGGCGACCGCAGGTCTCGGTATCGCGGTGGCCGGTGTCACCGGAGCGGGCGCCCTCGGCGCCCTCCCCGCCTCGCTGCAGGACCCGGTCGCGGTCGCGGTCGAGACCGTGTCGCCCTTCGACCTGCCCGACTCCGCTGACGCCGTCGAGACCGACGACTCCGGCCTCGACGGACCCGGTGACCTCCCTGGCTCGTCGGACCACGGGTCCGACGACTCGGTCGAGGGCCACGAGGACGAGCCGGACAGCGAGGACGGCACGGAGGACGCCGACGAGCAGGCTCGCGAGGCCGCCGAGGACGCCGAGGAGGAGGCCCGCGAGGCCGCCGAGGACGCCGAGGAGCAGGCTCGCGAAGCCGCCGACGAGACTGCCGATCAGGCCCGTGAGGCTGAGGAGGAGGCCCGCGAGGCCGCCGAGCAGGCCCACGGAGCCGCCGAGGACGCCGAGGAGCAGGCTCGCGAGGCCGCCGAGGACGCCGAGGAGCGGGCTCGCGAAGCCGCCGAGGACGCCTCCGAGCCGGACAGCTCCGGCTCCGGCTCGGTCAACTCGAGCTCTCGCGGTGGAGGCGACGACCACAGCGACTCGGACGACGACTGACGCCTACGGCGTCCGACGCACTGGCTGGGCCCCGCTCATCCGAGCGGGGCCCAGCTGCCGTGTGGGGCACGCGGACGCCTCGTTGGTCCCGAGCACCCGCGGCCAGCTGATGCCCGGCTCGGACGACCGGACGCGGCCTGCCATCGGCTCAGCGTGGCGGGCGGCCGGTGTCTGCGGTGCCCCGCATGCGCCGCACGGGGTCCGGTCGGTGCGTTAGTCGGCCAGCTCGACGATGACCGGGGCGTGGTCGCTGGCGCCCTTGCCCTTGCGTTCCTCGCGGTCGATCAGCGCGCCGGTCGTGCGGGCGGCGAGCGCCGGGGAGCCCAGGACGAAGTCGATCCGCATGCCCTCCCGGCGGGGAAAGCGCAGCTGCGTGTAGTCCCAGTAGGTGTAGACCCCCGGGCCGGGCGCGTACGGGCGGACGACGTCGGCGTACCCGGCCTCCACGACGGCCCGGAACGCGGCCCGCTCGGCCGGTGAGACGTGCGTCGAGTGCGTGAAGACGGTGATGTCCCAGACGTCGTCGTTCTCCGGCGCGATGTTCCAGTCGCCGACCAGCGCCACCGGCGCCGCGGGGTCCTCGGCCAGCCAGCCCGCCGCCGCGGACCGCAGGGCGGCCAGCCACTCGAGCTTGTACCGGTAGTGCGGATCAGCCAGCGTCCGGCCGTTGGGCACGTAGAGGCTCCATACCCGCACCCCGCCGCAGGTGGCGCCCAGCGCGCGGGCCTCCGACGCGGGGTCCTGGCCCTCCTTCGACGACCAGGACGGCATGCCGGGGAAACCGAGCTCGACGTCGGTGATCCCGATCCGAGACAGGATCGCGACCCCGTTCCACTGCGAGTGGCCGACGTGCGCGACCTCGTAGCCGAGGGCGTTGAACATCATCTCGGGGAACTGGTCGTCGCGGCACTTGGTCTCCTGCAGGGCCAGGACATCGACGTCCTGACGCTGGAGGAAGGCCGCCACCCGGTCGGCACGGCTGCGGATGGAGTTCACGTTCCAGGTCGCCAGCCGCATGGGGATCGAGACTACGGACGCGGGCTCAGACGGCTGCCCTGCAGGGGCCGGGGCAGGGTGGTCCCCTTTCAGACTTGGATCGGGACCTGGCCGCGAGCGGCGATGCGGGCGCGCATCCGGTCCCGGCTCTCCACGAACTTGGTCGCCTGCGCGTCCAGCCCCAGGAGGAACTGTGCCAACTCCTCCCGCGCCTGCTCGCCGGCCGGTCCGAAGTCCGTGCGGTCGAAGACCTTCCAGAACCGGAGGATGGGGGCGACCACCTCGTCGTGGTGCAGCCGCAGGTCGTAGATGCCGGCCTTGGCGATGATCGTGGAGTTCTTCCTGAAGTTCGCCATGTTGGCGCCCGGCATCTCGAAGTTGATCACCTCGTTGGCGACCGCGCGCATCATCTCGTCGGGATCGATGTCGAAGGCCGCCTGCACGAGGTTGCGGTAGAAGACCATGTGCAGGTTCTCGTCGGTGGCGATCCGGGCAAGCAGCTGGTCGGCGATCGGGTCGCCGCAGGCACGTCCGGTGTTGCGGTGGGAGACCCGGGTGGCCAGCTCCTGGAAGGACACGTAGGCGACCGCCTCGAGCGCCGTCTTGTCCCCGGAGTCGTAGCCCAGCGTCATGTACGCCATCCGGGCCCGCTCGAGCTCGACCGGGTCCACGCCGCGGGTGACCACCAGGTAGTCGCGCAGCGCGACGCCGTGCCGGTTCTCCTCAGCCGTCCACCGGCCCACCCAGGTGCCCCAGGCGCCGTCCCGGCCGAAGCGGGTGGCGATCTCCCGGTGGTAGCTGGGCAGGTTGTCCTCGGTCAGCAGGTTGACGAACATCGCGGCCTTGGCCGTCTCGTCCAGCCGCGACTGCTCGGGCGACCAGTCCTCGCCGCCCAGGAAGGCGAAGTTCCGGCCCTCGTCCCAGGGCACGTAGTCGTGCGGATGCCATTCCTTGGCCAGGCGGTCGTGGCGGTCGAGGTTCTGCGCCACCACCGGCTCCAGCTCGATCAGGACGGCACTGTGCGGGTTCGTCTGTGACATGGAGACCTCCGGAGTGCAGTCGGCCGACGACTTCCAACCTACGCGCCCGTAACTTGGACCGCCGGTCACCTGGAGATGCCCGGACGAGCCCGTGATCATCCCTCCGCCGGCTCGTCGCGTCGCCGGATCGGGCGGTTCTGCCGCCGGCCGGTCGGCGCTGCGCGCCCCTGACGTGCGATCGGTGGGACGATGCGCTGGTGACCTGGCGCCGAGGGAGGGGCGGCGCGTGAGCGCCGCGCAGGACGCTCCCCGCCACGACGACGCCGCGCGGCGACCTCAGGGGGCCCGGTTCCACCACCGGCGGGCGGGCAGCTTCCGCTCGGCACTGGGCTGGACGGCCATCGGGGCCGTCCTCCCCGGCACGGCTTTCCTGGCCGCGGGCCGGCGGCGGCTGGGCGCCGTCACGCTCGGTGTCTTCCTCGGCCTCGTCGCCGTGAGCCTCTGGTTCGCCCTCGGCCACCTGCAGGCCGTCATCCACACCGCGACCGACACCAACTCGCTGCTCGGGGTGGTCGCCGGCATCGCAGTGATCGCCCTGGCCTGGATCGCGGTCATCGTCGCCGGCTACCGGATGCTGGTCCCCGCGCACACCTCCCGTTCCCGGCGTCTGCTCGGAGGCGCTCTGGTGCTCGTGCTGGTGCTCGCCGTCGCGGCGCCCGCCGTCGCGGCCGGCCGGATCGTCCTGGTGTCGCGCGACTTCATCGCCAAGGTCTTCGACGACGGCCAGTCGGCGACCGTCGTCGACACCCCGAATCCCTTCGGGAGCAAGGAGCGGGTGAACGTACTGCTGCTCGGCGGCGACGGCGGGGCGGGCCGCGAGGGGGTGCGCACCGACACCGTGATCGTGGCCAGCATCGACACCTCCACCGGCGACACCACGCTGCTGAGCCTGCCGCGCAACCTGGAGAACCTGCCCTTCCCCCAGGACAGCCCGCTGGGCACGGTCTATCCGCACGGCTTCGACGCCGGCAGCGAGAGCGAGAGCCTGCTCAACGCCGTGTACCGCAACGGGCCCGCGCAGCACCCCGACATCCTCGGCCCCACCGACGATCCGGGCGCCGACTTCCTGAAGCTCGGCGTCGGCGAGGCGCTCGGCCTCACGATCGACTACTTCGTGCTGGTCAACCTGGACGGGTTCAGCAAGCTGGTCGACGCCCTCGGTGGCATCACCGTGAACGTGAACTACTACGTGCCGGTGGGTGGCGAGCCGTCCACCGGCGCGCTGCCCGACGATTACATCGTGCCCGGCCCGAACCAGCACATGGACGGGCCGACAGCGCTGGCCTACGCCCGGGGCCGGTTCGGGCTCACCGACTACGACCGCATGGCGCGTCAGCGCTGCACGATCAAGGCCATCGTCGACGCGGCGGACCCGGTCACGATGCTCCGGCGGTACGAGGACATCGCCGCCACCACCCAGAACATCGTCAGCACCGACATCCCGAGTTCCGCGCTGAACGACTTCGTCGACCTGGCCTTCTTGGTGAAGGACGCCCCCATTCGCAGCGTCGTCTTCGATCCGAGCGTCATCGACCCGGCGTATCCGGACTACGGCCTGATGCGCCGGCTCGTCCAGGAAGCGCTGGCCCCGCCGGTCGCGGCCTCCTCGGGCACGGCGGCCCCCACCACGGACGACGCCAGCGCAACGGCGTCCTCGGCACCGGCCACCGGGTCGACCGCCGGGACGAGCGCGGAGCCGACCAACCCGGTGGCCGAGCTCGCCGACGCCTGCGCCTACGACCGGGCGAAGGCCGAGGAGGCCCTCGCGGCCGGGGAACCACCGACCAAGAACGGCTGACGGGCACGGGGCTGTGCGGCAGATGGCCTGCCGGCGACCTGGTCGAGGCATGCCGCGCGGTGTCGTCCCGGGCTGCGGTGGTGACAGCCTTCGAGGAAAGGGCGCAGCGGCGGCCTAGGGGGCGGGAGCCGCCGTGACCACGTCCTCGAGGGAACGCAGCTCCACCCAGCCCCCGGCCGCCTGCCCCGCCTGCGGCGGGGCGAAGGAGGGCTGGGCCGGCAGGAGGTCGACCGCGGCGAGCTGGTCGAGCGGGACGCCGGTGAGCGACGCGATGTCGGCGATGGGCACCTGGAAGGTGCGGAAGGCGCCGAGCGGCGGGGCGGCGCCCGCCTCGGCGGCGCCGCGGAAGGCCTCCTGCAGATCGTCGACGAGCGGCGACTGGTCGAGTACGTAGCCGGTGGCCGCCAGCCGGCCGTCCTGGACGAAGCCGACCACCTTCCAGAACCGCAGCGGCACCTGGATGCCGCGGTAGTGCGGATCGGCGTCGTCGAGCACCGGGCCGGCGAACACGGCCAGCTTCCGGTCGAAGGCATCGGCGTGGTCCTGCAGGTAGTTCTCGAGGCCCAGCCACAGCTCCCGGCCCTGATTGAACAGCGCTGCCTGCGGTGCCGCGTTGGTGAAGTAGAAGGTCTCCGCCTCGGCCTGCGTCGCCTCGTCCTCCGTCTCCCCCCACGTGGCCGAGGCACGCATGACCAGATGGCCGCGATCCAGGTCGTTGTGCGCGTAGACCGCGGGGCCGGCCTGCAGTTCGGCTGCCAGCCGGGGGTCGAGGAGCCACCGGTCGGACCGGCCGATGCTGATCAGGTGGGCGCCGTCCATGGCCAGCGCCGTCACCGCGGCGAATCGGCGGTCGGGCCGGAACAGCACGCTGTAGTGGAGGTAGGTGAGCAGCACGGTCGGCAGGTCCGAGGAGAGCCCGGGCATCGGGACGTCGACGCCGAGGAAGGCCGGGTCGTACCCCGACCTGCCCTCCAGTTCCTGGGCGGTCGCACCGGTGCGTGGGGCGGACGGCTCTGTCATGGCGGAACGCTAGGACCGTTCGGGACCGGGGCGACAGGGGATCGTGCGCGCCACGGAGAATGGCGCTGCGGAGAATGGGGGAATGCCCGCTGCCGAGGTCCGCGCCGTGTCCGTCGTCGAGGGTGCCCTCCGCGATGAGCTCCTCCGCTGCTGGACCGATGTGTCCAACGCCGGCGGGGCGGTCGGCTTCGTTCCCCCGGTGAGCGAGGACGACGTCGCGCCGGTGCTCGACCGGCTGCTCGAACGGGTGCGCTCCGGTCGGGCCGTGCTGGCGGTGCTCACCGTCGACGGCAGTCCCGCGGGGTTCGCCGCCCTGGTCGGCTCCTCGAGCCCGCTGCGCCGGCACTGGGGCACCGTGTTGCGCGTGCAGGTGCACCCCACCCATCAAGGCCGCGGTCTGGGCAGGGTGCTCATGGCCGGCGTGCACCACATCGCCCGGGACCGCGGCTGGGAGTTCGTGCACCTCAGCGCCCGTGGTGGCACCGGGGTCGACGCGTTCTACCGCGGACTGGGCTACGCCGAGTACGGCCGACTGCCGGGCGCCATCCGGATCGGCCCGGGCGACGACCGCGACGAGATCCTGCTGGCCTGCCGGCTGTGACCCCGGGCGAGGGCCGCCTGGCAGGCTGGGGGCATGGCCGCCGCTGATCCGGGCACTCCCGCTCCCCGCGACCCCCGCCGCGAGCGGCTCATCGCGCTGTTGGCCCTCGGGGTCGCCGTCGTTCTCATGGTGTCGTCGGTGACCTGGTTCGGTACCGGGCAGCAGGGCGTCGGGCTGGGACAGCTGTTCCTGGGCGTCGTCCTGGCCGTTGTCGGGTTGGTCCTGTACCGCAGGTCGGACCGGAGCTGAGCCACCGGCGGCGTTGCGGCCGTCCGCCGCACGCCGCAGACTCGCCGGGGACGTCGTCGGCTCGGACGGAGGACCCGGTGAAGCTGGACAGGCAGGAACTCGTGACGATGCTGCGTACCCAGGGGAACAACGACACCGCCGAGCAGGTGGAGCAGCGGCTGCCCGAAGAGATCGACACGGACCGGGACGGCGCCGTCCTCGACGAGATGGGGCTGGACCGTACCCAGCTGATGGCCACGCTGGCGGGCGGCGGATTCGGGACGACGCTCTCGCCCTGAGCCGCTGATCCCCGCTCTCGACGTGTTCGGTCCTCCGAGTTGCGGGGCCCTGGTCCCTCCGTTACCAATGCGCTCCATCTGGGCCGCAACGACGCGGTCCCGGCCCAAGGGCAGGCGCGCATGTCCGCACCACGCTGGAGCGGCTCTCGCCGCCGTATCGCCATCCTCGCGGCCCTCGGTGTGGGCGCCGCATCCGTCCTGGCCGGTCCCCTGGTGTCGCCCGCGCGGGCGATCATCGACCCGGTCGTGGAACGGCCCGCGTCCCAGGGCCTCGGTGACGTCGACGCCCGCGTCGGCTCCCTCGCACCCACGGCAGCGCAGCGCTCCGCGGTCTCCGGGCTCGGTGCGACCGCCCGGTGGAACCGCTTCGGCACGCCGCAGTCGCTGATCAAGTACGGGGGCTACCTCGGTACCGGCCTGTCCGGCGACCCCGCCGCGGCCGCGCGCGCGTGGCTCAACAGGAACCGGGCCATCTTCAAGCTCAGCGCCGCACAGGTCAGCGCCCTCGAGCTGGTCAATGTGCAGCGCATGGCGCAGAGCAACGGCCGGGCCGTGCTGTTCCGGCAGAAGTTCGGCAACCTGCCGGCGGCGGTCGACGGGATGGTCACCGTCGGCGTCGTCAGCGGCAAGGTGGCCTACGCGTCGTCCTCCCTGGCGCCCACCACGGCCACGCCTCAAGCGGCGTCGCTGACCGCGGTTCAGGCCTGGCTCGACGCCGCCCAGAACGTGGGTCGCACGGTTGCCGCCAGCGCGGTCTCCGGAGTCCGGACCGACGACGTCGGTTGGACGATCTTCCGCGTCGCCGGCTTCGCCCAGGACCAGCGGGCCCGGCTGCGGGCGCTCCCGGCGCCCGACGGCACCGTCCGAGCGGTCTTCGAGACCAACGTCGTCGACGTCGAGGGCGGTGCAGCCCTGGCCTACACGTCCTTCGTCGACGCCAGCACCGGC
This sequence comes from Blastococcus sp., assembly GCA_025965715.1. GTDB lineage: Bacteria > Actinomycetota > Actinomycetes > Mycobacteriales > Geodermatophilaceae > Blastococcus_B. The sequence continues at coordinate 7,371 of JAOPWJ010000030.1, read as the reverse complement.
GACGTCCTCGTCCGGCACGGCCAGGTCGACCACTCCACCTACAGCGACGGGTTCCAGGGCGAGATCACCGCGACGACCTGCGGGCCCCTGCACCCCTTCCAGGTCGACGGCGCCACCAAGTCCGTCACCGCCGCGGCCAGCGCGGCCGTCGTCACCAACGACATCGTCCTGAAGATCATCGCCAACGGGACCGTGGTGGCCAGTTCCGACACCGCCACCAGCCCGGAGGCGGCGACGTACTCGCCCTCGGGCGGCGTGCCGGCCGGCGTCTACAACGTGCAGGTCTGCCCCTTCGCGGACCCGACCGCGCCGTTCGTCGCGCCGGGGACCTACGCCGGAACCTTCACCGCGAGCGAGCAGCAGGCGCAGCCGGTGCCCTACCCGCCGAGCTGGAAGTACTTCCTGGCCAATCCGCCGCTGAACTTCGACCCGCTTGTCACGAGCGACAACCGCAAGGTCGGCTGCTGGGTCAACCAGGTCGGCGGCACGCCGGTCCCGGGCTGTGACGACCCTCCCTCGCCTTTGATCAACCTCGCCGCCCGCGGGCCCTGGGACTACAACTTCCGCACCAACACGCCCACCTTCACCACGGAGGGCAACGCGGCCTCGACCGCGGAGGCGTGGAGCAGCCCGCTGACCCCGGGGGCGCTCGGCCAACGGCCGCTCGAGACGGACCGGGCCTACATAGCGCCGTTCCAGGACCGGTGGAACAACAGCCGGTGCAGCCCGGCCGAGCTGGTCCCCGGCGGCAACGACATCCTCGCCTCGGTGACCAGCCTGTTCTCGAGCCACAACCGGCTGCACGACTGGTCGTACTTCCTGGGCTTCACCGAGCTCAACTACAACCTGCAGGACAACAACTTCGGCAACCGCGCCGACGGCATGCTGCCCACGGCCGGTGAGGGCGATCCCGAGGTGGGCAACGTGCAGGCCGGCGCCCTGACCGGCGGTGCCCCGTCGTACCTGGGCCGCGACAACGCCAACCAGATCACCCTGCAGGACGGCGTCCCCGGCATCACCAACCAGTACCTGTTCCAGCCCATCGCCGGCGCCTTCTACGCGCCGTGCACCGACGGCGACTACGACATGAGCGTCATCGGCCACGAGTACAACCACGCCATCTCCAACCGGATGGTGGGCGGTCCGGACGCCGGCCTGACCAGCTACCAGGGCGGGTCGATGGGCGAGTCCTGGGGCGATCAGGTAGCGCTCGAGTACATGTTCGAGCACGGCTACTCCACCGGCGCCGGCCCCGCGGTCGAGGGTCCCTACGTCACGGGCAACGCGGTCACCGGCATCCGCAACTACGCGCTGGACAGGAATCCCCTGCAGTACGGCGACCTCGGCTACGACGTCACCGGCCCCGAGGTGCACGCCGACGGGGAGCCCTGGAGCGCGGTCATGTGGGACGTGCGGCAGGCACTGATCAGCAAGTACAACGGTTCCTTCCCCGTCACCAACGCCGCGCTGCAGCGCCGCTGTTCGCAGGGCGACCTGAGCAACACCGCGCCCCAGCCACCCCTGGACGCCAGCAGGTGCCCCGGGAACCGGCGGTGGGCCCAGCTGCTCTTCGACGCCTACCTCCTGCAGCCACCCGGCTCGACCATGCTCGACGCCCGGGACGCGATGCTGGCGGCAGACGTCATGCGCTTCAACGGCGCCAACCAGTCGGTGATGTGGAATGCCTTCGCCAAGCGCGGGTTCGGCCAGTTCGCCGACACCGCCACGGGCGAGGACGACCAGCCCACACCCGACTACACCTCGCCGGCGGCCAACGAGGGGACGCTGCGGATCGCGGCGCAGGCATTCGACAAGGCCGGCCGGCCGGCGGTGAAGGGCACGCTCTACCTCGGGCAGTACGAGGCGCGGGTCACCCCGGTCGCCGACACCGACACCGCGACCCCGCTGGGCCGTCAGGTGCGGCTGGTGCCCGGTACGTACACCTTCGTCTTCCAGGCGGAGGGCTACGGGCTCCTGCGGTTCAGCCAGACGGTCGGCGCCGGGCAGACCGTCGACCGGGTGCTGCACCTGGCCACCAACCTGGCGTCGTCCTCCAGCGGGGCGACGGTCGCGGCGTCGTCGGCGGGCAGCCTCAACACGACGAGGCTCATCGACGACACCGAGGCGACGAACTGGGCCGGGATCAACCCGGGCGGCACCAGCGTGGACGCGGTGAGCCCCTACGTCGCCGTCGACCTTGCCGGCGGCCAGAGCGTGGTCCGGTCGGTTCGGGTCAGCGCCATGCTGCGTCCGCCCAACCCCGACGCGGACGACGACCCGAACCAGCCCGACGAGGAGTCGGGCAGCCGGTTCACGGCCCTGCGGAAGTTCGCCATCGAGACCTGCGTGCAGACCGCGACGGCGAACTGCGCCAGCCCCCTGCCGGCCGGCGCACCAGGCTCGCCGTACCAGCGGATCTACACCAGCGCGGACAACGCCTTCCCGGCGACGAGGCCGCGCCCGCTGGCCCCCAACCTGCTCTTCCAGACCTTCGACGTGCCCGACACGCCGGCCACGCACGTGCGGCTGGTGGCGCTGGAGAACCAGTGCTCGGGAACGCCGGAGTACGCGGGGGAGCAGGACAACGACCCGTTGAACGCCACCGACTGCAAGGCGGCGTCCGACCGCGACGAGTCGGTGCGGGCCGCGGAGCTGGAGGTGTTCGGCTTCGACAGCACCACGCGGCCACCCGGCGACCCGGTGGTCGTCACCACGATGACCGGGCCGGCCACCGCTCGGCCGGGTGGCACGGTCACATATGTCATCTCGTACACGAACCTCGGGCCGCAGCCGTCGGCGAACGCAATGGTCACCGACGTGCTTCCGGCGCAGCTGAGCTTCGTCTCGGCCACGCGAGGCGGGACCTACACGGCGGCCACCCGCACGGTGCGGTGGGGGCTGGGCACCGTGGCGGTCAACGGCACCGGTTCCCTGTCGCTGACCGCCAGGATCGGTCCCACCGTTCCTCTAGGGACGACGATCCTCAACCAGGCCCAATTCTCCGGGGCGCTGACCTTCTCACCGCCGGCCGCAGCGGTGACGACGGTGTCGCCGTAGTGAAGGGACCCCCTCCCCCCACCCCTCGCGAGGCTCGGGGCGCGGTGCCCGGGAGGGGCGGGGGGAGGGCCTTGGCCTAGCCGCTGAAGGGGCGCTCCCGGGCGAGTTCCTCCTTGGCGACCCCGCGGATGTGCACCGCGTCGGGACCGTCGACGATGCGCAGCGTGCGCGCGGAGGCGTAGAACCGCGCCAGCACCGTGTCGTTGCTGACGCCGGCGCCACCGTGCAGCTGGATCGCCCGGTCGATGACGTCGAGGGCCACCTGGGGTGCGGCCACCTTGATCGCGGAGATCTCGGTGCGCGCGCCCTTGGCCCCGAACTTGTCGATCAGGTCGGCGGTCTTGAGCACGTAGAGGCGGGCCTGGTCGATCTCGATCCGCGAGCGCGCGATGGAGTCCCGGACCGTGCCCTGCTCGGCCAGGGGCCGGCCGAAGGCGACCCGCGACTTGGCCCGCTCCACCATCAGCGCCAGCGCCCGCTCGGCCATCCCGATGGCGCGCATGCAGTGGTGGATGCGGCCCGGGCCCAGGCGCGCCTGGGCGATCATGAAGCCGTCACCCTCGCCGGCGAGGAGATGGGACGCGGGCACCCGTACGTCGGTGAACCGCAGCTCGGAGTGCCCGTGCTGGTCCTGGTACCCGAACACCGGGAGGTGGCGGACGATCTCCAGGCCCGGTGTCTCACGGGGGACGAGGATCATCGACTGCTGCCGGTGCGACGGGCCGTCGGGGTCCGTCTTCCCCATCACGATGAAGATCTGGCAGCGTTCGTCAGCGGCGCCGCTGGTCCACCACTTGCGCCCGTTGATGACGTAGTCGTCGCCGTCGCGGACGATCGACGTCTGGATGTTGCGGGCGTCCGACGACGCGACGTCCGGCTCGGTCATCGCGAATCCGGAGCGGATCTCGCCCTCCAGCAGCGGGTCCAGCCACCGCTCCTTCTGCTCGGGCGTCCCGAACAGCATCAGGGTCTCCATGTTGCCGGTGTCCGGCGCCCCGCAGTTGGTCACCTCGGGGGCGATCACCGGCGACCAGCCCATGATCTCCGCCGCCGAGGCGTACTCCAGGTTGGAGAGGCCGCCCAGCTCGTGGTGGAACAGGTTCCACAGACCGCGCGCGCGGGCCTCGGCCTTCAGCTCCTCCAGGACCGGCGGGTGCTCGTGGTTGTCGTGGCCGCGGGCGGCACGCCACTCGTCGTAGACGGGCTCCGCCGGAAAGACCCGCTCACGCATGAAGTCCCAGAGCCGGCCGCAGAGTTCCTCGGCTCGGGGGGACGGCGCGAAGTCCATGTCCGCAACGTAACCGCGGGCGGAACCGCCCGCGCAGCGGGGTTGGGTCCGTGGCGGGCGTTCAGCGGCGGCGATTCAGCTGTGGCGGGGTGCGACCCCGTCGTCCGGCCCGGGGCCGATCAGGCACCCGACCAGGGGGGAGGCCACGACCAGCAGGACGACGACGATGCCGACCGCCGTCGTGACGGGGAGCAGGAGGAGCCCAGCCAGGACGGGGACGCCGAGCAACAGCCAGATGCGGGAACGGGCGCGGGGCTTGCGTTCCCCGCTCAGCAGCGCGGCCAGCCGGGGATCGTCGCGCTCGAGCTCGGCACCCAGCACGCGCAGCACCGGATCCGTATCGTCGCCATGACCCATCGCAGGGCCCCCTCGGGTCCGGACGGGTCCGCCGGTGCCGGCCAGCCGCCGCGCTCGACAGTGTGCTCCCGATGCGCCGGCTCCGAAAGACGGCGCGAGCCGGAGGAATCCCGGTAGGGGACCCCTCCGGCTCGTTCAGCCGGTCATGGAGCGGTCAGGTGCGGGCTGCCCGGTGCGACACGGCGTCGCGGACGGGCATCAGGGCGATGACCAGACCCACCAGCGCGGTCACGATGTGCAGGCCGTTGTCGGCACCGTTGATGTTCAGGAAGTCCCACGACTCGCCGGCGGCGATGAGGCCGTAGATGAACAGCGCTCCGTAGAGAACCGCGAGCAGCCAGCCGTAGGTTCGGGCCGAGGCCAGCGTCCGGGCCAGCGCGATACCGGCGATGCCGACCAGGATGTGAGCGATGTTGTGCAGCGGGTTGATGTCGAAGATCAGCAGGGTCTTGTCGCTCGGCGACGCGAAGTCGTCGAACCCGGTCACGAAGAAGCCGACGATCCCGACCAGCAGGTACACGACGCCGAAGACGAGGGAGAGAGTCTGCGGCAGAGTCCGGCGTCCGGCGCCGGAGTTGTTGCCCGCGGTTGCGGCCATGGTGTCCTCCCAGACATACGTAGTCCGCCGTCTGGCGGTCAGGCACGGAGTTACCCCCGCGCTGACCTGCCAAAACGCCTGTCGCCCGATCGGGTGGCGCGCAACCGAACGCCCGCGCAGGGCCTCAGTGCGCGTCGTGGCCGAGCGTCGACCGGGCCCGTCGCACCGTGAACGGCCCGATGGCGAGCAGGTCCACGGGCGCTGAGCCGAAGCACTCGAGCGCGTCCCGCGGGTCATCCACCATGGGGCGGCCGGCGGTGTTGAGGCTCGTGTTCACGACCACGGGCAGCCCGGTGCGGCGCTCGAAGCACTCGAGCATCCGGGCGACCAGTGGGTCCTCGGCGCGGTCGACCGTCTGGATCCGCGCCGTCCCGTCGACATGGGTGACGGTGGGGATGCGGTCGCGCCACTCGGGGGCGACGTCGTGGACGAACAGCATGTATCGCGACGGGATGGGGCCTCGGCTGAAGATGTCCGGTGCCCGTTCGGCCAGGACCATCGGGGCGACCGGGCGGAACTGCTCGCGGCCCTTGACGTTGTTCATCCGCTCGAGGTTCGCCTCGAAGCCGGGATGCGCCAGCAACGACCGGTGACCCAGGGCCCGGGGGCCGTACTCGCTCCGGCCCTGGAACCAGGCGACGATGCCGTTGTCGGCCAGCACCTCGGCGACGGCGTCGGCGACGTCGTGCGGGCGCTCGTAGTCGATCGCCGCAACCTTCAGCCACTGCTCGATCTCGTCATCGGTCCAGCCGCGGCCGAGGTCGGCGCCGGGCATCGGTTCGGTCCTCTCGCCGAGGCCGCGGGCCACGTGCAGCGCGCTGCCCAGGGCCGTACCCGCGTCGCCGGCGGCCGGCTGCACCCACACCTGCTCGAACGGCGTCTCGGCGAAGATGCGGGTGTTGGCCACGCAGTTGAGGGCGACCCCGCCGGCGAGGGTCAGGGTCCGGTCCCCGGTGCGGTCGTGCAGCCACCGGGCGAGGTCGAGGAGGACCTCCTCCACGCGCTGCTGCACGCTGGCGGCCAGGTCCGCGTGATCCTCGGTCCAGTCGTCGCCCTTGGTCAGCCGAGGGGCGTACTCCGAGAAGTCGATCTTCGGCGTCCGGAAGCCGCCGTCCTCCGTGGCCACGATCAGCTCCGACAGCTCGCCGAGGAACCGCGGCTTGCCGTAGGACGCCATCGCCATCACCTTGAACTCGTCGCTGCTGCGCAGGAAGCCGAGGTGGTCGGTGAGGTCCTCGTAGAGCAGGCCCAGCGAGTGCGGCAGCGCCTGGCCGGCCAGGATCTCCAGCTGGCCGTCGACGTAGCGCCCGGCCAGGTGGCTGTGCGCCTCCCCCCGCCCGTCGAGGACCAGGACGGAGTTGTCCTGCGTCGGTGCCGCCAGCCCCGCCGAGGCGGCGTGCGCGACGTGGTGCTTGACGTAGCGCACCGTGGCCGGGTCGAGACCCGGAAGGGCGTGGGCCAGGAACTCGGGGGCCTTCTCGGCGTACATCTTGCGCATGACGTCGCCGGGGTCGTTCAGCCCGGACTCCTCCGGGGTGCCCATCAGCGCGGGGTCGAAGGAGTAGGCGACCGCGTCGAGCTCGTCGGGGTGGATGCCGGCCTCCGCCAGGCACCAGGCCGCCGACAGCTCGGGCAGCTCCCAGGCGCTCCAGGGCAGCGGCCGCTTACCGTGCTTGCGCCGGCTGAACCGCTCCTCCTCGGCCGCGGCGAGGACCTTCCCGTCCACGATCAGGGCTGCCGCCGGGTCGTGGTAGATGGCGTTGATGCCCAGCACCTTCACGCGCGCACTCCTCCCGGCCGGGCTCCAGCGGCCCGGTCCGACTCGATGATCACTGCAGCTGCGGGAGCCCGCAGGTCGAACGGCCCGGTCAGGCGCCGGTGCGCGGGCGGAGCAGGTCGTTGTCGAGCACGGCCTGCAGGGCCAGGGTCTTGTAGCCGACCTCTTCGAACAGGACGACGACCCGGTCGTCCTCGTGCCGCATCACCACCCCCGGCCCCCACTCGGTGTGCTCCACCGCGGTGTCGACCGGAAACGGGTGGTCGCTGCCGTCGACCTGCTGCTCGGTCGCCG
>JAOPWJ010000062.1 GCA_025965715.1 Blastococcus sp. | reverse complement strand
CGACGGTGAAGTCGACGTGCCCGGGGGTGTCGATGATGTTGATGTCGAAGCCGTTCCAGACGCACTTCGTCGCGGCCGACGTGATGGTGATGCCGCGCTCCTGCTCCTGCTCCATCCAGTCCATCGTTGCCGCGCCGTCGTGGACCTCACCGATCTTGTAGTTGATACCGGTGTAGAAGAGGATGCGCTCCGTCGTCGTGGTCTTGCCGGCGTCGATGTGCGCCATGATCCCGATGTTTCGGGTCTTGGCGAGCTGGGCCGCGTTGGCCATCACTTACTCCTCTTTGTTCGGGTCCGCGTGCGGGTTCCGGGGATCGCCCGGGTTCCCGCGGGCAGCGGGCGCTGACGAACGGACGTCATCAGCGGTGGTGCGGTGTCACCAGCGGTAGTGCGCGAAGGCCTTGTTCGACTCGGCCATCTTGTGGGTGTCCTCGCGGCGCTTCACAGCGGCACCGAGGCCGTTGCTCGCGTCGAGGAGCTCGTTCATGAGGCGCTCGGTCATCGTCTTCTCGCGGCGGCCGCGGCTGTACTGGATGAGCCAGCGCAGGCCGAGCGTGGTGCTGCGGGAGGCGCGAACCTCGACCGGGACCTGGTAGGTCGCACCACCGACGCGGCGGCTGCGGACCTCGAGGGAGGGCTTCACGTTGTCCAGCGCTCGCTTGAGCGTGACGACCGGGTCGGTGTCGCTCTTGGCGCGGGCGCCCTCGAGGGCGCCGTAGACGATCGCCTCGGCGATCGAGCGCTTACCGTCCACCAGCACCTTGTTCACCAGCTGGGTGACCAACTGCGACTGGTACACCGGGTCGACGACGAGCGGACGCTTCGGCGCGGGGCCCTTGCGAGGCATTAGCTCTTCTCCTTCTTCGCGCCGTAACGGCTGCGAGCCTGCTTGCGGCCACGAACAGCCTGGGTGTCGAGCGAACCGCGGATGATCTTGTAGCGCACGCCCGGGAGGTCCTTCACCCGGCCACCGCGCACGAGCACCATCGAGTGCTCCTGCAGGTTGTGGCCGACACCCGGGATGTAGGCGGTGACCTCGACGCCGCTCGTGAGGCGCACACGGGCGACCTTGCGCAGCGCCGAGTTCGGCTTCTTCGGGGTCGTCGTGTAGACGCGCGTACAGACTCAGCGGCGCTGGGGGGAACCCTTCAACGCCGGAGTCTTGGTCTTCTCGACCTTGTCCTCGCGGCCCTTGCGGACCAGCTGGTTGATCGTGGGCATGGGTGGCCTGGATCTCCTACCTGCGCTGGGGTCGTGCTACCGATGTGATGCTCTGCTGTTGCGCTTGCGGTGCCGGTCCTGCCCGGGGGACCTCGCCCGGCCGCCAGTCACCGTCCGACCCACGCGGTCGGGCGTGTCGCCCTACCAGGGGCCGGCCGATGAAAGTCGGACCGGACTCCGTCGCCCCTCGCGACTCGGCGCCGCCACTCCTCAGCCTTGGCCGAGGAGCAGTACCCGGGAACCCGAAGGTCACCTAGGCGCACCGCGAACGGGAGCAGGCCCAGGGCACCCTGGGCACAGCTGACCACAGTACCCGCGCCCTGGAAGCCGGTCAAAGGCGGGTCCCTGAGCGCTCGACCACAGCCGGCGATCGCCCACCGAGGCGGACGACAAGCGGGACAACGACGACCCGTCTGGATCTCTTCCCGGTCGTGCCGACGGCGGCCCGGAGGCTTCCGGGGGCGGGAGTCACGGTACCCGGGGGAGCCGGTGCGCGGCAGCACCTCTGCGCTCGCGGCGGCCGGTCCGTCGCACCCGCGCCGAGCGACCCGGCGGCACCATTCCCCTCGTGGCCCGCCCGCCCCGCGCCGCCGAAGCCCGGGTCGGCGTGCCGGTCAGCGGCCCGGATGCGGGCTTCGTCCTCCTTCATCCAGGGGAGGCGACGCGGCGGAGTCCCCTCCTGCCGCCCGCGCGGTGGGTTTCCACCCTCGGTGAGGGTCCGCCCGCTGTCATCCCGCCGCGGGGAGCAGCCGATAGCGTGCCCGTGGCGCCACTGGTGGTGCCGCGATCCTCGGGAGGGCACGTGCGCATCGGCATCCAGGCCAGCTACAGCGGCGGATTCCAGGAGACGGCGGCCGAGATCCGCGAACTGGAGTCGGCCGGTCTCGACGTCGCCGCGGTGGCCGAGGTCTACACCTTCGACGCCGTGAGCCAACTGGGCTACCTGGCGGCCGTGACCGAGCGGGTGGAGCTGCTCAGTGCCATCTTCCCGATCTACAGCCGCACGCCCGCGCTCACGGCGATGACGGCGGCCGGCCTCGATTTCGTCTCCGGAGGGCGCTTCACGCTGGGCCTGGGGGCCTCTGGCCCGCAGGTCATCGAGGGCTGGCATGGCGTCCCCTACGACGCGCCGCTGCAGCGCACGCGCGAGATCGTGCAGATCTGCCGCCAGGTCTGGAGCCGGGAGCGGCTGGACCACCAGGGCAGCAAGTACAGCGTGCCCCTGCCCGCCGAGCAGGGCACGGGGCTGGGTAAGCCGCTCAAGCTGATCAACACCCCCGTGCGGGAGCGGATCCCCGTGATGCTGGCCGCGCTCGGCCCCAAGAACGTCGAGCTGGCGGCCGAGATCGCCGAGGCGTGGGAGCCGATCTTCTTCGTGCCCGAGAAGGCGGCCATGGTCTGGGGCGGGTCGCTGGCGGCCGGCAAGGCGAGGCGCGATCCAGCCCTGGGGGACCTGCGGGTCGTCACCGGCGTCCCGGTGGCCATCGGGGACGACGTCCAGCCGCTGCTGGACCTCGTCCGTCCCGCCCTGGCTCTCTACATCGGGGGTATGGGCGCGCGCGGCAAGAACTTCTACAACGACCTCGCCGTCCGGTACGGCTACGCGGACGAGGCGAAGACGATCCAGGACCTCTACCTCGACGGGAAGAAGGACGAGGCGGCGGCCGCGGTGCCCGAGGAGCTGGTGCGGTCCGCGTCACTGATCGGGCCGGAGTCCTACGTGGCCGAGCGGGTCGCCGCTTACGCCGAGGCAGGCGTCAGCACGCTGATGCTGCAGCCCCTCGACGGCAGTCGCGAAGGCCGCCGGAAGACCGTCGAGACCATGAAGAGGCTGACCAGTTGACTGCCGGAGCCGTCCTGGCTCACCGCAGGGGGTCCTGGCTCACCGTCGATCGTGAGCCAGGACCCCTGACGATCAGGTGACCTGATCATCATCGAGCTCGGGATGCGGAAGGGCCCCGCGGACCTGACGGTCCACGGGGCCCTTTCGTCACTTACGGGAGATCAGCCCCGCCAGTCGTACTCCTCGAGACGCACGGCCTCGCCGGTGCCCTGACCGAAGACATCCGGGCTGTAGTACTGCCCGTCGTCGTAGCCGGCCATGGTGTACACCGCGGCCCGGGCCTCCTCGGTGGGCTCGACCGTGATGTTCCGGTAGCGGCTGATGCCCGTACCCGCCGGGATCAGCTTGCCGATGATCACGTTCTCCTTGAGCCCGAGCAGGCTGTCGCTCTTGCCCTGGATCGCGGCGTCCGTGAGGA
>JAOPWJ010000262.1 GCA_025965715.1 Blastococcus sp. | reverse complement strand
GTGATCGAACCGGCCGACCTCCCGGCACGGGCGCGCGCGGTGTTCGGCGCGCCGGGCAGCGAGATGGTCGGCACGATGATCGACGCCGTCGTCGAGGGCAGCCTCTCGCCGGACAACGGCGCCGGCGTCGTCGTCATGGCCGCCGAGCCGCTGGCGGCGATGCACGAGCTCCGGGCTTTCATGTTCGAGCGCGTCTACGCGTCGGAGACCGCCGCCGGCCAGAAGCACGTGGCCATCGATGTGATCCGGCGGCTCGTGGACCACCACCTGGCCCATCCGCACCTGATCCCGGCGACCTACCGCGACACCGAGGCCGCCCCTCTGACCCAGGTCGTCGACTACGTGTCGGGGATGACCGACCGTTTCGCGCTGTCGATGCACGACCGGCTCTTCCACGCCGACGCGACCTCCCGCATGACCCCGCTGCTGCACGTTCCCTGAGTCCGGCCGCCGTCGGGCATCGCGGCCCCACGGAGTCGCCGTCGAGAGCAGCCCGACGTCGACCGGGCGGACCGGGACCGGGACGGTCGTGCCGCCGGGGGGAGGACCGCTGCGCCGGCCGCGTGTGACGCGGCCGGTGACCGCGGAGAACGGCTCAGCCGCCGGTGGAGCCGCCCGTGGAGCCGCGCCGGCGGAGGTAGCGCTCGAACTCGCGGGCGATCTGGTCACCGTTGGCCTGGGAGAGGTCGACCTCGGTGGCGCGCTCCTCCAGGGAGCGCACGTACTCGAGGACCTCGGCGTCCTCGCTGGCCATCTCGTCGACGGTCTGCACCCAGTCCTCGGCCTGCTGGGGAAGGGCGCCCAGCGGAACGGTCAGCTCCAGCACCTCCTCCACCCGCTGCAGCAGCGCGACGGTGGCGCGCGGCGACGGTGGCTGCGACACGTAGTGCGGCACCGCGGCCCAGAAGCTCATCGCCGGCATCCCGGCCTGCACACAGGCGTCCTGGAAGACGCCGAGGATGCCGGTGGGTCCCTCGTAGCGCGAGGTCTCCAGCCCATAGGCGCGCGCCGAGTCCTCGTCGTAGGCCGAACCGGTGACCGGCGTGGGCCGGGTGTGGGGGGTGTCGGCGAGCAGTGCGCCGAGGCCGATGACGATCGAGACGTCGAGCTCCCGCAGGATCGCCAGCAGCTCGTCGCAGAAACCGCGCCAGCGCATGTTCGGCTCGATGCCCCGGATCAGGACGACGTCGCGTTCGCTGCCCGGCGGGCGGGCCACGGAGATCCGCGTCGTGGGCCACTCGATGCGCCGGCTCACCCCGCCGATGAGCGAGACGGTGGGCCGGTTGACCTGGAAGTCGTAGTAGTCCTCGGGGTCCAGCGCGGCCAGCGGCTGAGCGTCCCAGATCAGTTCCAGGTGCTCGACGGCCCCGGTCGCGGCGTCCCCGGCGTCGTTCCAGCCCTCGAAGGCCACGACCACGAGCGGGTCGGTCAGCTGGGGCAGGTCGTCAGCGGTGGACGTCGGGTCGATCACCCCTGCCAGCCTACGTCGCCGCCGGCACCGGCCCCGGATCCGAGACACCCCGGCGGGGGACACCACCGCCGGCCGGCACCGGTCGGCGGCGGGAGCGTTGCTCGTTCCGGGTCCACGGAGGTGGACCGGAGCCCGCGGTCGCGGGGAAGTGAGACGATGGACGTCGACATCGGGAACGCCCAGGCCTGGGCCAGCCCGCCGGGGTGACGGAGCTCGAGGCCCGCACGCCCATCAGAAGAGCCACTGGGGAATGCCTGTGTCCGAGCCATCGTCCCTTCGCCCCGACGCGACCGCCACGCTCACCGCCCTGCTGAGGGAGCGGATCCTCGTGCTCGACGGCGCGATGGGCACCGCCATCCAGCGGGACCGGCCGGACGAGGCGGGCTACCGAGGAGAGCGGTTCGCCGACTGGCCGAGTGACGTGCAGGGCAACAACGACCTGCTCAGCCTCACCGCGCCCGAGATCATCGCCGGCATCCACCGCGAGTACCTCGAGGCGGGCGCCGACCTGATCGAGACCAACACGTTCAACGCCACGACGATCTCCCTGAGCGACTACGGCATGGAGAGCCTCGCCTACGAGCTCAACGTGGCCTCGGCCCAGCTCGCGCGCCGCGAATGCGACGCGATGACCGCGCGGACGCCGGACAAGCCGCGCTACGTCGTCGGTGCACTCGGCCCGACCAGCCGGACGGGCTCGATCTCGCCGGACGTGAACGACCCCGGCGCGCGCAACGTCACCTTCGACGAGCTGGTCGAGGCCTACCTGGAGCAGGCCAACGGGCTCGTGGACGGCGGCTCGGACGTGCTGCTGGTGGAGACCATCTTCGACACGCTCAACGCCAAGGCGGCGATCTTCGCGCTGGAGACGCTCTTCGAGGAACGCGGACGTCGCTGGCCGGTGATGATCTCCGGCACGATCACCGACGCCTCCGGTCGCACGCTCTCCGGCCAGGTCACCGAGGCGTTCTGGCACTCCGTGCGGCACGTGAACCCGCTGCTCGTCGGGCTCAACTGCGCGCTCGGTGCCAAGGAGATGCGGCCCTACATCGCCGAGATCTCCCGCATCGCCGACACGTTCGTGTCCTGCTATCCGAACGCCGGCCTGCCCAACGCCTTCGGGGAGTACGACGAGTCACCCGACGAGACGGCCGCGGTGCTGGCCGAGTTCGCCGACAGCGGCTTCGTCAACCTCGTCGGGGGATGCTGCGGCACCACGCCCGCCCACATCGCCGCGATCGCCGGTGTGGTCGAGGGCAAGCACCCGCGCACGCCGGTCGAGGCGCAGCCCGCGCTCCGGCTGTCCGGGCTCGAGCCGGTCACCGTCACCGACGAGACCCTGTTCGTCAACGTCGGCGAGCGCACCAACATCACCGGTTCCGCCCGCTTCCGGAACCTGATCAAGGCCGGCGACTACGCCGCCGCACTCGCCGTGGCCCGCCAGCAGGTCGAGGCCGGCGCGCAGGTCATCGACATCAACATGGACGAGGGGATGATCGACGGCGTCGGGGCGATGGACCGCTTCACGAAACTGATCGCCACCGAGCCCGACATCTGCCGCGTTCCGACGATGATCGACTCCTCGAAGTGGGACGTCATCGAGGCCGGCCTCAAGTGCGTGCAGGGCAAGTCGATCGTCAACTCGATCTCCCTCAAGGAGGGCGAGGAGAAGTTCGTCCGCGAGGCCCGGTTGTGCCGCAAGTACGGCGCAGCGGTCGTGGTCATGGCCTTCGACGAGGACGGCCAGGCCGACAACCTCGAGCGGCGGAAGCAGATCTGCCGGCGCGCCTACGAGCTCCTGACCGAGGTCGTCGGGTTCCCGGCCGAGGACATCATCTTCGACCCGAACGTCTTCGCCGTCGCCACCGGACTCGAGGAGCACGCCAACTACGGGCTGGACTTCATCGAGGCCACCCGGTGGATCAAGCAGAATCTGCCCGGCGCACTGGTCTCCGGCGGCGTCTCGAACGTCTCGTTCTCCTTCCGCGGCAACAATCCGGTTCGCGAGGCGATCCACGCGGTGTTCCTGTTCCACGCGATCGCGGCCGGCATGGACATGGGGATCGTCAACGCCGGCGCCCTGGAGGTCTACGACGAGGTGCCGTCGCTGCTGCGGGAGCGGATCGAGGACGTGATCCTCAACCGCCGTCCCGACAGCACCGAGCGGCTGCTGGAGATCGCCGGTGACTTCGCCGGTGACGGCGTGGCCAAGGAGGTCGCCGACGAGCAGTGGCGGTCGCTGCCGGTCGGGGAGCGGATCACCCACGCCCTGGTGAAGGGGCTCGACGAGTTCGTCGAGGCCGACACCGAGGAGCTGCGGGCGGAGATCAGCGCGCGCGGTGGACGCCCCATCGAGGTCATCGAGGGCCCGCTGATGGACGGCATGAACGTCGTCGGCGACCTCTTCGGCGCCGGCAAGATGTTCCTGCCGCAGGTGGTCAAGTCCGCCCGGGTCATGAAGAAGGCCGTCGCCTATCTGATCCCGTTCATCGAGGCGGAGAAACAGCCCGGCGACGTCGAGCGCAGCAACGGCAAGGTCGTCATGGCCACCGTGAAGGGCGACGTCCACGACATCGGCAAGAACATCGTGGGCGTCGTTCTGCAGTGCAACAACTACACGGTCGTCGACCTGGGCGTGATGGTGCCGGCGCAGCGGATCCTGGACGCCGCCAAGGAGGAGGGCGCCGACATCATCGGGCTGTCGGGCCTCATCACGCCGTCCCTGGACGAGATGGTGAACCTCGCCTCGGAGATGGAGCGGCAGGGATTCGACGTGCCGCTGCTCATCGGCGGCGCGACGACGTCGCGCGCGCACACGGCCGTCAAGGTGGCGCAGAAGTACCACGGCCCGGTCATCTGGGTGAAGGACGCCTCGCGGTCGGTCCCCGTCGTCGCCGCGCTGCTGTCCGACGAGCGGCGTCCTCAGCTGCTGGCCGAGACCGACGCCGACTACCAGGCGCTGCGCGAGCGGCACGCCGCCCGGCAGGACACCCGGACGATGCTGCCGATCGCTGCGGCCCGGGCCAAGGCCACGCCGATCGACTGGAGCGACTACGTCCCGCCCCGGCCGCGCATGCTGCTGCAGCAGGCTGGAGATTCACGTAGCGGAGCCCTCTGCGCCGGTCCCGGCTGCTCGCACGAGCACGCGACGCAGTTCGTGAAGGCCTTCGCCGACTACCCCCTCGACGAGCTGCGCCGATACATCGACTGGCAACCCTTCTTCTCCGCCTGGGAGATGCGCGGGCGGTTCCCCGACATCCTGCACAACCCCACCAGCGGCGAGGCGGCGCGACGGCTGTACCAGGACGCGCAGGTCATGCTGGACCGGATCGTCGAGGAGAAGTGGCTGCGGGCCAACGGCGTCTTCGGCCTGTTCCCGGCCAACCAGGTCGCCGGCGACGACATCGAGGTCTACACCGACGAGACGCGCACCGCGGTCCGGGCGACGCTGCACCAGCTCCGGCAGCAGACCGACGGGCGCGAGGGGTCCCCGCGCAAGTCGCTGGCGGACTTCGTCGCCCCCAAGGAAACGGGGCTGCGGGACTACGTCGGAGCCTTCGCGGTCACCGCGGGCCTCGGTTCCGGGGAGCGGGTCGCCGCCTTCAAGAAGGCCAACGACGACTACAGCGCCATCCTGCTGGAGTCGCTGGCCGACCGGCTGGCGGAGGCCTTCGCCGAGCGTCTGCACGAGCGGGTCCGCAAGGAGTTCTGGGGCTACGCGCCGGATGAGCACCTCGACAGTGACGCGCTGATCGGTGAGAAGTACGCCGGCATCCGCCCGGCACCCGGATATCCCGCGTGCCCCGAGCACACCGAGAAGCAGACGATCTGGGAGCTTCTCGACGTCGAGGCCCACACCGGCATCGAGCTCACCGAGAGCATGGCCATGTGGCCAGGCGCTGCCGTGAGCGGTCTCTACTTCTCCCACCCGAAGTCGCGCTACTTCGTGCTGGGGCGGGTCGGCCGGGACCAGGTCGAGGACTATGCGGAACGCAAGGGCTGGACGGTCGACGAGGCAGAGAAGTGGCTCTCTCCCAACCTCGGCTACCGCACCGAGAACGAATGAGGAAGGACCACGGTCCGTCTCACCCTTCGCACGTTCGGGGCGAGCCGCTGGACCGCGGCCGTAGGGGCCGCTCCGGCAGCTTGCGGGCCGTGCTGTTCGACATGGACGGCACGCTCGTGCAGACCGAGGAGTACTGGGGCGAGGCGATGTTCGAGCTCGCCGACCGGTTGGGCGGCCGCATGTCGGAGCAGGCTCGCGCGCAGACGGTCGGCACCAGCATGCGGACGTCGATGCGGGTCCTGTACGCCGACCTGGGCGTCGACCGCGACGACGACCAGCTCATGGCCGACGCCGGCTGGGTGGAGCAGCGGACGGCGGAGCTGATGGCGGCGGGCATCCCGTGGCGCCCGGGAGCAGCCGAGCTGCTCCGTGCAGTGGACGCCGCGGGCCTGCGCTGTGCGCTGGTGACCACGACGCCGCGGCGGATCGCCGACATCGTCCTGCGTTCGATCCGAGCCGACCTGGGCGGGGACCCCTTCCACGTCACCATCTGTGGTGACGAGGTGCCGGCGCGCAAGCCGGATCCGGCGCCCTACCTGCAGGCGATGGACGCGCTCGGCGTGGAGCCCGGCCAGTGCGTCGTCGTCGAGGACTCCGACGTGGGCATCGCCTCCGGGCTCGCCGCCGGGGCCGCGGTGCTCGGCGTGCCGGCTCTGCAGGAGGTCGCCGCCGCGCCGGGACTCACCCTCCGCGACGGACTGGCCGGCGTCGGCGTGCCGGAGCTCGCCGAGGTCCTCGCCGCCGGTCGGGCGGAACGGGACGGGCGACGGGCCGGCTAACCGGCGAGGACGACGTCCCTTCCGCGGGACACGACGGCGCGCGGCCGCTGCAGGGTGGTGACGTCGGCCAGCGGATCGGCGTCCACCATCAACAAGTCGGCGTCCAGACCGACCGCGAGCCGCCCGGTCCGCCCCTGGAGGCCGCACGCTCGGGCCGCGAGACCGGTGGCCGAGGCGAGCGCCTGGGACGGGGGCATCCCGACGGCCACCAGGTCGGCGACGGCCATGGGGACGAGCCCGTGCCGTTTGCCGGGGCTGATCCCGGCGTCCGTTCCGGCGATGAGGGTGACGCCGGCGCGCTGCATCTCGGCGGAGTGCGCGCGGTGCTTGTCGATGTCGGCGCCCACGGCCGCGAGCCGTGCCTGCACGAACGGCGGCGGGTCGACGCCCGGCACGCCGCCGAGGGTCGGGCAGACGTAGGTGCCGGCGGTGGCCAACCGGACGGCGAGGTCGGTGGGCAGGTGCGGTCCACCCGCCGTGAGGCAGCTGCAGTGCTCGATGCCGTCGACGCCCGCCTCAACGCTGCGCCGCACCGCCGGCAGGCCGTGCGCGTGCGCGGTGACCGGCAAGCCGTGGCGGTGCGCCTCGTCCACGACGGCGCGCATCTCCTCGAGGCTGAACTGGCAGGCGAGCAGGTCGGTGCCGGGGGTCAGGACGCCGCCGCTGGCCATGATCTTGACGACATCGGCTCCGCGCTCCGCCCGTTCCCGGACCGCACGGCGCACCTCGTCGACCCCCGCCACCTCCCCTCCCATCGACCAGCAGTGGCCGCCGGGGGACGTGAGGGGTGGGCCGGCAGCGACGACGGTCGGCCCGGAGCCGTTCCGGGGGCGCTCGACGACGGCCCATCGCAGGTCCCCGAGGTCCCGGACGGCGGTCACCCCGGCCTGCAGGTGCTGCTGCTCGGCCGTCGTGATGATGTCCTGCAGCCGCTCGGCGGTCACGTCCGCGAACTGGTCCAGGGCGGAGGGGCTGCTGTCGCCGCACAGGTGCACGTGGGAGTCGATCAGCCCCGGGAGCACCGCCGGATGCTCCACCACGGTGCAGCCGCCGGGCGGAGGGAAGTCCGCCGACTCGACGGCGACGATGGTGTGGTTCTCGACGAGGATGAGCGCGCCGCCCGGCAGCCGGTGCGTGCCGTCGAAGGCGATTCGTGCCCGGTATCCCCGCATGGTGGCCTCCTCGCGGCCCGCAACGGATGGTGGGCACGTTACGGGCGTAGGCCGCCCCGTGGGGTTCCTCCGGTCACGCGTAGGCACCGGCTCTCGAGGCAGCCGGTCCATCCGTCCTGGGGCCGGTCCCTGCGCCGCTGCCGGCTGGAGATGCCGAGCGCCCAGCGCCGGGAGCCGAGCGCCGGGGGCCGAGCGCCGGGAGCCGAGCGCCCCGGCGGCGCGATCAGTCCAGCTCGACGACAGGGAGCGACGTCTGCCAGCCTGCCGCGGCCGCGGCCGCGGCAGGGAACGGCGGGGGAGTGCCGCCGAAGGAGGGGCACAGTGCTTGATGGTCGCACCAGTCGCAGAGGCGGGTCTTGTTCGGCCGGAAGTCGCCCGTGGCCACGGCCCGCTCGATCGCGGCCCAGATGGCCTGGAGGGTGCGCTCGAAGCGCACCAGCTCGGCCTCGTCGGGGGCGTAGGTCAGCGCGTCGCCGTCCTTGAGGTAGAGCAGCTTCAGCTGGGCGGCGACCACACCCCGGGTGCGCCAGAGGACCAGTGCGTAGAACTTCATCTGGAACAGCGCCTTGGCCTCGAAGGCCTCGCGCGGCATGCCGCCGGTCTTGTAGTCGACGACCCGCAGTGCGCCGTTGGGCGCGACGTCGAGCCGGTCGACGTAGCCGCGCAGCAGCAGGCCGTCGGGCAGCGTGACCTCGACGAGCTCCTCGCGGCCGTGCGGCTGGATGCGGGTCGGGTCCTCCAGCGTGAAGTACTTCTCGACCAGCTTCCCGGCCGACGACAGCCAGGCCTCCACCGACTCCGGTGCGCTCGCGTCGGACTCGGCGGCGTCGTCCTGAGCCGTCTCGAACAGCTCGGCGACGCCCTGCTCCTCGCGCAGGTCCGCCCACGCCGGAGCCAGCAGCTCCTGGGCCGCCTCGACGGTGCGCGCGGCGGGCGGCAGGTCGTAGAGCCGCTCGAGGACCGCGTGCACCAGCGTGCCGCGTACCGCGGCGAGGCTCTTGCGCTCGGGCAGCCGGTCGATGGTGCGGAAACGGTAGAGCAGGGGACAGGTCTTGAAGTCGGCCGCGCGGCTGGGCGACAGCGAGGGCCGGCGGGGAGCCCGCGCCTCGTCGGGCGCCGCAGAGCCCTCCACGGGCAGCTCGGGAGCCGGTTCCGAACGCAGGATCGCCGTCATGCACCCGAGGCTAGGTGGCCCCACCGACAGTTCCGAGTGTGCGCGCCGCACTGGGGACACGGGTCACACCGACCCCGTCCGTACCCTCGGCGCCTGTGGATCACCAGGGGAACGTCGAGGTCCTTTCCGAGCCGGCGGCACCGAGCGAGCCGGTGCCGGGCGCGTTCGTCGTCGGCGACCGCGTGCAGCTCACCGATCCGAAGGGCCGGCTGCACACCGTCGTCCTCGAGCCCGGCAAGCAGTTCCACACGCACCGCGGCGCGATCGCGCACGACGACCTGATCGGCGCGCCCGAGGGCTCCGTCGTCCACTCCACGTCCAACACCGGGTACCTGGCGTTCCGGCCGCTCCTGGCCGACTTCGTGCTGTCGATGCCCCGCGGCGCGCAGGTCATCTATCCGAAGGACGCCGCCCAGATCGTCGGGTTCGGTGACATCGGCCCGGGCATGCGCGTGCTGGAGGCCGGCGCGGGGTCGGGCGCGCTCACCTGCTCGCTGCTGCGCGCCGTCGGCGCTGGGGGGTCGGTGACCAGCTACGAGCGTCGCGAGGACTTCGCCGACGTCGCCCGGGGCAACGTCGGCGCCTTCTTCGGGGAGGATCCGGCCAACTGGTCGCTGCGCCTGGGGGACTTGGATCAGCACCCGGCGGAGGAGAGCGTCGACCGCGTCGTCCTCGACATGCTCGAGCCGTGGGCGGTGTTGCCGACCGTGGCGGCCGCCCTGCGCCCCGGGGGCGTGCTGGTCGGCTACGTGGCGACCGTGACCCAGCTGTCCACCTACGTCGAGGCGCTCCGCGCCCAGGGCGTGTGGACCGAACCGCACGCCTGGGAGTCGCTCCTGCGGCCGTGGCACGCGGTGGGCCTGGCCGTTCGCCCGGAGCACCGGATGGTGGCGCACACCGCCTTCCTCGTCACCGCCCGGCGGCTCGCCGAGGGCGCGGTCGCACCGATGCGGCAACGGCGGGCCCAGAAGACCTGACGACACGTGCGGCCGGTGGGGCACCTGCTGCCGATACGGCCCCGCGAGCCCACGGCGAAGTGTCCAAACGCGTGTATAGATTTGCGTCTTGGCTCCCCCGATGTGTGTGGAGGTGCGCGATGGGCCCCGGCTCCAACAACGGTCCCGACGATCTGCAAGCGCGACGCGAGCGTGACGTCGCTGCCCTGCTCAGCCAGATCTCCTACCTCGAGGAGGAGATCGGTCTCCTCCGCCGCAAGGTGGCCGACAGCCCGCGCCAGGTGCGCGCCCTCGAGGAGCGGATCGGCGAGGCGGAGGGGCGGGCCGCCTTCCTCTCCGAGCGCAACGACAAGCTGGCCGGCACCCTGCGGGAAGCCCGCGAGCAGCTCGTGACGCTCAAGGAGGAGGTCGACCGCCTCGGCCAGCCGCCGTCGGGCTACGGCATCTTCCTCACGCGGTACGACGACGGCACGGTCGACGTCTTCACCGGCGGGCGCAAGCTGCGGGTGTCGCTGTCGCCCAACGTCGACGGGGAGGAGCTGCGCACGGGCCAGGAGGTCATGCTCAACGAGGCGATGAACGTGGTCGAGGCGCGCGGGTTCGAGCGCGCCGGCGACGTGGTCATGCTCAAGGAGCTGCTGGAGCCTCTCGACGGCGTGACGCCGCGGGCCCTGGTCATCGGGCACACCGACGAGGAGCGGGTCGTCTTCCTCGCCGACTCCCTCACCGGCCAGCCGCTGCGGGTGGGTGACTCCCTGCTGCTGGAGTCTCGCTCGGGCTACGTCTACGAGCGCATTCCGAAGAGCGAGGTCGAGGAGCTCGTCCTCGAAGAGGTGCCCGACATCGACTACAGCGACATCGGTGGTCTGTCGCGGCAGATCGAGCAGATCCGGGACGCCGTCGAGCTGCCGTTCCTGCACGCTGACCTGTTCCGCGAGTACGAGCTTCGGCCGCCGAAGGGAATCCTGCTCTACGGCCCGCCCGGCTGCGGGAAGACGCTGATCGCCAAGGCAGTCGCCAACTCGCTTGCCAAGAAGGTCGCCGCGCTCCGGGGGGACGGCGACACGAGCCAGGGGAAGTCCTATTTCCTCAACATCAAGGGCC
Source organism: Blastococcus sp. (assembly GCA_025965715.1). Taxonomy (GTDB): domain Bacteria; phylum Actinomycetota; class Actinomycetes; order Mycobacteriales; family Geodermatophilaceae; genus Blastococcus_B. The sequence continues at coordinate 3,134 of JAOPWJ010000262.1, read as the reverse complement.
CGGAGCTGCTCAACAAGTACGTCGGCGAGACCGAGCGGCACATCCGGCTGGTGTTCCAGCGGGCCCGGGAGAAGGCCAGCGAAGGCACGCCGGTCATCGTGTTCTTCGACGAGATGGACTCGATCTTCCGCACCCGCGGCTCGGGGGTCTCCTCCGACGTCGAGTCGACGATCGTGCCGCAGCTGCTGAGCGAGATCGACGGCGTCGAGGGGCTCGAGAACGTCATCGTCATCGGCGCCTCCAACCGCGAGGACATGATCGACCCGGCGATCCTCCGGCCCGGCCGGCTGGACGTGAAGATCAAGATCGAGCGTCCGGACGCGGAGGCCGCGCGCGACATCTTCAGCATGTACCTGACGACGACGCTGCCGATCAACCCGGAGGACCTCGCCGAGCACGGCGGCAGCCGCGAGGCCACCATCGCCGGGATGATCCAGCGCACCGTCGAGCGGATGTACACCGAGAGCGAGGAGAACCGCTTCCTCGAGGTCACCTATGCCAACGGTGACAAGGAGGTCCTGTACTTCAAGGACTTCAACTCCGGCGCCATGCTGCAGAACATCGTCGACCGGGCGAAGAAGATGGCCATCAAGGAGCAGCTGGAGACGGGCGCCGGGGGCCTGCGCGTCAGCCACCTGACGGCCGCGTGCCTCGACGAGTTCAAGGAGAACGAGGACCTCCCCAACACGACCAACCCCGACGACTGGGCGCGGATCTCGGGCAAGAAGGGCGAGCGGATCGTCTACATCCGCACGCTGATCAGCGGCAAGGGCAACGAGTCCGGGCGTGCCATCGACACGGCGACGAACACCGGCCAGTACCTGTAAGGACGGTCGACGCCGCGGCCCGGTCCCTCATGGGGGCCGGGCCGCCGCCTTCTGACGGGCCGGCGCCTCGGCACGGGGTGGCAGCGGTCGGCCCCTCGATCGTGCCGAGATCGCCGCCGTCGTGCGGGCACGCCGCGACGGTTCGCAGGTTGCCGGCGGACGCCCCGTTGTCGTGGGCGGGGATCTGCTGGCTGAAGGACGTCGTCCGCGACTCGCCGTCGCCTCACCAGAGCCGAGCCGACGCCGACGCCGACGCCGACGCCGACGCCGGGGGAGGAGGACCGCGGGCGGGCCGGTGCCGCGCCGGGTGACGTCGCCGGAGGATGGGAGTGCGATCCGGCCCGCGGCCTAGGGTTGGGGCATGAGTGTGCGGCGGGTCATGGGAACCGAGGTGGAGTACGGCATCTCGGTGCCGGGGCAGCCGGGCGCGAACCCGACGACGCTGTCGAGCCAGGTCGTGAACGCGTGGGCGGTGGCCGAGGCGCCGACGCCACGCCGTCCCCGGTGGGACTTCGAGGAGGAGTCGCCCCTGCGCGACGCCCGGGGCTTCGACCTGTCGCCGGTGCAGGCGCTGGACCACAACGACCTGGAAGACGACAACGGGATGGCCAACGTCATCCTGACCAACGGCGCCCGGCTCTACGTGGACCACGCCCATCCGGAGTACTCGACGCCGGAGGTCACCAACCCCCGCGACATCGTGCTCTGGGACAAGGCCGGGGAGCAGGTGATGGTCGAGGCGGCCCGCCGCGCCGCGCGCATCCCGGGCAATCCGACGATCCAGTTGTACAAGAACAACACCGACGGCAAGGGGGCCTCCTACGGGGCCCACGAGAACTACCTGATGGACCGGAAGACGCCCTTCATCGACATCGTGCGCGGATTGGTGCCCTTCTTCGTCACCCGGCAGGTGTTCGCGGGCGCGGGGAGAGTCGGCATCGGCACGGAGGGCCGGACGCAGGGCTTCCAGCTGTCGCAGCGGGCCGACTTCTTCGAGGTCGAGGTGGGCCTGGAGACGACGCTCAAGCGGCCGATCATCAACACGCGGGACGAGCCGCACGCCGATGCCGACAAGTACCGCCGGCTGCACGTGATCATCGGCGACGCCAACCTCGCCGAGCTGTCGACCTACCTCAAGGTCGGGACGACGGCGCTCGTGCTGGCCATGATCGAGGCGAGGGCACTGTCCCGGGACCTGGCGCTGGAGGAGCCCATCGAGGCGCTGCAGGCGATCAGCCACGACCCCTCCCTGACCCACAGGGTCCGGCTGCGCGACGGGCGGCAGATGACGGCGCTGGAGGTCCAGCACCTCTACCTGGAGCAGGCACAGTCCTTCGTCGACGCGGAGGGTGCGGGCGACGAGCAGACCGCCGATGTCCTGCGCCGGTGGGCCGAGGTGCTGACCGATCTCGCGGTCGACCCGATGCGCTGTGCCGACCGGCTGGACTGGCCGGCCAAGTTGCGGCTGCTGGAGGGCTATCGGTCTCGCGACGGGCTCGGCTGGGGCGACTCGCGGCTGCACCTGGTCGACCTGCAGTACTCCGACGTGCGCAAGGACAAGGGCCTCTACAACCGGCTGGTGGCCCGCGGGTCGATGCAGCGGCTGCTCACCGACGACGAGGTCACGCGTGCGATGGTGTCGCCGCCGGCGGACACGCGGGCGTTCTTCCGTGGTGAGTGCGTGCGGCGCTATCCGGCGCAGGTGGCGGCGGCCTCCTGGGACTCGGTCGTGTTCGATCTGGGCCGGGAGAACCTCGTGCGCATCCCGACGATGGAGCCGCTGAGGGGCACCCGGGAGCACGTCGGCGCGCTGTTCGAGGCGTCCTCGACGGCGCAGGAGCTGGTCGACACCATCACCGCCGGCTGAACCGCCGGGCTGAACACGGCCGGGCGGTAGCCGATGTGCCTGGCCGGCGGCCGTCCGACCGGGCTGGTGCGCCTCATCGCCGCCGACGCGATCTCCAACGGAGCTTCGTCCGCGTTGACCTCCTTCCCCGTCGGGAACCGGCTCCACGGTGCCTAGCCGTCGAGAACCGGTCCGCCAGGCGCCTCCACCCGGCGCACCCGGCGGCCGCCCAGCTTCTCGGGGCCACGTGCGGGTGACCCGGTTCGTCACACCCGGCGGGTAGCTTCTGGGCAGCAGCAGATCCGTAGACCGGGAGGGCAAGTCATGGCCACCAGGGACACCGGCGGGCAGCAGAAGGCGACGCGCACGCGCGAGGACGCCGACGAGGTCGAGGCCTCGGTCGACACCGAGGTCGCCGAACGCCACAAGGAAATGACCGAGGACGTCGATTCATTGTTGGA
>JAOPWJ010000016.1 GCA_025965715.1 Blastococcus sp. | reverse complement strand
TCTGGCCAGCTTCATCTGGCAGCAGGCCAAGTTCCGCATCGCCGGCAACGAGAGCGCCGACGACATGCACACGATCCGCGAGAACGCGCTGGCGTTCGTCGCCGGGCGGCCGGTGCGCGAGATCGAGCAGGCCGGCGAGGAGATCTACGACGAGCTGATGGCCGACCGGATCTGGTCGGGCACCCGGGCACTCGCCCAGCAGCACCTCGACGCCGGACAGCGGGTCTGGCTGGTCACCGCGACGCCGGTGGAGCTGGCTCGCATCATCGCCCAGCGGCTCGGGCTCACCGGCGCCCTGGGTACGGTCGCCGAGGTCGTGGACGGGCACTACACGGGCCGGCTGGTCGGTGAGCTGATGCACGGGCCCGCGAAGGCCGAGGCGGTCCTGGCCCTCGCCGAGCGGGAGGGGCTCGACCTCACCCGGTGCACGGCCTACAGCGACTCGGCCAACGACCTGCCGATGCTCTCCCTCGCCGGAACGGCGGTGGCGGTCAACCCCGACACCGAGCTGCGTGCGGCCGCCAAGGCCCGCGGCTGGGTCATCCGCGACTTCCGGACCGGCCGAAAGGCAGCCAAGATCGGCGTGCCCTCGGTGGCGGTCGCCGCCCTCTCCGGCGGCCTGGTCGGCGGCGCGATCGCGCTGCGCCGACGGAGCAAGTTCCCCTTCTAGCCGAAGACGCTGCGCCGCTGGAGGAGCAGCTGGTAGAGCGAGTGCTGAATGGTCTCGCGCACCTGGTCGGTCAGGTTGAACACGAGCATCGGGTCCTCGGCCGCGCCGGGACCGTAGGACGCCGTCTCGATCGGCTCCCCGAACGCGATCAGCCACTTCGACGGCAACGGGACCATCCCGAGCGGGCCCAGCAGCGGGAACGTGGGGGTGATCGGGAAGTACGGCAGCCCCAGCACGCGGGCCGCCGTCTTCGCGTTGCCGATCATCGGGTAGATCTCCTCCGCGCCCACGATGGCGCAGGGGACGATCGGGACACCGGTGCGCAGCGCCGCCGTCACGAAACCGCCGCGTCCGAACCGCTGCAGGGTGTACCGCTCGCGGAACGGCTTGCCGATGCCCTTGAAGCCCTCGGGGAACACGCCGACCAGTTCCCCCGCGGTGAGCAGCCGCTCGGCGTCCTCGTTGCAGGCAAGGGTCGTGCCAATCTTGCGCGACATCGTGCCCACGAAGGGCATGTCGAAGACCGGGTCGGCGCCGAGCAGTCGCAGCCGGCGCCGGGCGGGGTGCTGGTCGTGCAGGGCGACGGTGGTCATCAGCGAATCGATCGGGATGGTGCCCGAGTGGTTCGCCACGACGAGCGCACCGCCGGTGGACGGCACGTTCTCCAGCCCGTGGCTGTCGACGCGGAACCACTTGTGGAACAGCGGCCGCAGCAGGGGCAGCAGGACGTGGTCGGTCAGGTCCGGATCGAAGCCGAACTCGTCGGTCTCGTACTCCCCGGTCAACCGTCGCCGGAGGAAGTCCAGCCCGCCGGCGAGCTGCGCCTCCCAGCCGGGCGGCGTCGGCGCCGGCACGTAGGGCTCGTCGTCGGCGGGCCGCAACGGGATCACGCGGGCCTCAGGCATCGCGCACCGCCCGGAGTCCCGGCGCGGGGGGCGCCGGTCGTAGGCGCTCGCCGACCGCGTCCGCGGTGTCGCCGAGTCGCTCGACGACGTCCCGGACCCGGGCGGTCACGGACTCCACCAGGCGAGGGGAGACCACCGGCGGGACGGTACGTGCGTAGTCGGTCAGGGCGGCTTCGGTCGTGTAACGGGGCGTGTAGCCGAATTCGGTACGCAGCACGGTCGTGTCGACGACGCGGCCGAAGTTGAGGAACCGCATCTGCTCCGGCGAGTAGTCGACGAAGCCGAACCGCCGCGACAGCCGGCCCACCGAACCCAGGGCCGGCGACGGCAACGGGACCTCGACGCGGCCCAGCCGGCGGATCGCCTGCGACAGCAGCAGCGTGCCCTCGCCGCCCACGTTGGCCGTGCCGACGAAGTCGCCGGTCGTGGCGCGGGCGAGGACCGCCAGGGCGTCGTCCTCGTGCAGCAACTGCACCCGGGCGTCGTAGCCCAGGGCGGTGGGCACCACCGGCATCCGGAAGAATCCGGTCAGCAGCGAGTCGATCCGGGGCCCGATGAAGTTCGTGAACCGCAGTACCGCGACCTTCACCTCGGGCCGGCGCCGCTGGAAGGCGCGCACGTACCCCTCGATGTCGAGGCTGTCCTTGGCGAAGCCGCCCGCCGGCACACGCCGGGCCTGCATCGCCTCGGTGAAGACGGCGGGATCCCGCGACGAGGCGCCGTAGACGGCACTGGTCGACTTGAGGACGAACCGGCGCACCGACGGCGCGCGCTGGCACGCGGCCAGCAGCTGCATCGTCCCGATGACGTTGAGTTCCTTCATCGGTCCGCGCCCCCCGGATCCCGCCGGGGTGGAGCTGATGTTCATGTGCACGACGGTGTCGACCGACGCCGCCGCGATGACCTTGCCGATCAACGGGTTGCGGATGTCGGCCCGCACGAACTCGGTGCGCCCGAGGCGGCGGAGGACAGCCGGCGCCGGCGGGACGGTGTCCACGCCGATGACCCGCTCGATCGAGGGGTCCGCTGCGAGCTCGGCCGCCAGGGCGCCGCCCAGCCACCGGCTGACACCGGTGACGAGGACCACCGACGGCGGCACGAGCCTCAGCTCACTTCTTGTTGCGCCGCTGGACGCGGGTCTTCTTCAGCAGCTTGCGGTGCTTCTTCTTCGCCATTCGCTTGCGGCGCTTCTTGATGACTGAACCCACGTGGTGCTCCCGACTCCGTCGTGAAAATGATCAGCTCGAGCGTGCCTGCCAGGGCCCTCCGATGAGGGTTTGCCCGGTGTCACCCGGCGACCGAGCGTACCGGCCGCCCCGCGGCGACGCTGCCGCGGGCGGACCGAAGACGACGAAGCGGCCTGAAGGCTCAGGCGATGTCGGTGTACGCGTCGCGCAGGTAGTCCTGCACGGCGCGCTCCGGAACGCGGAAGGAACGGCCGACGCGGACGGCGGAGAGGTCGCCGGCGTGCACGAGGCGGTACACGGTCATCTTCGAGACGCGCATCATCGCGGCCACCTCGGCCACGGTCAGGAACGTCACGGCCGCACGGGGGGCGGGGACCTGCGGGCGCCCGACCGGCATGGCGGCGGGGTGGGCGGCCGGCACGGGCCGGGCGACGGAGGCGGCGCTCATGGGGCGACCGATGGGGCGGGGGCCGGGGATTCCCGGGCGGGAGATGGTCGTGGCGCGCTGGGGCATGGTCATGTTTTCGTCTCCGGGCCTAGCTCATGTCGTGGCGCCGGCTTCCCCACCGGCAACTGAACACGCATGCGCTGATACAGAGCGTAAGGGTCAGGCGTGACTGGTGCGACGGTTGAATCAGACAGGCGGACCGGTCCGTCCTAGGCAGAAGTACACCTATGCAACACGCTCCCCACGCCCCCCGGCGGTTCTCGCGACACGGTGATGATCCGGTCACGCAGCGTCGAGCACTTTTGTCGACTTGTGGGTTACCGTGCCCGGCCCGCGAACGCGACCGTGCCCCTCGCGCCGGTCTCAGGGCTTCTGCAGGCCCAGCTCCACCGAGCGAGCGTGCGCCGCCTCGATGGCGGCGATCAGCGCCGCGCGAACGCCGTGCCGCTCGAGCTCCCGGATGGCCGCGATCGTCGTTCCACCGGGACTGGTGACCGCCTCGCGCAGCTGTACCGGGTGCTCCCCGCTGTCGCGCATCATCACCGCCGCGCCCAGGGCGGTCTGCACGATGAGGTCGGCCGCGAGCGCGCGCGGGAGCCCCAGCAGGATGCCCGCGTCGACCATGGCCTCGACGAGGAAGAAGAAGTAGGCCGGGCCGCTGCCCGACAGGGCGGTGACGGCGTCCTGCTGCGACTCCGGCACGCGCCGCACCCGGCCCACCGCGGCCAGCAGTGCCTCGGCCTCGTCCAGGTCCGCCTCGCCGGCGTGCGCACCGGCCGAGAGGACGCTCATGCCCTCGTCGACGAGCGCCGGGGTATTGGGCATGACGCGGACGACCGCGACGCCGGCCGGCAGGGCCGCCTCGATCCGCGCGGTCGGCACGCCGGCCGCCACGGACACCACCAGGTGCCCGTCGTCGACGTACTCGCCCAGGCTGCCCAGGAGCACGTCGATGTCCTGGGGCTTGACGGCCAGCAGCAGCACCCGGGCGCGCGCGGCGGCGTCCGCGAGGTCGACGGCCGGCGTTCCGTACCGGTCGGTGAGCTGGGCGGCCCGCTCCGGACTGCGCTCGCAGACGAGGATGCCGTCGGGTCCGCCACGGCGCACCAGCCCCGACAGCAGCGCCTCACCGATCTTTCCCCCGCCGATGATTGCCAGCCCACGCCGGCCGACGGCGGTCACGCGCGTCCCGCCAGGCGCCGGACCACAGCGGCAACGGAGCCGGGGCCCGACGGCACCGCCAGGCGGACGGTGAAGCCGGCGGCGACCAGCCGCCGTTGCCGCTCCATGCGTATCCCGTAGGACATGACGTACTCCCAGCTGTCGGGCGGGCGGTCGAACCAGGCCGCCCGCTCACCTGTGATGGCGATCAGTCGCGGATCCCCCGCCGCGACGGCGGGGCGCCCGTCGCCGGCCATGAGGACGTTGAGGCAGCGGACGAAGGCCAGGGTGGTGGTGGCGCCCCGTCCAGCGGTCAGCCGCACCCGTGCACCGGCCCGGGCACGGCAGAGGGCCTCCGCGTCGATCCGGCCCGCGGGAACGACGACGACCGCCTCCGGGAGCCCGGCGGCGACCGACTCCACCGCACCGGGCGGACCGGCCAGGGCGACCGCGAGGCCCACCTCCGCGGCCGCGTCGGCGAGCATCCGGGTTGTCGCGATCCCGAGCCGGCCGACGGGCAGCGTCAGCTCGCACGCGGACGCGATGCCGGCGGAACCGACGCCGTCGATCAGGTCTGCGAAGGCCCTCGCGGCGTCCTCCGCCGGCCCTGGTTCGTGCCCGAGCGCCACGCGGAAACCCCCGGGGATCAGCCCGGCGGCGACCCGCACCGCGTCCCGTGACCGGTGCCCGGCGACACAGTGGCCGGTCAGCACTCGCCCGGCCGTCCGCGCGGACACCAGGAGGCAGGCACGGGGAAACCGTAGTGGGCGCGGGTGTGCCTCGTCGGGGGCGCGGGTAGCGGCGGCTGCATGGCAGGAGAACTGGACGGGATGAAGGTGGCGGTCCTCGCGACCGACGGTGTGGAGCAGGTCGAGCTGGACCGGCCATGGCAGACGCTGGAGGAGGCGGGCGCGGAGCCCGAGCTGGTGTCGTTCGCGGCGGGCACCATCACGGCGTACAACCACATCGACAAGGGCGAGGAACGACGCGTCGACGCCCTTCTCAGCTCCGCCGACCCGGACTCCTACGCGGCACTCGTCCTCCCGGGCGGGGTCATCAACGGTGACTTCGTCCGCGCCGACGCCGACGCGGTCGCCTTCGTACAGGCCTTCTTCGACGCGGGCAAGCCGGTGGCGGCCATCTGCCACGCGCCATGGGTGCTGATCGAGGCCGGTGTCGTACGCGGGCGTCGCATGACGTCGTGGCCGTCCCTGCGGACGGATCTGCGCAATGCCGGCGCCGAGTGGGTGGACGAAGAGGTCGTCGTCGACGGCGGACTGGTCACCAGCCGCAACCCCGACGACCTCGATGCCTTCGGTGCCGCGATCGTCGAGGAGTTCGCCCGCGAGCCCGACGAGGGGGCCGACGCGAACGCCTGAGCCGGGTCAGGCGGCGGCGAGCAGCCCCGCCGCGGGGGCGATGGTCAGCAGGGTGCCGGACACGACCAGGATCGCCAGCAATCGAGGGCCCACCGGCTCGTGCCCCTGCCGCTGTCGCCACGCGCCGACACCGGCGACCAGCCCGGTCACGGCAAACGGAACCAGGAGGACGGCGAGGTAGGGGACGTTCTCCCAGAGCAGCGTCGCCAAGAAGAAGATGCCGACGCCGGCGGCCAGGGCGATGAGCAGCTCGCCGGCGAACCGCAGCCACGCGAGGGCGCTCTCCTTGGGGCTGGCCTCGAGCTCGTCGTCGAGGTCCTCGGGACGCACGACGGGGATGGGGCCGGTCGAGAAGTGCTCGTCCTGGGGCACACCCCGCGCAGGAGCGGACCGCTGCGGCCACCGTTCCTCGGGCCGCCGGTCCTCGGGCCGCCGCTCCTCGCCGGCCCGCCGCTCGTCCGCGCCGCGCCGC
>JAOPWJ010000008.1 GCA_025965715.1 Blastococcus sp. | reverse complement strand
CGGCTGCGCCTGCGGCTGCGCCTGTGTCTGTGCCTGTGTCTGTGCCTGTGTCTGCGGCTGCGCCTGTGCCTGCGCCTGCGGCTGCGGCTGTGTCCGCTCCCTCCGCGGTACCCGCGTCCGCACCGACTCCGGCTCCTTCTCCGGCGGATCCTCCCGCGGACGGTGACTCCGGGATGCCGGTCCGGCTCGTGCTGACACTCCTGGCGTTGGGCGGTGTCCTCCAGCTGCTGTCGCGGGTCCTCGTCTTCGACGCGTCGTCCGGGAACCGGGCCGATGACTCGGGGTTTGCTGCCCCGCCATGGGTGCTGGCCGTCGCCCTCCCACTGGTCGTGGCGGCGTTGCTCCTCGGCGCGGTGGCGCGCGAGCAGTGGGCGGCGGCGCTGGCCGGCGGTCTGGTGACCGGGGCAGCGCTCAGTCAGCTGGACCAGGTGCTGGCCACGCTGGGGCGGCTGGTCCAGACCGACGCGAGTGTCGCCGCGGGGCCGGGGTGGTGGGCCGCCGTGTTCGGAACGCTGGCTCTGCTCGCCGCCGTGGTCGTCCTGCTGCGCGCCCCGCTGTTCCACGCACGGCCCGGTCTCCGGCGCAGCTGGCCGGCGGCGGCCATGACCGTCGTCGTCCTGGGCGCGGCGGTGACGAAGATCGTGACCTTCCGCTTCGCATATCCCTGGTTCGCGCAGAACGAGCCGGCAATCGTGCTGGCCCTGGCCTGCGTGCCGCTCACCCTGCTGGCGCTCGACCCCGCGCAACGCCTCCTCGGGGTAACCGCCGTCACGATATTCGGCTCGTGGGTGTGCGCCGCGCACCTCTACGCGCTGGCCAACGAGGACTTCTCCGTGGACGCGTCGGCGGCGCGCCTGGCCATCGCGTCGGCACTCGCGTCCGTGGCGGCCTGCTACCTGGCCCAGCTCTCACTGCGCCGTCCCCTGGGGATGTCCGCGCCCGAAAGGGGGTGGCGCCGGTAGCGTCCGGGGCATGCCGCTGCGTGCCCGCACCCTGCTCGGACCCGGACCGTCCAACCCCTACCCCGAGGCCACCGTGGCCCTCGGGCAGCCGCTCCTGGGTCACCTGGACCCGGTCTTCCTCGGAATCCTCGACGAGACCTCCGAGTGGCTCCGGCAGGTCTTCGGGACGGCGAACCGGCGGACGCTACCGCTCTCCGCGACCGGATCGGCCGGCATGGAGGCCGCATTCGTCAACACGGTCGGTCCCGGTGACGTCGCCGTGGTGGCCGTGAACGGGTTGTTCGGCGAGCGCATGGTCGAGGTGGCGTCGCGGTGCGGCGCCCAGGTCGTGCGCGTCGACCACGAGTGGGGGCAGCCGGTGGACGCTTCCCGCGTGCTCGACGCGCACCCCGCACCGAAGCTGATCGCCGCCGTCCACGCCGAGACCTCGACCGGCGTCCGCTCCGACCTGCGACCCCTTGCGGCCGGAAAGGGCGACGCCCTGCTGCTGGCCGACTGCGTCACCTCGCTCGGCGGCATCCCGGTGCGGCTGGACGAGTGGGGTGTCGACCTCGCCTACTCGGGCTCGCAGAAGTGCCTCGGCGTGGCGCCGGGCCTGGCCCCCTTCACGATCAACGACCGGGCCTGGGCGCGGCGCATCGAGAAGCCGCAGAGCTGGTACCTCGACCTCGGTCTGCTCGGGGGCTACGCGGGCGAGGCCGCCGGGTCGGGGCGCACGTACCACCACACCGCGCCGACGGGCATGGTCGTGTCGCTGCACGCGGGGCTCGGCCGGATCCTGGCGGAGGGGATCGACGCGGTGCACGTGCGGCACGCCGAGGCCGGCCGCCTGCTGCACGAGGGGCTGCAGGACATGGGCCTCGAGCTGTTCGCCGCGGAGGGGCACCGGCTGCCCGAGCTGACCACGGTGAAGGTTCCCGAGGGCGTCGACTCGGCCGCCGTGCGCAAGGAACTCCTCGAGCGGTACGACCTCGAGATCGGCGGCGGGGTCGGTGCCTACGCGGCCACGGTGTGGCGGATCGGCCTCATGGGCGCCAACGCCACCCCGGACAAGGTCCTGCTCGTCCTCGCGGCCCTGAAGCAGATCCTCGGCCGCTGACTTCTGCCCCTCTTGGCCGACTGCTGAGTTGTCGTCGGTCGTCCCGGCGCGTCGTGCCGTGTCGCCGACAGCAACTCAGCAGTCGAGGGTCACCAGCGGGCGCCCCGACTTCGCAGCGCCCCCGCGACGCGATCGACCACCGCGTCGCGGCGGTGCAGGTGGGGTGCGCCGAAGCGCAGCACGAGCCAGCCGTCGGCGGCCATCAGTGAGTACCGCTCCAGATCGCGCGCGAACTGAATGCGTTCGGCGTGCTGCCGGCCCTCGTACTCCAGCGCCACCTTCCATCGGGCGTAACCGAGGTCGGAGTGCGCAACCACCTGTCCCCACCTGTCGAGGACCGGTACCTGTGGCTGGGGATCGGGGAGGTCGCTGTCCACGAGCCAGTATCGGAAGATGCTCTCCGGTCGCGACGCGGCGAGCGGGGTGAGCAGTGGTGCGACCCGACGAGCCAGGATCACGCCCCGACTGCCCGTCGCTCGTCCGAGTCGTTCGTCCAGTCGGTCCTGATCGAGGTGACCGCCGCGGAAGAGGGCGTCCCCGACCGCAACGAGCTCGTCCGGCGCCAGCCTCGCCGACAGGTCGAGCAGCGTCTGGGCTCCGCTCGTCACCGGCACGCCGCCCAGCGAGACGGCGTCGTCGGGCCGCAGGTTCCGCACGTGCGTGCGGATGCGTCGCCGTTGCGGTCGCACGGATCCGGGCGGCACGTCGATCTCCAGCGGCCAGACATGGGGGACCGGCGCACCGAGCAGCCCCGCCGCGGTCAAGTGAGAGAAGACCGAGCCGCGCGGCAGCACCCGCTCGGCCGCTCGACAGGCGCTCGCCAGCGTCAGCGGGACCGCGCGGGAGACGTACGCGCCGCGGGTCACCCGCACGCCGTCGTCCCGGAGTCCTGCTCGGGTCAGACCGGCCGCGCGAGCGGCCGGCCACGTGTACGACGTCCCGAGTTCGTGTCCGTCCACCAGGCGACATTGAGTCGTGCTGCGGGCGCGGACGAGCCATCCTCGCGGTCCGTGGACAACGGCGTCGGCTGTGGATACGGCGACTGCGGGGTTGTCGTCGTCGCGACCGGCGTGTTCGGCCGTGTCGACGGCGACAACTCGTCAGTCGGTCGCGGTGGCGGCGTTGAGGCGGGCCAGGTGGTCGGCGGACAGCTGCAGATCGGCGGCAGCAGCCGAGTCGCGGATGGACGACGGCCGGGAGGCGCCGGGGATGGGGACGACGGCGCCCGCCTGGGCCAGGTGCCAGGCCAGCGTCACCTGGTAGACCGAGACCCCCAGCTCCGCGGCGACCTCGGCGAACGCCGGTGCGTCGGCACCCAGCGAATCCGCCGCCGACACCCCGCCGAAGGGGCTCCACGGCAGCCAGGCCAGCCCGACGGCGGCGCAATGGACCAGCTCGTCGGCGGAGGACAGGTAGGCGGGGGAGAACTGGTTCTGCACGCTCACCAGGGCGTCGCCGACGATCTTCCGGGCGGTCTCGATCTGCGCGACGTCCGCGTTGGAGATGCCGACCATGCGCACGAGGCCGTCGTCGAACAGCGAGCGCAGCCCGCCCATCGACTCCTCCCACGGCGTCGCCGGGTCGGGGCGGTGGAACTGATACAACCCGATGGCCTCGACACCGAGGCGCCGCAGCGACGCCTCGCAGGCCCGGCGCAGGTACCCCGGGGTGCCGTCCAGCCCCCACTCCGAGCCGCGCCGCGTATGGCCGCCCTTGGTCGCGACCAACACCTCAGCGGCCCCGGAGCCGTAGGCGGCCAGCGCCTCGGCGACGAGCGACTCGTTGTGCCCGAACTCCGACTCGTCCCGTGCGTAGGCATCGGCCGTGTCGATCAGCGTCACCCCGGCGTCCAGGGCGGCGTGCACCGTGGCGACGGCGTCCTCCCGGCTCGGGCGGTCCTCCCTCGTCGACAGGGGCATGGCGCCCAGACCTATCGCTCCGACTGCCAGATCTCCGATGCGTCGCTGATGCACGGGCGCTGTCGTGCCCCACGGGTAGCGTCGCAACCGTGAGTTCGCTCTTCGACGACCCGCGAGAGGGCACCGCCACGGCGGAGGTGGATGCCGGCGCGCCGCTCGCCGTCCGGATGCGGCCGCGCGCCCTGGACGAAGTCGTCGGTCAGCAGCACCTCCTCGGCCCCCGGGCGCCGCTGCGGCGGCTGGTCGAGTCCGACGAGCCGATGTCGCTCGTGCTCTACGGCCCGCCCGGCACCGGCAAGACCACGCTCGCGCACGTCATCTCCCTGGCCACCAAGCGGCAGTTCGTCCAGCTCTCCGCGCTCGACGCCGGGGTCAAGGAGGTGCGCGCGGTCATCACGGCGGCGAAGCGCGAGCTCACCTACGCCGGCCGGCGCACCGTCCTGTTCATCGACGAGGTCCACCGGTTCTCCAAGACCCAGCAGGACAGCCTGCTCTCGGCGGTGGAGGACCGGATCGTCAGCCTCATCGCGGCCACGACAGAGAACCCGTTCTTCTCCGTGGTCAGCCCGCTCCTGAGCCGCAGTCTGGTCCTCGCGCTGCAGCCGCTGTCCGACGACGACCTCCGCGCCGTCCTCCGGCGCGCGCTCACCAGCGAGCGCGGGCTCGCCGGCGCAGTCACCCTTCCCGAGGATGCCGAGGACCACCTGGTCCGAATCGCGGGCGGTGACGCACGTAAGGCGCTCACGGCGCTCGAGTCCGGGGCCGGCGCGGCGAAGGCGGCAGGCGCCGACGTGCTGGACCTGGCGACGCTGGAGACGGCGGTCGCGCAGGCAGCCGTCCGCTACGACCGGCAGGGCGACCAGCACTACGACGTCGCCAGCGCGCTGATCAAGTCGATCCGCGGCAGCGACGTCGACGCCGCGCTGCACTATCTGGCCCGGATGGTCGCGGCGGGTGAGGACCCGCGGTTCATCGCCCGCCGGCTGGTCATCTCCGCCAGCGAGGACATCGGCATGGCCGACCCGACGGCGCTGCTGACCGCGGTCGCCGCCGCCGACGCCGTCGCCTTCATCGGCATGCCGGAAGGGCACTTCCCGCTGGCGCAGGCCGTCGTCCACCTGGCCACCGCGCCGAAGTCCCACGCTGTCACGGTGGGTATGAGCGAGTCGATGGCCGACGTGCACGCCGGGCTCGCGGGGCCGGTGCCGCCGGGTCTGCGCGACGCCCACTACGCCGGGGCCTCGAAGCTCGGTCACGGCAAGACCTACGACTATCCGCACGCCCATCCCGACGGCGTCGTCCCGCAGCAGTACCCGCCGGATGCACTGGTGGGCAAGGACTACTACCGGCCCACCAGCCGTGGCGCGGAGGCCCGGCTGGTCGAGCGACTGGCCAAGCTCCGAGCGATCGTCCGCCGCTCACGCTGAGCCGTCCGGCGGGGCACGGACGCCCGATCTCGCCCGCGGCTAGGGTGACCACGCCGGAACCGACGCCGGGCCGGCGAGCAGAACGCACGCGATAGCTCGCGTCGACACAGAGAGTGGGAGCAGGGGTGTCCGTAGGAGAGATCGCCGGGCTGATTGCGGCCGGGGCCCTGGTGCTGCTGGTGGTGCTGGTCGCGTTCCCCCTGCTCAAGCTGGGCCGCACACTCGACGAGACCACGCTGACCATCCGGCAGGCCCGGGAGCAGTCCGCCCCGATCCTCGACCAGGCCAGCACCACGGTCGCGCACGTGAACAGCAACCTCGCGCGCGTCGACGACATCACCGGCAACGCCGCCAACGTCTCGAGCAACGTCGCGGCGCTCACCAGCGTCGTCGCCGCCACGCTGGGCAGCCCGCTGATCAAGGTCGCGGCCTTCAGCTACGGCGTCCGCAGTGCGACGAAGAAGCGGCGTGAGGGTGCTGCGCTGGCCGAGGCCTCGCGCCGTGACAAGGAAGAGCGCCGCGCCCGCCGCGCCGCACGGCGGACCGCCTGATGCGCCGGCTGTTCTGGCTCGCCATGGGTGTCACGATCGGTGCGCTGGTCGTTCGCAAACTCAGCGCCGCAGCCGACAAGATCACTCCCAAGGGCATCGCCGGCTCGATCGCCGAGGGCCTGCGGGACCTGGCCGACGCGATCGGCGACTTCGGCGCCGACATCCGGGCCGCGGCCGCCGAGCGGGAGGCCGAGCTCCGCTCGGGCACCGGTCTCGACGCGCCCCTCCCCACCGGCGACGAGGTCCAGTTGCCCGGTCGCCGGCACGGCGCGCACGCAGCCGACCTCTGATCCCGGCCGGCATCACTGACCCCGGCCGGCGCCACGTGCCCGATCTGCCCGTGGCCCGTCCCCGCAGAACTGAGTAGATCCTGAAGATGCAGACCGCCGAGATCCGCCGCCGATTCCTCGAGCACTTCGCCGAGCGCGGGCACACCGTCGTGCCCAGTGCTTCGCTGGTCTCCCCGGACCCCTCGCTGCTGTTCACCGTGGCCGGCATGGTGCCGTTCATCCCGTACCTGACCGGTCGCGAGCCCGCGCCGTACCCGCGGGCGACCAGCGTGCAGAAGTGCGTCCGCACCCTCGACATCGAGGAGGTGGGCAAGACAACGCGGCACGGCACGTTCTTCCAGATGAACGGCAACTTCTCCTTCGGTGACTACTTCAAGGAAGGCGCGATCTCCTACGCCTGGGAGCTGATCACCGGGCGGGTGGAGGACGGTGGGCTGGGCTTCGACCCCGAGAACATCTGGGCGACGGTCTACCTGGACGACGACGAGGCGGCCGACGCCTGGCACCGCATCGCCGGGCTGCCCAAGGAGCGGATCCAGCGCCTGGGCATGGAGGACAACTACTGGTCCACCGGCGCACCCGGGCCGGCCGGGCCCTGCTCGGAGATCTTCGTCGACCGCGGGCCGGAGTTCGGCCCCGACGGCGGTCCGGCCGTGGACAGGGCCGGCGACCGGTTCCTGGAGATCTGGAACCTCGTCTTCATGCAGTACGAGCGGGGGGCCGGCGAGGGCAAGGACTTCCCGATCCTCGGCGAGCTGCCCAAGCAGAACATCGACACCGGCATGGGCCTGGAGCGGGTGGCCTACCTGCTGCAGGGCGTCGACAACATGTACGAGATCGACGAGGTGGCGCCCGTACTGCGCAGGGCGGCCGAGCTGGCCGGGGTCACCTACGGGCGTGATCACGAGGCCGACGTACGGCTGCGGGTCGTGGCCGACCACGTGCGCAGCGGTCTCATGCTCATCGGGGACGGCGTGACGCCCGGCAACGAGGGCCGCGGCTACATCCTGCGTCGGTTGCTGCGCCGCGCCGTCCGCTCCATGAAGCTGCTCGGCGTCGACGAGTCGACCCTGCCCGAGCTGCTGCCCGTCTCCTGCGACGCGATGAGCCCCAGCTACCCCGAGCTGGGCACGGACTTCGCTCGCATCTCCACGGTCGCCTATGCCGAGGAGGAGGCATTCCGGCGCACTCTGTCGGCCGGTACGACGCTGTTCGACACCGCCGTCACGCAGGCGAAGAAGGCCGGCCGAGCCGCGCTCTCCGGCGACCAGGCCTTCTCGCTGCACGACACGTTCGGGTTCCCGATCGACGTCACCCTCGAGATGGCCGCCGAGCAGGGGGTGACCGTCGACGAAGAGGGCTTCCGCGCGCTCATGAAGGAGCAGCGCGATCGCGCGCGTGCCGACGCGCGCGCCAAGCGGACCGGCGCGGTCGACGACCTCGCCTACCGGCGGCTGCTCACCGAGCACGGTCCCACCGACTGGCGGGCCTACGACGCCCTGAGCACCGACTCCCGCGTCCTCGGCCTCGTGGCAGAAGCCGACGAGGGCCCGGTCGTCGCCGGTCCCGGGGAGATCGTGCGGGTCGTCCTCGACCGCACGCCGTTCTACGCCGAGTCCGGTGGCCAGGTCGCCGACGCCGGCCATCTCGTCTGGGACGGCGGCCGCGCCGAGGTCGTCGACGTCCAGCGCCCGGTCAAGGGCCTGGTCGCACACCAGGTGCGGGTGCTCGAGGGTGAGCTCCGGCAGGGCGCCGAACTGACCGCCGAGGTGGACTACGAGTGGCGGCTGTCGGCGTGCCAGGCGCACTCGGGCACGCACGTGGTGCACGCGGCGCTGCGGCAGGTGCTCGGCCCCCAGGCCCTGCAGTCGGGCTCCTACAACCGGCCCGGCTACCTCCGGTTGGACTTCGCCTGGCAGGGCGCGCTGACCGCCCTGCAGCGCACCGACGTGGAGGACGTCGCAAACGCGGCGGTCCGCGCCGACCACCGGGTCACCGCCTCCTACATGACGCTGCCCGAGGCGCGGGCGTTCGGCGCCCTGGCGCTGTTCGGCGAGACCTACGGCGAGCAGGTGCGCGTCGTGGAGATCGGGGGCCCGTGGTCCCGGGAGCTGTGCGGTGGCACGCATGTGCGCGGCAGCGCCCAGATCGGAACCCTCGCGCTCACCGGCGAGTCCTCGGTGGGCTCCGGCGTGCGGCGCGTGGAGGCGGTCGTCGGGCTGGAGGGCTTCCGGTACCTGGCGCGCGAGCGTGACCTGGTCCGCCAGCTCGCCGACCTGCTGAAGGCGCCACAGGACGGTCTGGTCGACCGGGTCAGCGGCATGCTCGCCCGGCTGCGCGATGCCGACAAGGAGCTGGCCGAACTCCGCGGTCAGCAGACGCTGGTCGCAGCCGGACAGCTCACCGCGTCGGCGCGCGACGTGGGCGGCGTCGCCCTGGTCACCGGGTCGCCAGCCGGACTCGGTGGTGGCGACCTGCGCGCCCTGGCGCTCGACGTTCGCGGGCGACTTTCCGCCGACCGGCCGTCGGTGGTGCTGCTGGCGTCGGAGTCTGGTGGCAAGGTGGCTCTCGTCGCCGCGCTGAACCCGGCCGCGCTGGAGGCGGGACTCTCCGCTCACGACCTGCTGCGGGCAGCGGCCCCGGCGGTCGGCGGGCGCGGGGGCGGCAAGGCTGACGTCGCGCAGGGCGGCGGAACGGATCCCGCGGGTATCCCCGCGGCGTTGCAGGCCGGCGAGCAGGCGGTTGCGACCGCCACTGGGAGGTGACACCCGTGTCAGGACACGAGCACAGGCCCGACGAGACCGGTCCGGTGGGCGAACGGCGGCGTGAGCTGCCGGCCGTGCCGCCCGCGCGTCCGCGGCCGACCCCGTCGACCGGGCCGCAGCCGACGTACCACCCGACCACGGAGCTCGACCTTGGCCGTGGCTTTCCGCCGGTCTCGCACGAGACCACGGAGATCGACCTCAGCGGCGGCTGGCCGCAGCACCTGAAGGTGCCACCGCGGCCCGGGTCGCAGGACCGGCCGGCCGGCCGGGTGCTGGGCGTCGACGTCGGTACGGTCCGGGTCGGTGTGGCGCTCTCCGACCCGACCGGCACGCTCGCCAGCCCGCTCGAGACCCTTCGCCGGGCCAAGAATCTGTCGGACGTGGACCGGCTGGCGGCCCTCGTCGTGGAACACGAGGTGGCAGAGGTGGTCGTGGGAGAGCCGGTGCACCTGTCGGGTGCGTCGGGCGCCTCCGCAGCGGATGCGGCCAATTACGCTCAGGAACTAGCCGACCGGATTCCGGATGTGCCGGTGAACCTGATCGACGAGAGGCTTTCCACCGTGACCGCAGCAAGTCACCTGCGCGAGGGCGGCATCGACAGCCGCAAGCAGCGCCCGGTCATCGACCAGGCGGCCGCCGTGGTCATCTTGCAACAGTTCCTCGACAGTCGGCGGGCGAGCTCGTGACCGCGCCCGGCGGCCCGGGGCGGCGAGGACGACACGCGCCTGCCGACGACGACGCCGCCGGCGTCCCCTCCGCGCGCCGGTACCCGGCGCGGAACTACCCGGCTCGCGACCGGAACCCCCGCGAGTCCCTCGGCCCGGCGGCCCCCCGCCCGAGCGAGGACGACGTTCCCGTCGGACGGTCGCGGAACCGGTCCGCGCACGACCACACCTATGCCGCTGCCGGCCGTTCCACCAACGGCTTCGGCCGCGTCCCGGGTCTCTCCGACCGCTTCTCCGACTCCACCGGTCCGGTGGCCGAGCCGGCCTGGTGGTCCTACGGCTCCAGCGACCACCCCGGTCACCCCCTGAGTGCCCGGCACAGCGACGACGACGGTTCTGGACGGTCCTCCTGGGAGCCCGGTGCTCCGGGGAACGTCCCGGGGAGCCGCGACCACCAGCCCTCCACGCCCCACCCCTCCGCGCCTCTTCCGCCCCGGCCCGCCGGGGTCTGGGACCGGATGCGCCCGCGCGCGGACCACGACCGCTTCCTCGACGGTTCCGGCGACGGCTACGACGACGCCCCCGACGAGTCCTTCGACGACGACGCCGCCACCGTCGCCCACCCCCCGATCACCCGCCGGCGGCGGGTGGAGCCCGCGCACCCGGCGGACGAACGCGGCTACGACGACGCCCGGTACGACGACGCCCGGTACGACGAAACGGACCACTCCTCGGACCACGACGCGATCCACGCGGCCGACGACCAGACCGACGCACATCGCCTCGACCCCCACATCTGGGACCAGACCGGCGGCCTGGAGGTCATCGGCGCGCACGTCGAGCAGGGCGCGGCGCGCCGTCGCTCGAAGCGCCGCACGCGGCACGACCGCCACGGCGGCGGTGCCGAGGGCGGCCTGGGCGCCACCGGACTGTCCCTGCACGACGAGGACATCCCCGTCGCCCCCTACGACCCCCGGAGCGGTCGACGCCGACGGCGCCGGAGCCCCGTGGCCGTGCTGATCACCCTGGTCGTGCTCGCGGGCCTGGTCGTCGGCATCGTCATCGGTGGCGACAAGCTGCTGGGCATGATCAGTCCGTCGTCGGCCGATTTCACCGGACAGGGCACCGGGGCCGTGGAGATCCGGATCAACCAGGGCGACACCCTGAGCGACATCGCCCGGACGCTCGTCGACGACGGCGTGGTCGCCTCCGTCGGGCCGTTCGTCGATGCCGCGGAGGCCGATCCGGACGCGACGGGCATCCAGCCCGGCGTCTACCGGATGCGCTCGGAAATGAGCGGCAAGGCTGCCGTCGACCTCTTGCTCGACCCGGCCGCCCGGCTCTTCTCCCGGATCACCCTCCGCGAGGGGCTCACCGTCGAGGCGACCCTTGCCAAGCTTGCCGAGGGGACCGGCACCCCGATCGAGGAGCTGAACAAGGCGGCGGCCGACCCGGCCGCGCTGGGTCTGCCCGCCTACGCCGGTGGCAAGGTCGAGGGCTTCCTCTTCCCGGCCACCTACGACTTCGAGCCCGACACCAGCCCCGTGGACATGCTGAAGCAGATGGTCGAACGGGCGGTCCACGCCCTCGACGATCTGCAGATCCCGGCCGACCAGCGGCTGGTCGTCGTGACCAAGGCCAGCCTGGTGCAGGCCGAGGCGAGCTCGACCGAGGACATGGCCAAGGTGGCCCGGGTGCTGGAAAACCGGCTGGCCGACGGCATGCCCCTGCAGCTGGACACCACGGTCAACTACGCCAACGGCAAGGGCGGCATCACCACCACGGCGGGAGACCGCGCGAACCCGTCGCCGTACAACACGTACGTGCACCCCGGCCTGCCGCCGGGAGCGATCGACAACCCCGGTGAGGACGCACTGCGTGCCGTGCTCTCACCGGCCGAGGGCGACTGGCGCTTCTTCGTGGTCGTCGACCCCGACACCGGGGACACGCGGTTCGCCGTCACCGGCGAGGAGCACCAGCAGAACGTGCTCCTGTTCCAGCAGTGGCTGCGGGACCACCCGGGCGGATGAGCCGTCCGGTGAGCGGGTTCCCGGCATGAGGGCCGCGGTCCTCGGGCGCCCGGTGGGGCACTCGCTGTCACCTCTGCTGCACCGGGCGGCCTACGCGGCGCTCGGCCTGGACGACTGGACCTACGACGCGCTGGACATCGGCGCCGAGGACCTGCCGGTGCTGCTCGCCGGGCTGGGTGAGGAGTGGCGCGGGTTCTCCGTGACGATGCCGTGCAAGCAGGCCGCGGTCGAGGCCGCTCAGGCGGTCGAGCCGCTGCCACGGTTGCTCGGCGCGGCCAACACGCTGATCCGTACCGACACGGGGTGGCGGGCGGAGAACACCGACGTCACCGGCGTCGGCATGGCCCTGCAGCTGGCGGGCGTGGAGCGGGTCGGCCACGCGGCCGTCATCGGCGCCGGGGGGACGGCGGCCGCCGCGGTGGTGGCGCTCTCGTCGCTGGGCGCCCAGCACATCGACATCGTCGTCCGGAACACGGCACGGGCGGATGACGTCCGCCGCGTCCTGGGGGTCCTGGACGTCTCCTGCAGCGTCACCTCCCTCGCCGAGGCCGACCTCGAGGCCCCGCTGGTGGTGAGCACCGTGCCGATCTTCGCCCAGCCCGACGTGCTGGGTCTCGACTGGCGGGCCGAGCACACCGTTCTCGACGTGCTCTACGCGCCGTGGCCCACGCCGCTCGCCCAGCGGATCACCATGGCCGGCGGCACCGTCGTGGGCGGCCTGGAGGTGCTGTTCTGGCAGGCGACCGTCCAGGTGGAGCTGATGACCGGCCGGCCGGCCCCGATCGCCGCCATGCGCAGCGCGCTCGACGCGGCCGTCGGCGCTGCCTGACCCGGAGATGTCCGGCCGCACGGTGCTGCTCGTCGCCGTCCTGCCGCTCTCGCTCGTGCTCGGTCCGTGGCTGGCGCGTACAGCCGTGCGGCTGATCGGCGCGGACCGCGAGCGCGCCTCCCTCCCGCGGGTCGCGCTCACCACGGTGCTGCTCGCCGGTCTGCTCGCCGGTGCCGTCCTGCTGACGGGTCTCCGTCCGGCCACGGTCGCGCTGGCCTGGGCGGCCGGCGCCGCGATCGTGCTGGGCGCCGTCGACCTCGCCGTCCACCGGCTGCCCGACCGGGTCACCTTTCCTGCGTACGCGGTCTGTTCGGTCGCGCTGGCCGCCGACGCCGTCGTCCTCGGGTCCTGGCACGCGCTGCTGCGGTCACTCGCCGCCGCCGCCGTCGGGTTCGCCCTGGCGGCCCTCGCGGCGGCCGTCCATCCGCGGGGGCTCGGCTTCGGCGACGTCAAGCTGCTGGCCCTGCTCGGCCTGGTGCTGGGCTGGGTCGGCTGGGAGGTCGTGCTGGCCGGCGTCTTCCTCGGGCTGGTCATCGGCGCGGTCGTCTCCCTTGCCCTCGTGGCCACGCGCCGGGCCGGCTGGCGCACCGCCGTCCCGCTCGGCCCGCCGCTGCTCGTCGGTGCGGTGCTGGCGCTGGCCGTCGCCGGCCTCGGCTAGTTGAAGGACCCATGCCCCTCGAATGGCAGACTCTGCGGCATGTTGCGCTGGCTGACCGCAGGTGAGTCGCACGGTCAGCAGCTCACCGCCATCCTGGAAGGCCTCCCGGCCGGCGTGGAGGTGCAGACCGCCGACCTCGACGTCGCCCTCGCCCGCCGCCGCCTCGGCCACGGCCGGGGTGCCCGGATGTCCTTCGAGCAGGACGAGGTGACCCTGACCGGTGGCGTGCGGCACGGCCGCACCCAGGGCGGCCCGATCGCCGTGCAGATCGGCAACACCGAGTGGCCGAAGTGGACGACGGTGATGTCGGCCGATCCGGTCGATCCCGAGGTGCTGGCCGGTCAGGCGCGCAACGCCCCGCTCACCCGGCCTCGCCCCGGCCACGCCGACCTGGCGGGCATGCAGAAGTACGGCTTCGACGACGCGCGTCCGGTGCTCGAGCGGGCCAGCGCGCGGGAGACCGCCGCCCGCGTCGCGCTCGGGGCGATCGCGTCGGCCTTCCTGCGGCAGGTCGTCGGGGTCGAGGTGGTCAGCCACGTGGTGGCGATCGGGCCGGTGACCGTGCCCGACGGCGTCCTGCCCGGGCCGGGGGACAACCCGCGGATCGACGACGACCCGGTGCGCTGTGCCGATCCCGCCACGAGCGCGCAGATGGTCGCCGAGATCGACGACGTCCGGAAGAACGGCGACACCCTCGGCGGCGTGATCGAGGTCGTCGTGCACGGCCTTCCGCCGGGGCTGGGCAGCCACGTGCACTGGGACCGCCGGCTGGACTCCCGGCTCGCCGGCGCGCTCATGGGCGTGCAGTCGGTGAAGGCCGTGGAAGTGGGTGACGGCCTGGAGACCGCCCGCCGCCGAGGCTCGGTGGCCCACGACGAGATCGACCTGGCCGACGGCCGCGCCACGCGGCGCACCGACCGGGCCGGTGGCATCGAGGGCGGGATGACCAACGGGGGAGTGCTCCGTGTGCGTGCGGCGATGAAGCCGATCTCGACCGTGCCCCGGGCGCTGGCCACCATCGACACCGCCACCGGGGAGCCGGCCGTCGCGATCAACCAGCGCAGCGACGCGTGCGCGGTGCCGCGCGGCAGCGTCGTCATGGAGGCCATGGTCGCCCTCGTCCTCGCCGACGCGGTGCTCGAGAAGTTCGGCGGCGACTCGGTGCCCGAGACCCGGCGCAACGCACAGGCCTACCTCGACGCGCTGCCCATCCGGTGAGCGCACCTCTGCTGGTCCTGGTCGGGCCGCCGGCGTCGGGCAAGACGACCGTCGGGACGGCGGTGGCCGAGACGCTCGGCGTCGCCTTCCGCGACACCGACCAGGACATCGAGGCGGCCACCGGCTCCTCTGTCGCCGACCTCTTCGTCACCTCCGGCGAGCCGCACTTCCGCGCGCTGGAGGAGCAGGCGGTGGCCCGGGCGCTCGCCGAGTCCGACGGCGTGGTCGCCCTCGGCGGGGGTGCCGTGATGAGTGCCGCGACCCGGGAGCTGCTGACCCAGTACGGCCGAGGCGGCGGCACCGTGGTCCGGCTCGACATCGACGTCGCCTCGGCGGCCCGGCGCGTCGGGTTCTCGCGGGACCGGCCGCTGCTCGCCGTCAACCCGCGGGCGATGCTCCGGCAGATGCTGGAGACCCGCGCACCGCTCTACGCCGAGGTCGCCACCTCCACCGTCAGCACCAGCGGCCGGGAACCCGCCGACGTCGTGGCCGACGTGCTGGCCGCCGTGGCACCGAAGGCAGCCGGCCGATGAGGCGGGTGACCGTCGCAGGGGACAAGCCCTACGAGGTCGTCATCGGCCCGGGCGCCACCGCCGAGCTCGGCACGGTCCTGGCCGGCACCGCGCGGGCCGTGGTCGTGCACGCTCCGCCGCTGGCCGCCGTCGCCGGCGCGGCGGTCGAGACCCTGCAGACCGCCGGGGTGGCCGCCGAGGCGCTCGTCGTTCCCGACGGGGAGGCGGCGAAGACCGCCGACGTGGCCGCCGGGCTCTGGGAGGAGTTCGGACGGCTGCGGCTCACCAGGTCCGACGCCGTGGTCGGGATCGGCGGGGGAGCGGTGACCGACCTGGCGGGCTTCGTCGCGGCGACCTGGACCCGAGGAGTGCGGGTCGTGCAGGTGCCCACCAGCGTGCTGGGCATGGTGGACGCCGCCGTGGGGGGCAAGACCGGCATCAACACCCGCGCGGGCAAGAACCTGGTCGGGTCGTTCCACCCGCCGACGGCGGTGCTCGCCGACACCGATGTGCTGGCCGGTCTGCCGGACGCGGAGTTCCGGTCGGGGATGGCCGAGGTGGTCAAGTGCGGTTTCATCGCCGACGCCGTCGTCCTCGACCTGCTCGAGGCCGATCCCAGCGGCCGCCGGGACACCGAGGAGCTCATGGAGCGCGCGGTGCGGGTGAAGGCCGACGCCGTGGCCGAGGACCTCTACGACGTCGGTCGCCGGGAGTTCCTGAACTACGGCCACACGCTGGGCCACGCCATCGAGCGGGTCGAGGACTTCCGCTGGCGGCACGGCGAGGCGGTCGCGGTCGGGCTGGTCTTCGCTGCCGAGCTGGGTGGGCAGGCCGGGCTGCTGTCGCGTGCCGAGGTCGACCGGCACCGGTCGCTCCTCGAGGCGATGGGGTTGCCCACCCGGTACGCCGGCGACTGGGCGCAGCTGCAGTCGGTGATGCGGGTGGACAAGAAGGCCCGGGGCTCATCGCTCCGGTTCGTCGTCCTCGACGGTCTCGGCAACCCCACGATCCTGACCGACCCCGACCAGGCCTGGCTCGACGCCGCCTGGGCGGCCGTGTCGTCCACCCACCCCGCCACCCCGGCGAGCGAGGAGCAACCATGACCATCCAGGTGCTGAACGGCCCCAACCTCGGCCGGCTCGGCCTCCGCGAGCCGGAGAAGTACGGCACGACCACCCATGTCGAGCTGGTGGACCTGGTGGAGTCCACGGGCCGCGAGATGGGCGTGGAGGTGCAGGTGCGCCAGACCGACGACGAGGGCGAGATGCTGCGCTGGATCCATGCCGCGTCCGACGCCGGCGACCCGGTGCTGATCAACCCCGGTGGGTGGTCGCACACGTCCGTGGCGCTGCGGGATGCCCTCGCCGGGCTGAACGCACCCCTGGTCGAGGTGCACATCACCAACATCCACGCGCGCGAGGAGTTCCGGCACCACTCCTACGTCTCCGGGGTCGCCGACGGCGTCATCGCCGGTCTCGGCGTGAGCGGCTACATCCTGGCGCTCGGGTGGCTGGCCCAGCAGGGCGTGAGATGAGCCGGACGGCGCAGCGGCGCGACGCCCTCCGTGCGACCGCGGCCGCGCAGGGCCTCGACGCCGTCCTCGTCACCAATCTCCTCAACGTCCGCTACCTGACCGGGTTCACCGGCTCCAACGGCGTGCTGCTCGTGCGCACCGACGGCGCCGACCTGTTCGGCACCGACGGCCGCTACACCACGCAGGCCGGCACGCAGGTGCCCGACGTGGAGCTGCTGGTCGACCGCGCGACGGTCGCCGCCCTGGCCCGCGCCGCCGTCCAGCGGGGGATCGGCCGGCTGGGGTACGAGTCCCACGACCTCACCGTCGACGGCCTGGCCGCCCTGGAAAAGGTCCTGGCCGACGCCGGCGGCGCGGAGCTGTCCTCGGTACGCCGGGCGGTCGAGGCTCAGCGGGAGATCAAGGACGACGAGGAGATCGACTCGCTGCGCCGGGCGTGCACGGTGGCCGACCAGGCGCTGGCCGAGCTCGCGACCGAGGGTGCCCTGCGCCCCGGACGCACCGAGCTCGAGGTCGGCCGGGAGCTGGACGCCCGCATGCTGCAGCTCGGCGCGGAGGCGCCGTCGTTCGAGACCATCGTGGCCGCCGGCGCCAACTCAGCCATCCCGCACCACCGGCCCGACTCGACGGTGCTGCGCGACGGCGACCTCCTCAAGCTCGACTTCGGTGCGACCGTCGAGGGCTACCACTCCGACATGACCCGCACCGTCGTCCTGGGGCACGCCGCCGACTGGCAGCGGGAGATCTACGAGCTGGTGGCGGCCTCGCAGTCGGCCGGCCGGGCCGCCCTGGCCGTCGGGGCCGACGTCGTCGCCGTCGACGCGGCCGCCCGCCAGGTCATCGTCGACGCGGGCCACGGCGAGCACTTTTCCCACGGCCTCGGGCACGGCGTCGGCCTGGAGATCCACGAGGCACCCGGCATCGGCCAGCTCGGCGCGGGTACCCTGGCCGCTGGCATGGCCGTCACCGTGGAGCCAGGCGTCTACCTGCCCGGCCACGGCGGTGTCCGGATCGAGGACACCCTGATCGTCACGGACGACGAGCCCGAGTTGTTGACCCTCACGAGCAAGGAACTGCTGGTTCTCTAGATGGCTACCACCAACGACCTGAAGAACGGCATCGTCCTCAACCTGGACGGCCAGCTCTGGACCGTCACCGACTTCCAGCACGTCAAGCCCGGCAAGGGCGGTGCCTTCGTCCGGACGACG